>CALRHQ010000037.1 GCA_943359415.1 Candidatus Peribacteria bacterium
CTTCACCATCGACAACATCACAAACAAACAAAGCAACATCTGCTTCTATAATTACAATAGACACTCCACCTGACCAATTAAAATCCACAACAAAAGAAGGAAAATCAGTCACATATGACTTTAATCAAACAGGAAAATATAAAGTAAGGTTAACAATAAAAGACAATTCCGGTGAGTTTTCTAATAAAGATTTTTTTGTGAGCGTAATGAGGATTACGGCCTATAAACAAATAGCACTTACAATTATTTCAATTTTACTTGCATTGATAATCATTTTAAAGTATATTACCGGCACGAAAAATCTAAAAGATAATCATTCACACACACAACATGAAAGCTGAAATACATCCACAATACAAAACAATCACATTTAAATGCGCTTGCGGAGGAGAATTCATCGCAGGTTCAACAATGGAAAAAGATGAGTTTCAAACTGAAATCTGTTCAAATTGCCATCCATTCTACACAGGTAAGCAAAAACTTATAGATACATCAGGACGTGTGGATAAATTCGTAGCTAAAATGAAAAAGGCACAAGAGACCGCAGCAAAGAAAGTTAAAAAAGCAGCTAAAGGAAAAGAAGAAGATGTAACTGAAGAAACAGCAGCAGAAACAGAAGAATAATTTTTCATTCATATTCCAGATGGAAAAAGATAAAAAAATTTCCGGAGATTCATACGGAAAAATTTTTGTCGTAACCACATGGGGAACATCTCACGGCCCTGAAATGGGAGCGCAAATTGAGGGATGTCCAGAAAACCTAGAGATAAGCCAAGAAGACATTCAAAAAGAGGTGGATCGCAGGAAACCAAAAGATCCTAAAATTTCAACGACAAGGTTTGAAAAAGACGAAGTTTTAATACAATCAGGCCTAAAAAACTCAAAAACAGACGGAAAAACAATAACTTTAGTGGTAAAAAATGAAAATACACGACCACAAGATTACAAAAACATCACAAATTCATTCAGACCTGGGCACGCAGATATCTCATATTTTATCAAATACGGAAATAGCAAAAATAACACCATAGCTAATCAAACAGGAGGCGGAAGAGCATCGGGAAGAGAAACAGTCTCCAGAGTAATGGCAGGTGCAATAGCCAAAGCAATTTTAAAGAAAGAAAATAAAACAGAAATATTCGGACATACTCTTCAAATCGGAAAGATAAAAGCTAAAGATTTCGACAAAGATTTTATAGAAGAAAATCCGCTTCGTACTGCAGATAAATTAGCATTTTTAAAAATGATGAAGATCGTCCAAGATGCACGAAAAAATGGAGACAGCGTAGGAGGAATAATAGAAATTATTATAAAAAATCCACCAAAAGGTTTAGGAGAACCTGTTTTTGATAAATTAGATGCAGAACTTTCAAAAGCACTTATGTCTATAGGGGCAGTTAAAGGCATAGAATTCGGATCTGGCTTTGCGTCAACAAGATTATCAGGAAGCCAAAATAATGATCAAATAGAGATGAAAAATAAGGAAATTCATTTTTTATCAAACAATGCAGGCGGAATTTTGGGTGGAATTTCCACAGGTGACGATATAATAATAAGATTAGCTATAAAACCTGTAGCCTCAATAGCAAAATTACAAAAAACAATTACAAAAGACCTCAAAAACACAGAAATTCAAGTCTTAGGCCGTCACGATTGCTGCCTCGCTCCAAGAATAATTCCAGTTGCAGAAGCCATGTGTGCAATTGTACTTACAGATATGTTGCTTAGAAAAGAAAAAGAATAAATACTTTCTTTCTCAATTCAAATTTTTGATGAAATTTATTCTCGAAAAGCTAAAAATCACAAACTCGCTTCGCTCAAACAATGTGATTTTTCACGCTTTTCTTCAAATAATTTCAAAACAAAAATTTTCAACTTCGAAATAAAGCATTCATTCCCTTTCTAATTCAGCAACATAGTTTGTAATTTTACCTATTTCATGGTAAAATATTTGGATTTAAAAAATAAAAACCAAAACAAAAATGAAAAACAAAATACTTGCCTTATTGGCGATTGGATTAATGAGCAGTATATTTTATTTCCAAACAAATCTTTCACAAAACTTAAAAACACAGGTTCTTATAGCAATAAATGAATCTACAAATCCACGCACTGAAAAAATTCAAAACTATGATTACGAAATAATTTCATCAGAAAATGATACAATCAATCTAGAAGAAAATGAAGAAAAAAATCTTACAATAATTTTTCAAAACACAGGAAAAAATTCTTGGGATCTTTCTGAAAATTCAGAAAACAAGCTTTACTTAAAATCAATTTTCCCAAACGAAACAAACAGTAATATTTACGCTTCAGAAAGCGAAAATTGGCAATCCCCTATTCTATACAAAATATCAGACAAAAACAAAAAAGAAGAAATCAACACAAATGAAACATTAACATTTGATTTTCAAATCAAAGCTCCAAAAAACGCAGGATACTACAAAGAAAAATTTGGATTACTTATTGAAAATAAAAAATTACTAAGAACAGAAACTTTAGATTTCGATATTATTGTTGAAGGAAATTATGTAGATTCATATTCTTATGAATATACAAATCCAGCAATGAAAGACAATTATCTTCCAAACAAAGAAAAACAAATCCAAATAACTCTAAAGAACACTGGAAAAACTCCTTGGTATAAATCAGGCGATTACAAAGCATATTTACAAGAAAATAATCAAAACACAGAAACAGAACTATCTGAATCTAAAGTAAATCCAGGCGAAGAAGGGACATTTTTCATAAATACGATAACTCCATCGGAAATAGGATCATACGAAAAAGAATTCACTTTCAAAATCAAAGATTTAATAGAATTTGATTCATCTCCTATAAGTTTTGCGATGAATATCACAAATAAAAAAGTTGCATTAACATTTGACGATGGCTACGGAGAAATTGATCCATTCATAGATACCTTAAACAAATACAATGCTCCTTCAACATTTTTCATGCTTGGAGCCGTAGCACAGCATCAACCGGAGCAAATGAAAAGAATAATTGCAGACGGACACAGATTGGCCAGCCATAGCTACAATCATCCAGATTTTCGTACACTTTCAAGAGAAGAAATAATTTGGCAAACTGAGGAAACAAGAAATATAATGAAAAATATAACAGGAGTTGATGTATTTCCATACTTCAGATATCCATATGGAGGATTCAATGATTACACTAATAGCATAATCGAAGGAAATGGTTGGAAATGGATACATTGGACAAATGGCACAGGAGATTACCAGCATCACGAAAATAGTGCAGCCGGACGTCATCAAACATATTTTTACGCTACATTAAACCCACCTGACACTTCAATTGTGCTTATGCATATCATAAGCAAATCTACACTTGGAGCGCTTCCAGAGGTGATAAAATGGTACAGAGATAATAATTATGCATTCGTCACTGTTGATGAATTATAAGATAGGTGTTATAATATAATACCGATTAATAATAAACTTATGTCAGATCACGGACACGCAGCAGAGGCCCACGGACATGATGCTCCAGCAGCAGATCACGGACACGCAGCAGAGGCCCACGGACACGATGCTCCAGCAGCAGATCATGGACATGCAGCAGAAGCCCATGGACATGATGCTCACGGCGGAGGTCACGCAGAATCACATGGCGGCGGTGGCAACGAGCTTCAACAAATGCGTAATAAATTAGACGCACAAAGAGCAGCAATCGAGGGAAAAATACAGGATAAGATGGGGAAAGTTCATGGATTTTTGAGATTTGGAAAAGCAGGGGCGCCAGAAAGACACAATATGTTTGTTGAACCGGTTTATGCTGCAGGAGATATTCTAGACGCAACAGCAGGAACAGCAGGAAGAAGAGTTTGGGAAATTGCTGAAACTACAGGAGCAGCAATTGGTGCAACCCTAAAAATGGCAATAAATCCGATTCTTCATCCATTAAGCACCATCAAACATCCATTAAAATACATGGCAAATTTTGGAAGAATATTCACAACTTCTATAGAAAATTACGCAAATATTTTCAATGCAATTCCAAGAAGCATTCAAGAAGTTTATGAACGTGGAATCGCCCGTCCATTACAAAGAACTTTGGAAAGATTTCCAGTTATAGGCAAAGGTATTGAAAAACTAAGAAGCGGGCTTGGCTGGGTAGCTGAACAACCTCGCAGACTTTCAGAATTCCTTTCAAAACCAATTTACGCAATGGATGACTGGATGATGCATCAACAAGCATAATTTTTAAGTTAACAAAATTGTCATAAAGAAGTAGAATACGCTTATAAAAGCGCTCTATGGACTTTTTAAAAAACATAAAACTGGATTTACAAAACAAAGCCGACAAAGAAAAGGCAGATTTTTTTCCAAGATTTTTTAAAACATCAAAAGGTGAATATGGAGAAAACGACAAATTTATTGGAATAACTGTTCCTGATCAAAGGAAAATAGCAAAAGAATATTACAAGGAAATTTCGCTACAAGATACAGAAAAACTACTACAAGATCCTATACATGAATATAGAGTTACAGCACTTTTCATAATCATCGAAAAATTTGAAAAATCAAAAAATGAAACAGAAAAAACAAACCTTATAAAACTCTACATAAAAAATATCAAACACGTGAACAACTGGGATTTAGTTGATCTGTCAGCCCCAAAACTGCTCGGTCCATATTTCAACAACACAGACAAAAAATATTTATACAAATATGCAAATTCAAAAAATCTTTGGGAACAACGAATATCAATACTCACAACTTTCTACTTCATCAGAAATAAAAAATACGAAGACACTCTGAAAATCGCAGAGATACTGTTAAATCACAAACACGACTTAATCCACAAAGCAGTCGGTTGGATGCTTCGTGAAGTTGGAAATCGCAACATAAAGACGGAATTAACATTTTTAAAAAAGCACTATACCTCAATGCCAAGAACAATGTTAAGATACGCAATAGAAAAATTCGATGAAGATTTACGACAAAAATTTTTAAAAGGAGAAATATAAAATGTTCGATTTCAAAATCACACACAATCAGAAAAATAAAAAATACCGTACAGGGATTTTTTCAACTCCACATGGGGATATTGAAACTCCAGTCTTCATGCCGGTCGGAACAAAAGCGAGCGTAAAAACACTTTCTCCAGATGATTTAAACGACATCGAAGCACAAATAATTCTTTCAAATACATATCATTTATTTTTAAGACCTGGAGAAGCAGTTATTAAAAAAATGGGAGGACTGCATAAATGGATGAACTTCAACAAGCCGATTCTCACGGACTCAGGGGGGTTTCAAGTTTTTTCGCTCGCTGAAGAAAAAGGTTTCACAAAAAATAAAGATTTCAAAACTCAAGTAAAAATCACAGAAGAAGGCGTAAAATTCAAATCGTTCATAGACGGACAAACACACTTTCTCACTCCAGAAAAAGTAATACAAATCGAACATGACATTGGTGCAGACATAATAATGGCCTTCGATGAATGTGCTTCAGCACAGAAAACAAAAAAATATTATGAAGAATCTATGTTACGAACACATAGATGGCTTGAAAGATGTATTTTAGAACACAACAAACTTTCGAAAAAATCATCGAAAAAATTGCTACCACAAGCCTTATTCGGAATCGTTCAAGGAGGACTTTTTAAAGATTTACGAATAAAATCAGCAAAATTTGTAAATTCACAAAACCTTCCAGGAAACGCAATCGGCGGACTTTCGGTAGGAGAAAGTAGAGAAAAAATGCATGAAATGATTGAAACCGTAATCCCCTATTTGGACAACAACAGGCCACGATATTTGATGGGAGTCGGTACACCGGAAGACCTCTTTGAATGCGTAGAAAGAGGCATAGACATGTTCGACTGCGTACATCCTACACGAATGGCCAGACATGGCTCATTTTGGAATCTGGAAGGTCGCCACAGCATCAAAAAAAGCGAATATAAATTAGACTCCTCCCCTCTTCAAAAAACTTGTAAATGCTACACATGCAAAAACTTTTCAAGAAGTTATTTGAGACATTTGATTTTTGAAAATGAAATTTTGGGACTTCGCCTGATGACTATTCACAACTTACATTTCCTGTTAGAATTGATGCAGAAAACAAGAAACTCAATCAAAAAAAATAAGTTTGAAAGTTTCAAAAAAACATTCCTAAAAAAATTTCAAAAGAAATAATCAAATGAACAAATTTGAACATTTCGAAAAAATAGTAGAGAAAAAGTATAGTCAAAAAGACAGCATGAAAAAGCCAAAAATGAAAGTTTCAGGCCGAAGCGTTTTCGCACTTCAAAGACTTATGACACGTCCAATAAAAATGAAAAAGAAAAGATAACCAACAAAGAAATGATTGCATATTTGAAAGGGAAAATAATAAAGAAAAATTCAAAAGGAATAATAATCGATACAGGAAATGTCGGATATTTCGTAAGCATTTTTAGGAATCTTTTAGCCGACATGGAAGAAAAAACAGAAACAGAAATTTTTGTTTATACAAATGTAAAAGAAGACGCAATAGACCTCTACGGATTCAAAACCGAAGACGAATTAGATTTTTTCACGCAATTGATAAGCGTTAGCGGAATTGGACCAAGAACTGCAGTAGAAGCCCTAAACACACACATAGATAAATTAAAATCAGCAATATTAAATGAAGACGAGGCATTCATTACAAAAATTCCTGGAATCGGAGGTAAAACTGCAAAACGTCTTATTTTAGAACTAAAAGACAAAGTTCAAATCTCAGACATTGCGAACCTTTCACGAACACATAGCAAAATAGAAGTAAATAAAGAAGTTATCGATGCACTTGTAAAACTTGGATACCAAAAATCAGAAATTTTAGAAGCACTAAAAGATCTTCCAAAAGAAATTCTTCTACCTGAAGAAATCATAAAATACTTTTTAAAACATGCCTAATTTGAAAATAATCACAGACAAATCAAATATAAAATATTTATCAAATTTTACAGGATCAAACGGGATTTTACTTATAACTAGCCAAAAAACATATTTATTAACAGATTTCAGATATATAGAACGCGCAAAAAAATCCGTTAAAAACGGAATCCAAGTCATAGAACTAAATAAAGAAAATTGGCAGGAAATTTTAAAGAAAGAAAACACAAAAATCATAGAAATTGAAGAAGATAATTTAACAATTTCAAGATTCAAAAAAATCAAAAAACTTTGTCAGATAAAAAACCATAAAATAAAATTTCAAAACATTTCCGGACAGATAGAATCACAAAGAGAAATCAAGTCTTCAGAAGAAATAAAACTCATCACAAAAAGCCAAAGAATAAATGAAAAAGTTTTCCTAGTGATCAAAAAACTTATACAGAACTGCATCTCAGACAAAAGCCGAAAACAACAACTTCCTACAGAGATAGAATTAGCGTGGAAAATCAGAGAACTTGGATATCAATTTGGGGCAGAAGAAGTATCTTTTGATCCAATAGTTGCCTTCGGAAAACACACGTCAATCCCCCACCACAATCCAGATAAAACACGTTTAAAAAAAGGAGATATCGTCATGATCGACATGGGCATGAAATACAAAGGTTTTTGTTCTGACATGACCAGAATGGTCTTTACAGCACCTCCTACAAAATTACAAAAAGAGATTTACGAACTTGTTTTAAACGCACAAGAAAATGGAATAAGAAACATAATAGCCGAAATGACCGGAAGCAAAGCAGATAAACTTTCTCGCGACATGATAGTAAAAAAAGACTACAGTAAAAATTATGGACATTCAGGAGGACACGGAATAGGTTTAGATGTACACGAACAACCATCATTATCTGATAAATACAAAGGCACAATAAAAGAAAATTCAATCATTACCGTTGAACCAGGAATCTATCTCGCAGGCAATTTCGGCGTTCGAATAGAAGACATGATCCTCGTCAAAAAAAACAAATCCATAAATCTTACAAAAATTCCAAAGAATCTTTAATGAATCTGTCCAACTAAATAACATTCGCCTAAAAATCGTTTAACGAAAGCATGACTAGGATTCTGTCCAATAAATGATTCAGTATTCAGATCATAAGTACATTCACAATGCTGTCCACCATTCCTCCACTCAGTAATCGTCAAATGATACAGCGTACCACCCTCTACTGGGGGTCCAGCCGAAACAAGATAACGAGATTTATCAAACACGCAATTTGCAGACGAAAGCCCACTACTGGATGCACAAACTAAGCGCTCCAATTTTTCACGTTCTTGAAGTGTCAAACTAACGCCTTGTTTATCATCCAAACCATCACTAACATTTTCAAGAGATCCACTCATCGTAAGATAACATTACTTAATACTAGAGAATTATAGAATCAAAGCGCAAACTCGTCAAGTCATTGCTTTTCGAGCCAAAACAATATAAAATCAGCAGGTTAAAAATTGAAACATATGTGCGGAATATTTGCCTATTTTGGAGAAAAAACACACTCCCCTAAAATTGTGATAGAGGGACTGAAAAAACTTGAGTATCGTGGTTACGACTCATGGGGAATTGCATATAAAAAAGAAGGAGATATTTTAATTCACAAAGAGGTCGGAAAAATCGGAGACATACATGACATTGAAGAATTAAAAGATGAATCGCATATCGCAATAGGACATTCCAGATGGGCAACACATGGCGGTGTAACACAAAAAAACGCACATCCACATTTTTCGGAAAACAGAGAAATAGTGCTAGTTCACAATGGAATTTTAGAAAATTATTTGGAAATCAAAAAAAATCTTGAAAAAAAAGGACATACATTTAGATCACAAACAGATACAGAAGTAATCGCACATTTGATAGAAGATCATGCAAGAACACATTCATTTATGGATAGCGTAAAACTAGCAATGGCAGAAATGGAAGGCAGGTATGCAATCGTAGTTATGAAAAAAGACGAAGACGCATTAATCGCAGCAAGAAGAGGTTCACCTCTTATCCTTGGAGTAGGAAAAAGACATGGGGAATACTTTATAGCATCAGACATTCCGGCATTTTTGAAAGACACAAACAAAGTAATTTATTTGGACGATAATCAAATTTGTTTATTAAAAAACGG
>CALRHQ010000038.1 GCA_943359415.1 Candidatus Peribacteria bacterium
CTTTTACTATAAAAATATATGAGAATTGAAATCCTTCGCGATGCAATCACTCTAAGTGAAATTGAAGAAAATTTTATTCATGAAAAAATCGAGCATTTGGCGAAATACGCAGATAGGATTGATGATGAGGCAACTATTGTTCAGGTGAAGGTCGCAAAAAATAAAATTGAAATTACGATGTATGTTCCGCATGCGGTTATTAGAGCTGAAGAAATAGGTGAATCGATGGAGGTTGCGCTTCGAAATGTTTGTGAAAAACTTGAAAGACAAATAGAAAAATATAAAGAATCAGAAGAAAGAAGAACGAAAGAAGGGGACTTTCTTCCATCTTCGACTTTGGAAAATGTTCTTACGACACAGGATGAATTTGGAGTTATGTCGAATGTCGTAAAACGGAAAAAATTAAAAAAACTTCGACTGATGACGGAGGATGAAGCTATCAATCAGATGGAACTTATCGGTCATGATTTTTACATATACCGTAATGAAGGTGACGGGACAGTTCATGTTGTTTACAAGCGAAAAAGTGAGGATGGATATGGAACGATAGATGTTGGCGAGGATGGGTAGCTGACTTTTGAAAATTACATTTTACCGTGTCAATTTTTTCTTTTGTAATCCCAGCTCAATGAAAAGTATGAACAATATTAACATGTCATTTTTGAAAAATGGTGTGTCGATCATACCATGGAGTAAGAAATACAGAAGTATGAACGTGAAGATTATTCGAGAGGACTTGTCTGTGGAATTTTCCGACAAGAGTGTTTTCTTTATGGCTCGATATATGCAAATTGATATGAATAGAAGCCCTAAAGCGCCATATTGAAAAATGAATAAAAAGAATATGTTGTGTGGTTGAAGTACGTAATAATCCAAAGGTTTATGTCCCAAAACTTTGTCTGCTGATTGTAAATAATATTCTTGAAATTGTCCTTGTCCTAGTCCGAAAAGCAGATTAGTAGGCTCTTTTGCAAGATATAAAGATGTCTTCCAGATTTCTTGACGTTCATTTAGGCTGGAATAATTCGTTTGGAAAGCGGGAATGATTTTTGTGTAGAGAATGCCGACAAGCATCGTGATTCCTATGACTGCTATTATTGTTTTTGTGGCTTTTGACCTTAGTATTTTGATTTCGTTGTTTTTTAGTATGTATATTGAAATAACTAAAAAGCTGCCGATCATTGCTCCTGCTGAACGAGTTGCAAGTATTAAAATCAAAAGTAAAATTGCTGAAATAAGATTTGTTTTTTTATTTTTGGTGAAATCTTGTATGTATTGTATTGAGAAAAATATGAAAAATGGAGTCATGTAATATGCGAGATAAACTGCTGCATCAAGCGGTCCTAGTAATCTTAGATCATGCGAAATATTGTATCCTGAGAGATTGTAAATTACTGAAAAAATTCCAAAACTAATTGCTCCAAATCCTCCTATTTTGATTGTTGAAATTTTTTCGTCACTTGTTTCAAATGTTTCTAAAAATAAATAAACGAATGCAATTGCAAATACTAAAAATTTTAAATGTCTGAAAAAATCCAAACTATTTATTGGATCTACTGTTAATATAGAAATGGCTGTCAAAAGACTGAAAACTGTTAGAATCTTATGTTCGTAAAACTTTTTTATTCTCTTGAAAAATGTATTTGAAAATATTGAATGTGTAAAAAATGAAAGTGTTGTTAAAGCTATTAAAATTTCTTGAAGGTTTGTCGGATATGAAAATATTTTGAATCTTATTAAGTAAGATTGTAGAAAAAAAATATTTGCAAAAAGAAGTATTCTTGTAAGTTTTCTGAAAAAAGATTCTAGATTTAAATGCATTTACTTTTACTTATGTGACTAAATTTAGTATATTTCAATTATGAAAATTATTGAAGGACAAGTTGTTAAAGGTTTGGGAGTTGGGAAAACATTGGGATTTCCAACTATTAATGTTTTGTATGATGGTGAACTTTCAGGTGTTTTTGCTGGAAAGGTTTCTATCGGAGAGAAGCCAAAAATTGTTACTGCTGCTAAGCCTATAGCGTGTGAATGTGGAGGAGGATGTTTGTGTAGTTCTGAACAAAATAAAAAAGGTTTTATTGCTGCAATACATATTGGGAAAAGGCCTACTATAAGTGAAGATGAACCTATTCTTGAGGCTCACGTCCTTGATGATTTTGAAAAATTTGCAGATAAAGATCTTTCCGGTAGATTGATGAAAGTGGAAATTTTTGAAAAAATTCGTGATACGCAAAAATTTAAAAATCTTGATGAATTGAAAAAACAAATTGAAAAAGATGTTATAGATGTGAAAGATTTTTTTAAGAAAACTGCTTAAATTTATGTTTGATTTTTTAAGAAAACTTATTCCTGATACTCATCCTTTACGGCTTCTTTATCATAAGGTTGCGGCTTTTTTTGCGGCATTCCTGAATTTTTATCCTGCTGATAATATGATTGTTATAGGTGTTACCGGAACGAATGGAAAAACTACGACAGTAAACCTTATTACAAATATTTTGACAGCATGGGGGCAAAAAGTTGGGATGACTTCTACTGTAAATTTTCAAGTTGGAGATGCGAAATGGACCAATACTACGAAGCAAAGTACTCTTGGTGCATTCAAGCTGCAGGGCTTACTGAAGCGAATGAAGAACGAAGGATGTAAATATGCTGTGGTTGAAGTGACTTCTCATTCTGTTACTCAATCTAGAATTCTTGGAATAAATTTTGATGTTGGTGTTTTTACAAATGTTACTCCTGATCATATTGAATATCATGGGGGTTTCAATAATTATTTGAATGAAAAGGGGAAATTTTTCAAAAAAGTTTCTATGGATTCCAGAAAAGTTGGAGTGCCAAAAGTGCTTGTGCTAAACGCGGATGACCAATATTACAATTTCTTTAATCAGTATATTGCAGATAGAAAAATTACTTATGGAATGAATTATGCGACCGTTTATAGCGAAAATGTTGAGAGTACGACGGGTGGATCAAAGTTTGTTTTACATGTTCCAAATAATGCTATTCCGTTGGAAATAAAACTTCCAGGACAGTTTAATGTTTATAATGCTCTGGCTGCGGCTAGTGCATGTATTGCAATAGGTGTGCCACTTGAAATTATAAAAAAAGGGCTTGAAGAAAGTACTGGAGTTCCCGGCAGATTTGAACAGGTTTATGCCGGTCAGCCTTACAGTGTTGTTGTTGACTATGCGCATACTCCTGAGTCTCTTGAAAGTTTGACCAAACTTTACAAAGGCCTTACGAAAGGAAAATTATATACTGTTTTTGGTGCAACAGGTGGAGGCAGGGATAAGTCAAAACGTCCAAAAATGGGACAAGTTGTGAATGAAAATTCTGATTATATTATAGTTACGGATGATGATCCGTATTCTGAGGATGAATGGAGTATTATAGAACAAGTTTCTACAGGAATTCCGCGAAAGGAAGGGCATGGTTTTTGGAAAATCCCTGATAGGAGAGAGGCGATTCGCTTGGCGCTTACTATGGCTAAAGAAGGGGATTGCGTTGTTGTTGCGGGAAAAGGATGCGAGGAGGTGATTATGTTACGTGGAAAACGTCTTCCTTGGAATGATAAACAAGTTATTGAAGGCCTTATAAATAGAGAAGCTGAGATTTCCGTGACGTAATTTTATTTAAAAATTTTTAATATGGATGGATTTGTTTTGATTGATAAGGAAAAGGGTGTTTCTAGTTTTTTTGTTGTAAGAACTCTTAGAAGAATTTTTGGAGTTAGAAGGGTTGGACATGGTGGAACGCTTGATCCTTTGGCTACAGGACTTCTTATTGTTGGAGTTGGAAAGGTAACAAAATCTTTAAGTAAATTTTTGGGAGGGGATAAAGAATATAAAGTTACTGCACGTTTTGGTTTTGTTTCTGAAACATATGATGAAGAGGGGCCGATTTCTGAGAGCTTGCCTGCTGATCAAAAGAAGAAACTCCAAGATTTGTTTGAAGAAGATTGTCAGCCTATTAAGGATATAATAAAAAAGCATTTTGTTGGTGAAATTTTGCAAACTCCGCCTAAGTTTTCAGCGTTAAAAGTTGGAGGAAAGAGGGCGTATGATTTGGCCAGAAAGGGCTTAGAGGTCAAGCTTGAGCCGCGCAAAATTTTTGTTCAAGACTTTAAAATGTTGAAGAATGATCTTCCTAGAATTTCGTTTAGAATAAAGTGTGGTAGTGGTACTTATATTCGTTCTTTAATCCATGATTTGGGGCAAGTTTTGGGTGTCGGTGCTTATGTTGAAAGACTTCGTAGAACAAAAATTGGAAATCTTGATGTAGAAAATGCTCTGAAAATCGAGGATGTGGAAAAACTTTACAAAGAAGGCAAATCTGAAGAGTTTTTGAAAGCTTTTGATCGATAGATTTGTATCGGAATATTCCCTTGAGCTTAAGCTTCTTTTGTTTAAGGCTAATCTTTTATATGAAAATAAACGCAATGCGCTCAATGAAATATTCCGATACAAATTCATATAAAAAGTTTTCAAAAATATAAGTTTTATGTTTTCTTGAAGAAGGTTGGTTGAAATTGTTGGCAAAAATATCCTTGAGAGCGCTTTGCGTTGATTTTAGATATAACATTATTTTACAAACAAAAGAAGCACCTAAGCTCGAAAGGATGTTTTTGCCAACAATTTTTGCTTTACCTCTCATTAAAAACATATCATACTTCTTTTCGTGGAAAACTTTTTCTCAAATTATTTCGGAATTTTTATTTTTTCTTTTTTGCTTTGTCTTTTGTTTGTTTTTTTAGCGACGAAGATTTTTCCGAAGATCGGACTCATGGATCGGCCTGAGAGATATGGGTTTAAGAGAGCGCCTATTCCTTACTATGGGGGTGTTGCAATTTACTTGGCTTTTTTGATTTCGCTTATTGTTTTTGTGCCATTTGATTCTCGTGTTGTTGGACTTTTGATCGGTGGAACTTTGATTTTTTTGCTTGGATTCTTTGATGATAAATTTTCTTTAAGTCCTTTTCTTCGCTTGTTTGTGCAGTTTTTGGCTGCGGTGATTCTTGTGATTTTTGGGATAGGAGTTCTTTCAATAAAACTTCCTTTTCTTGGAAGTATCGATTTTACTTCTATAAAATTTTCATTTTCTTTGTTTGATGTTAAGACTGTGATTTATTTGTTCGGTGCATTTTTTACTGTGTTTTGGGTTCTTGCTATTATAAATGCAATGAATTTCGTTGATGGAATAAGTGGATTAAATAGCGGTGTTTCCGCGATTGCTGCTTTTATGGTTTTTCTTTTAAGTATTCATCCAGGCATTCATGAAAATCCTGCCGGACAGTTTTCTGTAGCTACAATTGCACTAATTTTATCTGCATTGGCTCTTGCTTTTTTTGTGTTTGATTTTTATCCGCCAAAAATTTTGATGGGGGATAGTGGTAGTACATTTTTTGGCTTTATGATTGCCGCTCTTGCTATTTTTTCAGGTGGAAAAGTCGCTACTGCTTTTCTTGTATTGGGTCTTCCTATTCTGGATATGATTTGGGTTGTTCTTCGAAGAATCTTATCAGGTCAAAGCTTTTGGCGTGGTGATTTGAAGCATTTGCATCACAGGCTTCTTGGAATAGGTTTAAGCGAAAAAGTTGCGGTGTTGTCTTACTTATTAATCGTAGCAGTTTTTGGTGTGATGGCTGTTGCTTTTGTGAGCACAAATCAGAAGTTTTTTATAATCATTGGTCTATTTATTTTGATGTTACTTTTGGGTTCTGCTTTGATATTTTTGCCTAAAATTAAAGAAAAAAAATGATTTAATGTTGAGTGATGGTTGTTTTTGTACTTGATTTGGAGTATAAATCAGTCGGGTTTTTCAAAATTTTATGAGAGATATTGTTACTGAAATAAAGGACAGGCTTGATATTAGCGATGTTGTTTCGCAGTATGTTCAGCTAAAACGTGCAGGACATAACTTTAAAGGTCTTTGTCCATTTCATACTGAAAAGACTCCGAGTTTTGTTGTAAGTCCCGAAAAACAAATTTGTCATTGTTTCGGATGTAATAAAGGTGGGGATATTTTTGGTTTTGTGCAAGAAGTTGAAAGTGTGACTTTTGCTGAAGCAATAAAAATATTGGCTGATCGTGCTGGTCTTAAGATTGAAGAATCTGACAAGGTTTTGAAGAAAGAAGGAAAAACTGAAAAGGATGAATATTTTGTCGCGCACGAGCTTGCTTGTGAATTTTTTGAAAAACAACTTTTGACAACAAATGACGGTAAAAAAGTTTTGGAATATTTGTATTCTCGAGGAGTTAAAGATGAAACTATAAAAGAATTCCGAATCGGATTTTCTCCGGATAGCTATGATGCTCTTTATACAGAGCTTTTAAAGAGTGGTGTGAAAAAAGATGTTTTGATAAAAAGTGGTTTTGTCTCTGTGAAAAATATTTCTTCCGATCAAATTTTTGATAAATTTAGGATGAGATTAATGTTCCCAATTTTTGATTCTCTCGGAAGAATTTGTGGATTTGGTGGACGCGCTCTTAAGGCCGATCAGATGCCAAAATATTTGAATTCACCTGAAGATGTTATTTATAGTAAAAGTAAAGTTTTGTATGGATTTTCTCATGCAAAAAAATATATAAAAGAATCTAATAATGTCGTTTTTGTTGAAGGATATTTTGATGTGATTTTGCCGTATCAGGAAGGAGTTAAAAATATTGTTGCTACAAGTGGAACGGCTTTGACAAAGGAGCAGGCAAAAATGATGAGTAGAATAACCAAGAATGCTGTAACTTCCTTTGACACTGATAGCGCCGGATTTGAGGCTACGAGAAGGGCTTATGAGATTTTACAAATTGAAGGGTTCAATGTTAAGACTGTTTTTGCTTTTGATAAAAAAGATCCTGCTGATTATGTTCATGAAAATGGTGGAGATGCCTTTAAGGAAGCCGTTACTTCCGCAAAAGACTTTATAAGTTTTTATATGGATAGATTGATTAAAGATTTTGATATAAATACTTTTGATGGAAGGAAAGGTGTTATGAATTTACTTATGCCTTTTTATAAGGTTATGACGCCTACTGATAGAGATTTTTATGTAAAAGAGCTTGCCGGCAAAATTTCTATGGGAGAAACCGTTCTTTATGATGAAATTGATAGTTATAAATTGCCAAAAGATCATCCTGCCAGGCAGAGTTTTCAGGCTAATTCTTCAGAAGAGTCTTCTTTAAAGAAATTCGAAATAGGAGTGTATGAAATTATTCTTGGAATAATTTTTGGATATCCTCATATTTTTGGAGAAATATCTTCTGCGCTGGATGAAGATGCTTTTGACGAAGACGGCAAAAATATTTACAAAGAGTGCTTAAATCAGTATAATTCGACCCGAACCCGTGAGGGAAAGTGGGACTTTGAAAGTGAAGTTTTCGCTCATTTCAAAGCTGATATCGGTGTTTATGTGCTTTATGTCGAAGATAAATATCAAGATTTTTCAGATGTAGCGATAGCGCTAGAAGTGAAAAAATTGGTTGACAAAATGAAGCAAAGTCGTAGGAATAACTTTTTGAAAGAAGTGCAGGCGAAGATTAAAGAGGCGGAAAAATCTGAAGATAAAGACCTATTGTTAAAACTTTTACAGGAGCAACAAATATTATTATCTAAATAATTCCAATGGCGCGAACAAGTAAATTTATAAGTCAGCCGACAGATGATCAGTTGTCTAAGTTCCCCAAGGAAGTACAAGAGCTTGTGAAGAAGGGAAAAGGGCAAGGTTTTATCACTCAGCAGGAGCTTCTTAAGGCTATGCCTAATGTTGAAGAAGATTTGATCCTTTTGGATGAGCTTTACAGCATGTTCATGGATATGGGTATAGAGGTTCTTGATACAAAAGATGCGTTTATTTTGGAGGATGACGATCTTTTTCCGATTGAAGAAGAAATCGCTCCTGAGGTTGCAGGGGAAGTTCCTGAGGAAAAGATTTTTGATGTAGTGGCGGTTAAAGATAGAAAGCAAAAGAAAGAAGCTGAATATAAGGAAATTGCGAATGATTCTATCAGGCTTTATTTGTGTGAGATTGGACGAGTTCCTCTTCTTAATGCGAAGCAGGAGGTTGAGCTTGCACGTAGGATTGCAAAAGGCGATCAATCTGCAAAATCAAAACTTGCTGAAGCGAATTTGAGGCTTGTTGTAAGTATTGCGAAGAAATATATTGGTCGTGGACTTTCTTTTTTGGATTTGATTCAAGAAGGAAATATCGGACTTTTCCGTGCTGTAGAAAAGTTTGATCCGAATAGAGGATTTAAGTTTTCTACTTATGCAACTTGGTGGATCAGACAGGCCATCACTCGTGCGATTGCGGATCAGGCCAGAACAATTCGTATTCCGGTTCATATGGTTGAGACTATAAATAAATTGACTCATGCTCAGCGCAGGCTTGTTCAGGAGCTTGGGCGTGAACCACTTGTGGAAGAGCTTGCTGCTGAAATGGATATGGATGTAAAGAAGGTTCGTCATATTCTAAAAATTTCACAAGACATTGTCTCTCTTGAGGCTCCGGTTGGAACTGAGGAAGATAGCAAACTTGGAGATTTCATCGAGGATGATGATGCGCTTTCGCCTTCAGAATCTACAAATAGACAGCTTTTGAAGGAAAATATTCATGAAATGCTGCAATATCTCTCTCCTCGTGAAAGAAAGATCATAGAAATGAGGTTTGGCCTAAAAGATGGAGTTGGACATACTCTTGAGGAAGTTGGACAAGAATTCAGAGTTACTCGTGAAAGAATCCGACAAATTGAGGCAAAAGTACTTCAGAAGTTGAAAGAACATCCAACAAGTGCTAAAATTCGCCCACATTAGGATAATAATGATTAAAAATAATTATAAATTTAAAAAAATATGAATAACTTATTTGTTCAAGATAGCGATTTGTTTAGTGATAGTGGTCTT
>CALRHQ010000039.1 GCA_943359415.1 Candidatus Peribacteria bacterium
TCTTCTATTATCAGCAAAATCGATATCAATATCAGGCATACTTATTCTTTCAGGATTTAGAAATCTTTCGAAGAAAAGTCCATAGGCAATAGGATCAACATCGGTAATATTCAACGACCACGCAATAATAGACCCGGCAGCGGAACCTCTTCCAGGTCCAACTACAATATCTTTACTTTTTGCATATCTTACGAAATCTGAAACAATCAAAAAGTAGGTGTCAAACCCCATACTATTCACAGTTTTAAGTTCATATTCCAAACGTTCAGTATAGTTTGCAGGAACCTCTTTTGGTGCACATCTATTTTTAAGTCCTTCAACGCAAAGTTCTCTCAAATAATCTTCAGCTTTTTCATTTTGAGGAGTTTTAAAAGAGGGGATTAAGTTTTTTCCAAAATCCAAATGCACATTGCACATTTCAGCAACCTTCAAGGTGTTTTCTATAGCTCCTGGAAAATCAACCATCGCCTTTTCCATTTGTTTTATATCAGGTATCGAAAAATCACCCACATACCTCATTCTGTTTTCATCATTTACATTTGTTTGAGTTTGTATACAAAGCATGATGTCATGTACTTCGCTATCTTCAGGCCTTGGATAATGAGAATCATTTGTTAAAACAATCAAAATGTCATACTCGGCAGCTAATTGTTTAATTTTTTGATTTACAATGTTTTGCTCTTCCATAAGAGGGTGATCCTGTATTTCAAAAAAATAATTTTCTTTTCCAAAAATATCGATATAAGTTTTTACAACATTATGAATTTCTTCTTCATTTCCTGATAAAATAGCACGAGGTAATTGCGCTGTTATACATCCACTTAAAGCAATAAGCCCTTCGCCATGCGCTTTCAAAAGTCCAAGATCTACTCTTGGCTTATAATAAAATCCTTCCAAGTGAGCCTGTGTAACAAGCTTAAGTAAATTATGATAACCTACATTATTTTTAGCCAATACAGTCAAATGATAAGGTCTATTGTCGATTTTCGCTTCTTTATCAAATCTTGTTCTCGGCGCGATATACATTTCACATCCCAAAATAGGCTTTATTCCGTTTGCCATACAGGCATCATAAAGCTCAATCAATCCATAAGTTACACCATGGTCAGTTAGAGCGGCAGCTGGATACCCAAGCTCTTTTGCTCGCAAAACAATATCTTTAGGACTTCCAAATCCATCAAGCAGACTATAATGAGAATGACAATGTAGATTTACAAAAGACATTAGTTTTGAGAAAACTTAGAAAGTAGATGCACATGTATATGAAAAATTTCTTGTCCACCTTCTTTTCCGACATTTACATGAAGGTTATATCCTTTGAGGCCAAGCTTATCCGCAATTTTTTTACAAGCAAGGAAGAGTTTTCCGATCAAATGAGTATGAGAATCTTCCATTTCCGCAATCGACGCAATATGTTTTTTTGGAACAGCAAGTAAATGAGTTACAGCCTTCGGATTTATATCTTTAAAAATAACTAAATCCTCATCTTCATACAAAAATTCAGTGCCGAGTTCTCCTGCGGAAATTTTACAAAAAATACAATCAGGCATATTTAAAAATATTAAATCAACAAAAGGATTCTAAATAATAATCCCGAATAAAGAAAGGATTTGAAATTTACTTTTTACCTTTTCTGTTTTCGTCTAGTGTGTAAACTGCTCGACCAACTCTGACAAATTGTGAATTTTTTTGCAAATTTAGAGAGATTGTGCCTTTCTTAACATGTCTTTGAGCAAGCACACCTTCTATAATTTCCTGTTTTGTCATAGGGCTCTTTTTCATCAACAAACCTTCAATGATGTCTGCAACAGTTCCTTTTTCATATCCAAATTCTTTAAGAGCGTATAGTCCACGTCCGACAAGAACAAATTGATCGTATCTGATAAGTTCGTTATGAACAGCTTGAGTAGTAACAACTTTTTTATCAAAACCAGATTCAGAAATTCTATTTGCGATTTCAACGAAATGTAGAGGAGCCTTTGCTCTCTTTAGAACGATATAAGCTTTATCTCTAATACTTCTTGGATTGATATGTCTCCAAGACATAAGACCAAATCCTTCAGGAGTAACTTTGATTCTTTTATCAACTTCAAGACATGAAGCAACCATAGGATCGCTATAAGATTCCACCTTATCTCCCAAAAATTGTTTGATTTGAACAACAAGTTTCGATTCAGGAAGCAAGTCATTTTTCTTTTTAAGAACTTTTACTCCGGCTTCAGCAATAGAAGTAACAGTCAAAAGATTAATTTCTTTAAATCTCCAGAATGGATCATAAATATTTGTCTTTTCAGCTTCTTCAACATGAAGATTTATATTTAAAGCAAGTCTTATAATATTTGCATCAAGATTTTCTTTTGAACCGATTGCATTCAATATTTTAGCAATAAGTTTTGTTTCAACCATAACTCCACCACTTTCTTTTAATACCTGATCAGCGACTTCATTTATAAGATTAAGTCTTGTTGTTTGAACAGTTCTTCTAAGCTTTCCAAGTGCAATTTTTTCGATCTGTCTTATTCTTTCTCTTGTAACAGAAAAAGATTGACCAATACTTTCAAGAGTTCTTCTAGGCTTATTGTCTAGACTGAAACGTTGCACGACAACATCTTTCTCCTTTTGAGTTAGAACCATAAACATTTCCTCTACAACCTCTGCAAGGTTTACCTTCTGAGATTCGTTAGTATTAGTCATAATTACTATTTTATTTTTAATTCTTGACTGAATTTTAGTCCGGAAGAGAGAATATTCGCTCTTAATTCAATTGTCAAGCAAGAAATTTGATTAAAGTGCAATATTGTTTCATAGAGATATTCTCCAGAAAAGCGACAAGCTTACACCTTGCAAAACAATAAGTCAAAGAAAATTACATTTAATTTTTCATGTTGCAATTTAGATGGCTATAAGTAAAATGATATCGCTTTAGAAAATATGGGCAGATGGTGGAACTGGTAGACACGCTAGCCTTAGGAGCTAGTGGCGCAAGTCATGAGGGTTCAAGTCCCTCTCTGCCCACCACGCGATTGATAAGAAAACTTTTAGAAAAAGTTTTCTTTTGATGAAAAGTAATAAGTCCATCTAGTCTCACCCTATCTTCAGACTCATATCAGCACTCCTAGCTCCATTAGTAAGGCAACCCATAGAAAGTATGTCTACTCCAGTTTTTGCATATTCAATAATGTTATCCTCGTTTATCCCGCCAGAAGCCTCGAAAAGTAGATTTTCGTGTAATCCAGCATCCTTCAAAGCGGAAATAGTATCTGAAATTTCAGCTGGCTTCATATTGTCCAACATTATAACTCCAATAGTCTGCAAAGAGTCATCAGACAAGAATTTCGCAAATCCTTCCGCACATTTAAGCGCTTCTTCCTTGTTTTCCACTTCTATTTCAATAAACCTGCTGTCTAAATTCGCATTTTTCAGTCTATCAAAAACAATATCAAAGTCCCTACCAATGATGTCGAGATGAGTGTCTTTTATCAAGACAGCATCAGCTAAATTCATTCTATGCGTACCACCACCACCAACCAAAACAGCTTTTTTATCAATAAGTCCCCACAAAGTTTTTCTAGTAGGGCAGACCAAAACATCATAATTTTTCACTTTGTCGACAATTTCATTTGTAAAAGTCGCAACACCGCTCATCCTCATAAGTAAATTCAAAATAGTTCTCTCGACAGCCAAAATATCATGAGAATAAGCCTTAATCTCAATAATCACATCGCCAGTTTTTACGAAATCTCCATCTTTAAATTTAAAATCAATTTCAAATCCTCCTTTAAGGCTTGGTCTGAAAGCAGGATCACTATCTACAAGGAAATATTTTACCTCAGCTATTCCAGCCAAAATAGCATCACTTTTCGCAACAATTTTCGCATTCACTTTTGAAAAATCTTTAAAAAGAATATTTGTAGTTATATCGCCACGGCCGGAAAGGTCTTTCTCAAGTTCCAAAAACGTATACCTGAAAACCCACTGCTTGTAAGCGTTATTATCCAAACTAAGGAAGTTCGAAACCTTATGTGTGTATCCTCTAATCGTTTGTCTGTCCATTTTTTGTGAGTTCAAACATTTTATCAAACGCTTTAAGTGCCTTTTCTGTTACATCCTTCGGAACTGTGATAACAAATTTCTCTTCCTTAAGGCATTTAAGAACAGATTCTATAGTATTTTTCTTCATATCAAAACAGAAATTGCACACTCCATGGAAATTCTTGTCCGGAACTTCTTTTTTTAATCTCTCTACCATTCCGCATTCTGTAAGCACAATAAAGTCTTTTGCTGGATCTTTCTTAGCACAATTTATCATTTCTGAAGTACTTGCAACATGATCGGCAGATTCCAGAATTTCATTTCTGGATTCAGGATGCGCAATTATTTTAGCATTACCATATTCTTTTTTAGCTTCATAAAGTAATTCCTTCGTCAAAAAATCATGAATAGGGCAATATCCATCAAAAGCAATAATTTTCTTTTCCGGCACTTGTTTCTCGACATATTTAGCCAAATTTTTATCAGGAACAAAAATAATCTCATTTCCATCAAGTCCTCTTACTATATCCACAGCACTAGAAGAAGTACAGACTGCATCAGACAGAGCTTTTATTTCCGCCGATGAATTTATATAAGTTACAACTTTTGCCTTTGGATGTTTCTTTTTCAATGCAATCAAGTCTTCTGGTTTTAGCATATCAGCCATTGCGCAACCCGCATCATAGAAGGGGATTATCACTTTTTTCCCTGGATTGAGTATATACGCACTTTCAGCCATAAAATTAACTCCGCAAAAAACAATTATGTCAGCTTTTGTGTTTTTAGCCTCCATACAAAGCTTCAAAGAATCACCAATAAAATCAGCAACCTCATAGATTTCAGGTTTCTGATAATTATGCACCAAAATTACCGCATTTTTAGCCTTTTTAAGTCTTTTTATTTCTTCAAATATTTTTTGTTGCTCAGCAGTAAAAATCATAAAGATAGTTACATTATATCGAGACAAAAAAAGTCTACATTACACCGTGTACAAAACGCAACCAAAGAGTTTTCATAGCCTCATAACCTGCTTTTGCAAGCATCGCCAAAATACCTCTAAGTTCTCTGATTTTCTTCATAACATTATTAAGCTCAAAGAAGTTGTCTCTTTTTCCAACCATTTTCATAGCCTTTTTATGCAAGTATTTTATTTCCTTCTCTATTTCTGTTTTAATTTGCATCCTCATCTTTGATTCGGCGGGAATATTATTCAACAAAGCCGCTTTGACTTGAGCATAAGTCATTCCGCTTATCATACCCTGCTTTCCGCTATCTTTTCTTGAAGAATTCACTTCGGAAACTTCACCTGTCGCTTCGACAGATTCAATTCCTTCAATAGCCTCAAGGGCTTCTTTTCCGGCAGAAACAGCCTCCTTTACCTCACGCGACTCTTTTTGCGTGGATTTTTCCGGAGTTTTCCCTTCCGGAGTTGAATACACCTCAGATGGCCTTAATTGTGAGCTATCGGACACTTTTATAAAGTTAAATCACTCTCACCATTATAGATCAATAAAACGAAAATGTCAATTTACGTGTTGACAATTTACAAAATCTATAGTTAAATATTAATTCTAGGAAAAAAGTACTAAATTCAAGAATATGCCAGAAGTAAGAAATGAAATAATAGTAAATGCAGAAGATCTAACTCCTGAAATCATAGCGGGATTGGACGACAAGGCTAGGGCGGACATTGTTGCCTCTTTTATTGCTGCTTCAATAGAGATCAGGCAAGGAATAAAACCTGAAACAAAGAACAAACCAAAAACAAGGACTGAGCTTGAGGCTGAAATAAAGTTATTTGAGTCACTCGCCAATATTTCAGGATTTTTGAGTAAAATCATAGGAGGAGCGGAAGGCAGGGTCTACGCTTCTAGGCTTCACTCATACCAAGCAAGAAAAGAAGAATTGGAGGAAAGAATTGCCGTTATGGATAATCCATCATTAGCAAAAGATGAGACAGGCTCTATTGCAGAAGCAATAAGAGGCAGAATGCGTCACCAATATCGTACAGTAGACTGCCAGGAAACTCTTGAGTCGGAGGCCGCATAAGCAGTTTAATTTCAGAATCTTCTATTGTGATATAAACTTCTAGTGATTAAAATCTCTATGTGTTCTTATTAAATCTTTATGATAGAGATCGAAAAAGCCTACGAAGCAAAAAAATATGAAGATAAAATCTATGAAAAATGGGAATCTTCTGGTGCTTTCAAACCAAAAATAGATAAAAAGAAAAAGCCTTTTGTTATATCAATGCCTCCACCAAATGCAACAGGAGTTCTTCATTTAGGACATGCTGTAATGCTGGCAGTAGAGGATATTATGATTAGATATCATAGAATGCAAGGAACGCCAACTCTTTGGATTCCGGGCACAGATCATGCATCAATCGCAACTCAGAATAAAGTTGAGCAACTTTTGGCAGAGAAAAAAATTACGAAATACGACCTTGGACGGGAAGAATTTTTGAAAGAAGTTGATATATTTGTAAAAAATTCACAATCCACTATAAGAAATCAAATCAGGAAAATGGGTTCAAGTTGTGATTGGACACGCGAAAGATACACTCTTGATAAAGGGCTTACAGCCGCGGTACAGCAAGTATTTGTAAAAATGTACAAAGATGATCTCATATACAGAGGTTCAAGAATTGTAAATTGGTGCCCACGATGTGAATCTACATTGGCGGACGACGAAGTAGATTACAAAGAATCTAGAGAAAAATTATATTGGATCAAATATGGACCATTTACGGTAGCAACAACAAGACCTGAAACAAAACTTGGAGATACAGCAGTTGCGGTAAACCCGAAAGACAAGAGGTACAAAAAAATGATAGGAAAAATATTTCCAATAAAAAGTGCGCTAGGGGAATACAACATTGTTGTAATTGCAGACAAAGCAGTAGACATGGAATTTGGCTCAGGAGCCGTAAAAGTAACTCCTGCACATAGTTTTGCAGATTTTGAAATGGCACAGCGCAACAAAGAAGTTTTCAAAAAAGCGGGAATAGAACCAATGAAAGAAGTAATTGATGAAAAAGGAAGAATGAAAGATAACTGCGGTAAATACGCAGGAATGACCACAAAAGAATGTCGCAGAGCGCTCGTCGAAGATTTGGAAAAGATGGGGCTTATCGAAAAAATCGAAGACTACACTCACAATCTTTCTGTTTGTTACAGATGTGGATACACAATCGAACCATTAATCTCCAAACAATGGTTTATAAATGTAGATAAACCAATAATTAAAGATGGTGCAAAGAAAAAAACAATCAAAGAAAAATCTATAGAAGTCGTAAAAAAAGGAGAGATAGAAATAATTCCGGAGAAATTTAATAAAACATATTTCAACTGGATGGAAAACCTTCATGATTGGTGTATCTCACGCCAAATTTGGTTCGGACATAGAGTTCCAGTTTGGTACAAAATGGACGAGAAATCAAAAAAAGAATATGAAAAAAATCCGGAGAAAAATAGATACATATTAAACGATAAAGAAGCTATTTGTTCGATCGAAAAACCTGACAATAAAAATCATTACATACAAGATCCGGATACTTTAGATACATGGTTTTCATCAGGCTTATGGACTTTTTCAACACTTGGTTGGCCGGAAAAAACAGAAGATTTTAAGTATTTTCATCCTACATCAGTGCTCGAAACAGGTTATGATATTTTATTTTTTTGGGTAGCGAGAATGATAATAATGACAGAGTATACGTTGGGTGAGGTTCCATTCAAAACAGTATATTTGCATGGACTAATACGCGACAAAAATGGCAAGAAGATGAGCAAATCAGCAGGTAATGGAATTGATCCACTGGAAATGATTGCAAAGTACGGAACTGATCCGGTGAGATTAAGTCTTGTTATAGGAGGAACTCCGGGTAACGATATGTGCCTTTCAGAAGACAAAATTTCGGGCTACAGAAATTTCGTAAATAAAATTTGGAATGCTTCTCGTTTCGCATTGATGAACATTTCTGAAGAAGATTTGCAAAAGAAATTTACTCCAAGCATGGCAAAATCAACAGCTGACAAATGGATTTTGACAGAGCTAAATGCGCTTGTTAAAGCGACAAACATTGACATGGAGAAATATAATTTTTCCGAAGCTGGCATGAGAATATATGAATTTATTTGGAATAATTATTGCGATTGGTATCTTGAAATTTCAAAGGGAGAACACAAAAATCCTATAGTTTTACTGCACGTTTTAAAAACATCATTAAAGCTTCTTCATCCATTCATTCCATTTGTTACAGAAAAATTATGGGAATTGATGGGGGAAAAAACAATGTTGATTTCAGAAGATTGGCCGAAGGAAGATAAAGACATGGTATTCAAAAAAGAAGCAAAAGATTTAGAGGAAGTAAAAGAGGTAATTTCAAAAATAAGAAGTTTAAGATCTGAACTAAAAGTTGAGCCTGCAAAAAAAATAAACGCGATAATTTATGCAGGCAAACAAGTAAAACTTCTTGAAGAAAAAAGAGAAGTAATTGAAAGAATGGCAAGACTCGAGAATCTACAGATAGAAGAAAAAGGCAAAAAAATTGAAGGTGCAAAATTAATTATTCATGAAAATATAGAAATATATTTGCCGCTAAAAGATATGATTGATACGGAAAAAGAATCAAAAAGAATCAAAGAAGAAATTATAAAAAAAGAAAATACAATCAATTCAATTGAATCAAAACTTTCGAATAAAGGATTTGTAAAAAATGCTCCAAAAGAACTTATCCAGAAAGAAAGGGAAAGACTTGAGAAAGAGAAAACCGAGCTGGCCAAAATGGTGAAAAATAT
>CALRHQ010000040.1 GCA_943359415.1 Candidatus Peribacteria bacterium
TTTTTGTTTTTATTTTTATTACTTTGCTATATTGTAGCATTCTTTGTCGCTTTTTGCAAGGGCCTTAAAGTGTAATTTTTTTTAAAATTCATTAAAATGTTTTTTGGTATTAATAAACTTTTATGGAAAATAAATTGCTGATAGATTTAGGTGTCAAATATGGCCTTGATTCTGCGAAAATTTCGAAAATTGCTGCTATCATATATCAGGCTGGAGTTCAGAATTTTAATGAGCCTGAAGCCAAAGCTATTGCTGAATATTTGTGCGAAAATGGACTGATTGATAAACCTTCCGAGGAAGTCATGCAGGAGTTAAAACTGAAAGGGCTTGCGAGAGATTAAGATTTTTTGCCATCCAGTAATTCTCTCGAACGAAGTGCTTCTTCTGTTCTCGTGAAGATTCCTTTTAATATAAATTCTGAAAATTCTTGGAGTCTTTCGAAATCGTTTTCGATTTTCATTCTTTCAAAATAATCACGTAAAACAAATGTGCAAAGCTGAATAAGGATTTTTTTTATTGTTTTTTGTGGCTCCGGTTTTGTTTCTTCCTCTTGGAATCCGTCATTTTCTTCAGGTATTTCCACATCGTAACCGTATTTTATAAGTTTCTGAGGATATTCTTCCGCTTGAAACATCATACCTTTCATCCAGATATCTATCGCAATCTTGGCTTTTAATGGCATCGAGGCGTCGTCTTCTCCGAAAAAAGTTAATGCGTGAGATGAAGAATTTTGTTTCATAAAATCACCGACAAACGGTTTCAGCTCTTCGTTTTCCAACATTATTATAGATAAAATAAATCCGGCAGGAAGATTTTGTTCCAATGCGCGGCTTATTAATAAGGTAAGTTCATTCTTTTGACTGTTTTTCACAAAAGCCATGAGGAACTTCAGTAGATCGTCTTCTTTTTGTTTTTGCTTCTGTTCCTCTTTTTTTATAGCTGCAATTTGAGCCCATGCCTCCTGCATGCGCTCTTTAAATGCTTCAAAAGCCGCTTCTGACATCGGCTCTCCCCCTTCAAGTCCAAAAAAATTTTCTAGTGCCATTTAATTTTTTTAGCTGGCGACTACCTTATGTTTACAAACTTATCCTTAAAAATTCTTCCGTCGAATTTTCTTAGAGCTTTCTCTGTAAAATGAACTTGTCCTGCGATCAAAGCGAAAATTGTATGGTCTTTACCCATATCTGCGCCTTTTCCAGGGAAATATTTTGTACCTCTTTGACGTACAATTATTGATCCTGCTTTTACAGTTTCTCCTCCGAATGCTTTTACTCCCAAACGTTGGGCTTGCGAGTCTCGGCCGTTTTTGGTGGAACCCGCTGCTTTTTTATGTGACATATCTTTTTCTTAAATTGCTGGATGATTTTAATGTGTTTTTGAGAGGAATGCAAGCTATTTTATGAGAAAAAGGTCTGAGGTACTTCTTAGGACTTAAGCTTCTTTTGATTATAATCATGCTTCCCTTATTATTGAACGCAATGCGTCCAAAGAAATACCTCAGACCTTTTTCTAGAATCAACGGCCTGCAATTCCTTATTTCAAGAACGAACAGAATCGCTACGAAGAACATTTCCTTCCCTCTGTCATTCCGTAGTATTGTCTTTAAACTGGAGAAATCACCTTTTGTGGCGCATTTCAACCTTCACTAGATCAAGGCCTGTATTAAAGAAGAACCATCATCCGCCAGTTAGAAATATTTTGTAGATCACTATATTCTTTTACGAATTTCCACGTAGTCAAGATCTCTGCAATGCATAAGTTCGTGGTGTTCCTTGCACAGTGGTGTGAGGTTATGTGGATCATGGCTTGGTACGGCCGAAAATCTTTGTACGTGGTGAATTTGTGCGGACGGTTTTTGGCAGGTTTTTATGGAACATTTTGTGCCGTGTTCTGCATAAATAATTCTTTTTATAGAAATTGGGATATGCCTTGTGGTAGGTTTTTCTTCTTGGTTCTCTATAATTTCCTTAGAGATTTCCTCTTTCTTCTGCGCTATTTCTTCTTCACGTTTTTTAAGAAATTCTATCAGTAAGTCATTGATGTCGATGCCTTTTTGTTGAAGTTCGAGAAGTTTGCGACTGACTTCTGCTGAAAGATTTAAAGTCTGCCCGGGCAGACTTTCTGAGCCGAAAAAACTCTCCTGCAGGCCATCTTGACCTTCATATTTCTTAGCAAATTTCTCATCTCTCACTAAAGTTTCCACTGCACTTTTTGATAAAATCTGTACTTGGTTTACCAAAAATATTTCATTCTCTCTTTTTGCGATCGAGACAATTCTTGCGAGTTTGTTTACGCTAACTTTTCCG
The DNA here is from genome assembly GCA_943359415.1 of Candidatus Peribacteria bacterium. Lineage (GTDB taxonomy): Bacteria > Patescibacteriota > Gracilibacteria > UBA1369 > LOWO2-01-FULL-3 > UM-FILTER-38-24. The sequence goes on from CALRHQ010000040.1 coordinate 2,307, forward strand.
TCTGTCAAAAGTGATTTTAGTCTTGGCATTTCTTCAAATCTTTTTTCAAGATTTAAAACTAATCGAACTTGTTCTTCGCTCATCCCTGCGAGCTTTTTCGCAAATTCAAAAATTGAACAAAATCCTTTTCGTTCATAAAGTTTTCGTTTGAAAACTTCCGGCAAAAGTCCCGCAAATCTTTGTCTCCAAATTCGCGCGCGTTCGCCATATTCTTTGCAAAGATTATATAAATTTTCGTCCGGCATTGAAGATATTGCATTATTCATATTTATGAGTTTTTAGGGAATGTTTCCTGTCCAAATATTAGCAGGTACAAGCCAAAAATCAACTTTTTCAAGTAGCGAATTCTTAAAATGTGACGTGTGGTAAAACTCGTCTTTTCGGCTGCCATAAGCGACAAAATGATATTGACTGTCGACAAAAAGATTGCGTAACGAGCGACGATCGACAATCAGTTTTTCGGCTTGGGGAAGCCGCAAAATGACGTTGTTCTCCCGCAAGAATGTGGCGAAATAGGAGTAGACACTTCAAGAGTTTTTGGCTTACGGGAAGCGGTAAAATGGTATTAATTTTCCCATAATTCATGGTGAAATATTTTTTGTTTTTTTAAGACAAGTTCGTTTGTGCAGCATTCTCACTACAGGGGAGAGGGGAGGTAATATTCTTCGTAGCGATTCTGTTCGTTTTAGATAAAAAATTAGAAATATGCAAAAGAAAGCCAAGCTGCGAAGAATATTACCTCCCCTCTGTCGTGCAGTAGCATTGTATTTTCGCACAATTTGTGATAGAATATTCAGATAAATAGACACAAAAATAAAAAAACAAATGAAATCGGTATTTAAGAAAATTGCAATTTTGGCTACGGTATCGGCTATTTTCCTTTCAAATAGCGCTTTTGCTGAAGACAGTCAGGAGTTCTTGTCAAAGCTTAAAGATAAATATAATTCTGAAAAAACCGACTATTATCAACTTTTGAATAATATCTCCGACCAAAGAAATAAGCTCAAAGCTCTTACAGAAGAGAAAATGACATTGACGGAGCAGCTTGATAATATAGAAAAACAGACATTTATCACTCAAAACAGCCTAAGGGAAACTATTGAAGCTGTTAGTGAAACAGAAAATGCCATAATGCAGATTTCAGCTCAAATTGATGTAAAAAAAATCGCTATGGATGCACAAAAAGATCTTCTTAAAGATTATATAAAAATAATATATAAAGAGGAAACTTCTTATTTTTCCGTAGATGAAAACGGGCAAGTCGATGCCTTTAAACTGCTTTTGTCCGATGGAAGTGTAGGAAGCAAAATCAGACAATTGAATTATTTAAATCTTTTAAGTGAGGCCGGTGCACAAATGGTAGATAAACTTTCCGCTTTGGGTGAAGAACTAAAGACTCAAGAAGAAAATCTTGAAATAAAGCATACAGAACTTGCAAAACTTCAGGAAAATCTCGCGAATGAAAGAAAACAGCTTGAATACGAAAAAATTGCGAAAGAAAACTTGATGAAACTTACTCTAGGACAAGAAAAATTGTATTCAAAATTACTTGAACAAAGTGAAAAAGAACAATATACGATGGTTCAGGACGTAAAAGATTTGAGTAGTGCTCTTGAAATAATTAAACAAAAAATCGCAGAGGATGGGGAAAATTTTGATCCTAGTGAATACATGGAACTTTTGGATGAAAAAACTCGTTCTTTATATGACTTTATTTCTAATGCTCCGATGCTTAATCCGGAAGGCCTTTCCTGGCCTATTCTTCCTGCAAAAGGCATTAGTGCGTATTTTCATGATTCCTCTTATGCCAGTACTTTTGGTGTTGCGCATCAAGCTGTAGATATTCCAACTTATCAAGGCTCCCCTATTCATGCGCCTGCTGACGGAGTCATTTATAAAATAAAAGACAATGGATATGGATACAGCTATATCATTGTCGCGCATTCAAATGGGTATAGTACCGTTTACGGTCACGTGAGTGACATCTTGGTTCGTGACGGCGACCTTGTCGTGCAGGGACAAATATTGGGTCTTACGGGAGGCATGCCTGGAACTAAAGGTGCCGGATATATGACTACAGGTCCACATTTGCATTTTGAATTACTTAAAGATGGAAAACATATTGATCCTTTGAACTATCTTCCTTTGAATGTATTTTCTGCGGAAGATTTACAAAATCTTCCTGAGAAATATTTGAGAAGAGTTGAGTTTTAATATACAATTGCTGTGTGAAAAATAATATTTCAGAGATAATAAAAATTCTCGAGAAGACTTATCCTGATGCTAAAGTTGAGCTAAATTTTGGTGATACTTTTCAATTACTGGTTTCTGTGATTTTATCAGCGCAATGTACAGATGTTCGCGTAAATAAAGTGACTCCTCCTCTTTTTGAAAGATTGCCGGATGCGCGTGCTTTTGCTGATGCAACTCTTGATGAAATTGAAAAATATATTTATTCCACCGGTTTTTATAGAGCAAAAGCCAGAAATATAAAAGGCGCGGCTGAAAAAATTTTAAAAGATTTTGGCGGAAAAGTTCCAAATACAATGGATGGTTTGCTCACTCTTCCCGGTGTCGCAAGAAAAACAGCAAATGTAGTGCTTTCCAGCGGATTTGGTAAAGATGTAGGCATCGTTGTTGACACACATGTGGCTAGAATAACAGGAAAACTCGGACTTGTTCCGAAAAAAATGGCACTACAGAAAAATGCAGTAAAAATAGAACAAGAACTTATGAAGATCGTGCCAAAATCAAAATGGGGTGAGTTTTCTCATATGATTGTTTGGCATGGAAGACGTATTTGTTTTGCCAGAAAGCCAAATTGTAAGGGATGTCCTTTGAATAAGATTTGTCCTAGCAGTGAAGTTTAAGAATTTGTTTTGTTTGACTTTGTTGGCTGAGGTTGGTAGATTTCTTCTGTTCTTTTTTAATATTGATTTTCTACTTATTGGGGCGTGGCCAAGTGGTAAGGCAGCGGGTTTTGATCCCGCCATTCGTGGGTTCGAATCCTACCGCCCCAACCATTGAAAAACAGCTCTGCATTATGCAGAAGTGGTTTTCGATATGTTAGCGTTAGGATGAGAAGTTTACACCCGGAGGGTGAGTCCTACCGCCCCAACCAAAAACCTTTATTTCTCTTCTCCTGGCAATTTTACTCCGTAGTCTTTTAGGGCTTCGCTAATTTCCGGAAATGATAGATTAAAGTCGTTAACATTCGGAAAATCATATACTCCTTTTGTATAAGGTTTTGCCATGTAAATCATTCCAAAACCGGCTCCAAAGATAAATGTTCTTCCATCAAGAGTCGTTTCTCTATGAGTTGAAGAAATCAACACATTTTGTCTGTTTGCAATTCCTTGAAGCGCCCCTCCAGACTGTAGAAGCCCAGGAAATACCATGAAAGGTCCGCCAAACCCTGTTCCACGAGTAATTCTCCACATTTCGTCCATGTACGCTTCACCTCCCGGAGCCAAAACTCTCGCTGCGTTTTCCAAAGTAGGTATTAATTTTTTGTCACCTATATTGTCTAATACTTGGTAGGAGATTATTGCGTCTACACTGTTATCTTCTATACTTCTATCTATTGAGAAATCTTCATTTGTTATTAATATGTCTTCCTTATTTATGCCTTCAGCCTCAAGTTCTTCCTGTGATATTTGACGTGCAAAAAGATCACTGTTTATCACTTTTACTTTGCCTTTCAAAAATGGATGCCCGAGAATCCCTCTTGCAGTTTTTGATTCAACTCCTCCCCCAAGATCCAAAATAATCACTTTGCGATTTGGATTTTCTTTTATTTTCTTGATAATTAATGCAAGAAATTTGTAATTGACGTAATGATCTACTATTTCAAACGGCCTATTGCTCAAATAAAAATTTTCCCCGTCTCAATGTTTTTAACAGATTTGATAGGGCCTCTTTCATCTTTTATTTCCTCAAGACTCCATCCTTCTCGTGGTGGCACCTCAATAGCTTCGAGAGGGCTTTTATCGTAAGCATCAATTCTGTCCATGATGAATAAATTATTACCTTAGTGGTCAATCTAACATGTTTTGCCCGCAAGTCAAGCCTTTTGCTTCTAAATTTATTTTAGGAATATTTAACGAAAATTTAATGTCATGGTAGTATTGTGACGGCTGTTATTTATTAACCCAATAATTTATGGACAGCCAGACGGTCACAAATGAGATGTTATATGAACTTATCAAGTCTTTTCGGCTTGATGTAGATCAACGTTTTAAGCAGGTGGACAATAGATTTGAGCAAATCGATAAGAGGTTTGAGCAAGTCGACAAGAGTAATGAAACGCTATATGAACTTATCAAGTCTTTTCGACTTGAAGTCGATCAACGTTTTGAGCAAGTTGATAAACGATTTGTTTTGATAGAGCAGCGACTAGAGCAGATGGATAAGCGTTTTGATTATATGGAAAAACGAGTTGATAGAGTCGAGGGAATGGTTATGGATATCTGGAAAAGTAAAGATAAGGTCGCGATGGGTTTTTCAAAAGGTTTTGTTCTTATCAATGCCTTTATTTCCGCTATAATTTCTGGGGCCGTATCCTTTGCGATAAGTAAATAGACCTACTTACTAATACGGCATCGAGAATATCTTTAATGATATTCTCTTCTCCGAAGTTTATGCTGCAATAGGTTTGAAAATCCTTGTTATTGGCATCTTGTTAAAGTCTACAGGGTTTTCGTGCATTTTCCATTTTGTGCCATGGCTTCCACTGGCTAGTTGAGCGATTTTGTTACCTTCATCTATCCAGCTTATAAAAACTGCGCTGTGATTTCCTCTGCTGTCGACAGCTTCTTTGTGTTCCGGCTTTTTCTTAAGTTTTCCTTCCTCGTAAAGTTTCATTTTTTCTTCATATTCTGCATCACGTTTTGTTTGTAAATTATAAAAAATATGATCGCCAGGCTGTATAGATGCATATTCTGTTTCTCCGGCATGAGCATTTCCGCAATTTTTCCCATCGTATTTACCGAGTGATGAAAAAACTTGTTTTCTTTTGACTCCTGCTTTTTCATAGATTTTTGAAACCCAATCAAAGCAACATGATGCACCGGAAAGCCCTTTGTTGTATGCATCTTCTGCAACTTCAGTTGCTGCATTAAATGCCTTTTGGCTCGCAGATCCAAGGTTTTCAAATGTATTTGTATCCTTAGATGCATTCAATATTTGCTTTGTTTTATCTTCTGTGTTTTCAGTCGTTTGTTTTTTTTCTTCGTCGAGTTTTGACATTTCTTTGCCAAATGAATCTAGAAATATTTTGGCCTTAGCTAAAAAACCCTTATCTTTATTTTCTTTTGACGCTTCGTATGCTTTTTGCAAACTTGGCATTACATTCTTAAAAAAATCTAAATTAAGATCTTTGACTATTTTGTCTAATCCGAAATATTTTGTGATTGATTCAAACATCTGTTATAGTTTTATCTGTTTATTATATCATTTTTTACGCTTATGTGGAAGGAGTTTTTGGCTTTCATAAGAGAATACAAGATAACAGGATTGGCTATGGCATTTATAATGGGAACAGCCAGCACGGATCTGGTGAAATCTCTAGTAAATAATATAATTATGCCGTTTATCGCGCCTCTTGCAAAAGGTGGATGGAAAGAAGCTGTTTTATCTATCGGACCTATAGCTATTCCGTGGGGAAGTTTTCTTGCGGATTTGTTAAATTTTGTGATTTTGGCGTTCGTTGTATTTTTTATTGCGAAGAAATTTTTCAAAGAGGCGAAGGTGGAGAAGAAATAAATCACCTCTTTCCTCCTTTAAAAATAGGCTTTTTTGTGGTATAATATTTAGATTAAATAACGCAAAGAAATGTCAGAACCTGAATTACCAAAAAAACCATCTGGACTAGAATCTTTGAAAAAGTCTTTTGGCTTCGAATCAATCGGGAAAGCTCTCGGAATTGATTCGTTTAAAAACATTGTTCCGAGCCTTAAAATGGCTTATGAACTTGCAACTAAAAATAAAGATGGAAGTTTTGTTGATAAAATGGGAATATTTTTGACATCGTTTAGCCAAGAAATGGAAAAACTTGACGGTGATAAAAAACAAATCGCGGCAGATGCAACCGCAAAGGTTCAAGGAATTATAGCAGAGACACAAAAAAGCGCTCCCGATGTTCCTGAATCTTTAAGCCATGATCATGAACATGAAAATGAGGTAGAGCCAAATGAACCATTTGTAACAGGTAAAGATCATTTTGGGAATACAGTGATCTTGAGAAAAAGTGCAATGGAAGCATTTAGAAATTCCATGAGTATTGCTGAAGGAATGGGCATGAAACTTGGAGTTACTTCTTCATATCGTGATTTTAAATCA
>CALRHQ010000041.1 GCA_943359415.1 Candidatus Peribacteria bacterium
ATATCGCAGAATTTTTAGAAGAACAGGCTCGCAGTGAAGGAAAAAATTTAGACCATGATTTGGTTAATAGAGTTTGTAGCGAATTATATCAAAAGAATCCTACTCCAGAGGCTTGGAATGTCTATCTTCAAGTCGCCCAAAAGCTAGCATTAAAAAGGAAGTCAGGAGGAAAATTGTCTGGATGAGCGGTTCTATTAAAATGTTTTTGAAAAATTATTGCGTTCCATTTATGCTTAAAATGGGATTATAATAAAGAAGCAAATTTTGAAATAACATTTTAATAGAACCTGCGCCGGCCAATTTTCCGCTTGACTTCCTGCCATCAATGTCTAAAATAAACCCCGCTATCCAAGCAATTTTCAGAATTTAACGCCAAAAACTTGTTAAAGATAAGATTAACCCGTACAGGGAAACACGCACAACCAAGCTTTAGAGTTGTACTTCAGGAGCACACATCTGCCGCAAAAGGCAAATTTATCGAAGCTCTTGGATTCTACAAACCTGCCGATAAACCAAAAGTTTTGAGCGTAGATGCTGAGCGTGTAAAATACTGGATTTCTGTTGGAGCTAAGCCTTCAGACACGGTTGCAGTTCTTCTAAAGAAAAATGGATTCGAAAATATGGACAAATACATCGAACCAAGAAACAAGAAGAGAAAGAGCAAGAAAGAAAAAGCAGCAGCACAACCAGTGGCAGCATAAGCAAAAATAAAGCTATACTTTAATTCGTATTTTATAACTTTTACTGCAATGACAGATACAAACAAAGATATAGAGTTTGTTAGGTTTGTGGTTTCACAAATTGTTAGCAACCCTGACGAAATTAAAATTGAAAGGAAAGTGGACGAGATGGGAGTTTTGATTACACTTGAAGTTGGAAAAGACGACATGGGGAAAATTATTGGGAAAAGCGGACAAACGGCAAAAGCACTAAGAACACTACTTAGAATCATCGGTTCTCAAAACAACGCACGTGTAAATCTAAAAATAGTTGAACCTCTTGAGGCTTAAGAGTATAGTTTCATCATAAGAAATAGAAATTAAACTTTTTTCACAATGTTTTTCGAAACCGTATACGCATCTTCGCCAACTATTCTTGATCTTGCTCAACAAAACAATAGTGTAGTTGAGATAATGAACAGAGGTCTTGCTTATGCGATAATCATCGCTGGATTCTTGTCTGTAGTTTTTATCTTCATGGGAGGTATTTCGTTTATCCTTTCAGGAGGAGCTGAGGACAAAATCAAATCAGCAGTTTCAACAATTCGTTATGCTATCATAGGTCTTATCATAACAATTCTTTCAACAGTTATCGTCGGAACAGTAGGAAAAGCTATGGGACTTGATATCATAAAATACATCAACCTAGGCGAAATCATAAATACGATAAAAAGCATCACAAGCGAAAATGCTTCCTCTTCTCCGGAAAGCCTAAATTAGGCTATATCAGCCCCTGCCTGATAATATGTTTCCAGTCATACGGAAACTTAAACGTTTCAACAGCCCTTACTAGTGCCGCGAAAACACTCCAAGGCGAAGTATTTTTGTAAATAAAAGCATTTCCTGTTTCATGGTTTGGATCATAATCTGCCACCTCAGGCCTTTCATGACTTATTGGAATAATTCCATTTGCTAGCAATTCTTCCACATCAGTAAAATCAAAAACCAAAGCAATGTCAGCAGCTTCAAGAAGATAATGTCTATTCATTCTGTTGTATTCCATCACTTTTACATTAGAAAAAATTTCAGAATTTGTATCAGCAATAACAATAACAGTAGCGTCCAAATCCTTTACTCCGTCAAAAATCATAACCAAATTTCGTTCCTCAAGTTCGCTCAATTCCTTATCTACAAAAAGCGCAATAAGTGGCTTCTTTATATGGAATTTCAGCATCGAGGAAAGATGGTCTTTCGCCTCTGATTTATCTTTTATCAGAGTGTCTATTGGCTTGAGCGAGAAGGAGTTTTTCATTTTGGTTTTTGTTTTTGTTAATTAAAAAATTATACCCTATAATGAGACAAATGTCGACATACTATATGTTGACGCATAGCTAAGTATATTGTCTAATTCCAGCATTCAAAAATAAAAACTATGAAAAAATTAATTCTCATCGACGGAAACGCAATAATGCATCGCGCATATCACGCAATTCCGCCATTCAAAACTTCAAAAGGGACACTCGTAAACGCAGTTTATGGCTTTTCTTCAATGCTTTTAAATATTTTAAACAAAGAACATCCGGATTTCATCGCGGTATCATTTGATATGAAAGGTCCAACTTTCAGACATGAAGAATACAAAGAGTACAAAGCAACTCGAGTACAGGCACCGGATGACTTCTACGAGCAAATTCCTATGATAAGAAGAGTTGTGGAAGCTTTCGGAATCCCAATCTACGAGAAGGAAGGATTTGAGGCCGACGATGTTTTAGGAACACTATCTCTACAGGCCGAAAAATTCGACGATGTCTACACATATATAGTCACTGGCGATATGGATGCGATCCAGCTTGTAAGCGAAAAAACATTTGTCTACACTCCGGTAAAAGGAATCGCCGAAACAATCACTTACGACATTCCAAAAGTATTCGCAAAATACGGACTTACTCCGGCGCAAATTCCTGAATTAAAAGGCCTAAAAGGCGACACTTCCGATAACATAAAAGGAGTAAATGGAGTCGGCGACAAAACCGCATTAACACTCCTACAAAAATACGAAACTATAGAAAATGTCTATAGACACATCGACGAAATCGAAGGCAAATTAAAGGAAAAATTGTCTATAGACAAAGATTCCGCATTTCAAAGTCTGCACCTTGCGACAATAGTAAGAGATGTGCCTGTCACTTTAGACATTGATGCATGTGTTTCAAATTTATATGACAAAGAAAAAATCGCAATACTCTTTCAAGAATTCGAGTTCAAAAGTCTCATCCCAAAATTGACAAATTTCAACAATCACTCAGATAGATCACGTGCAGAAAACAACGTCGATCAACAAACTTTATTTTGATTTGTCACAAAAATAGATTTCCAGTAGTATCAAAAAAAGCAAAAGGGCATAAAATTTACAAAATAAGTATATGGCAAGACCAAAAATTGTTGCCAGTCTGGATATCGGCAGCTCAAAAATCAGAACCGTTGTTGGAGTAAAAGACGATCAATCCCCAGTTACTAACATAATTGGTGTTGGAATAGCCCCTTCAACAGGTTTAAGAAAAGGAGCGGTTATCGATGTTGAGGAAACAATAAACAGTATTTCAGCTTCACTCGAAGACGCGGAAAGAATGGCCGGAGAGCCAATAAATCACATCTTTTTGGGAATTGGTGGAAACCATATCGAATCAATCAATTCAAGAGGCGTAATCGCTGTTTCACAAGCCGAAAATGAAATCTCTGAAGATGACGTGGATCGTGTAATAGAAGCCGCACAAGCGGTCACAATCCCAAGTAACAGAAGAATTCTAAGAATTATTCCAAAGACATTCACAGTAGACGAGCAAAAAGGCATAAAATATCCTGTTGGAATGACTGGAATTCGCCTTGAAGTCGAAACTCACATCATCACAGGATTCGATCCTACAATCAAAAATCTTGAGAAATGTGTGCTTCAATCAGGAGTGGACATTGACGATATAATCCCAAACTCACTAGCGCCATCAGAGGCGGTACTTTCAAAGCGCCAGAAAGAGCTTGGAGTCGTCGTTGTGGACATCGGATGTGGAGGAACTTCAGTCACCGTTTTTGAAGACGGTTCACTTCTTCATACATCAATGGTTCCGGTTGGAGGAGAAAACGTCACAAATGACATAGCAATCGGTCTTCGAACATCTATAGACACAGCTGAAAAACTAAAAATCGAATACGGAAGTGTGATTCCGGAAGACGTAAACGACAGAGAGGTCATAGACCTTTCACTATTGAGCAAAATAGACGTTCATGTCGTATCAAAAAGACAAGTTGTTGAAATTATTCAGGCTAGATATCATGAAATTCTGCTTTTAGTAAAAGACGAACTTTCAAGAATTCACAGAGATGGCATGCTTCCGGCAGGAGCGATTTTGACTGGAGCCGGTTCAAAAATGCCTGGAATAATAGACCTAGCACGCGAAATATTGAATCTTCCTGCTCAAATTGGATTCCCACAAAACTATGATGGAGTTGTAGATAAAATTGATGATCCGGCCTATGCAACAGCAATAGGACTATTGATTTGGGGATCAAGATTTGAAGGCAGACCGCATGGAGGTATGGGATTAAAGGGCATGAATTTTAAGAAAGGGATGAACAGCGTAAAGGGCTGGTTTAAAAACCTGCTACCTTAAAAGGCATCCCTTAAATCTAAATTACTAATTATTAAATTAAGTTTTAACTTGACAACCTGTCAAGGAATGAGTAATAATTCTTTTCCATTTAATAAAAAAATGCCATGGCAATACGTGATGACAAACAAGACCTAAAAAACCTTTTCTCTTCGCATAGAGACTCATCGGTTGTGAAACCTAGACTAAGGACGATGGAAGTAACACCAGAAATCACTCCTGTAGCCAATATAAAAGTTATTGGTGTGGGTGGAGGTGGAGGAAACGCGATTAATCGAATGATCAAATCGGGGTTGAAAGGTGTTGAATTTATTACTATAAATACAGATGCTCAAGCCCTATATCACTCAGATGCTCCAACAAAAATAAATGTTGGTAAAGCTACGACTCGTGGACTTGGAGCAGGATCAAATCCTGACGTTGGAAGACAAGCCGCAGAAGAAAGCATAGATGAAATAAGAGATTCATTGGAAGGAAGTGATATGATTTTTATTACTTGTGGACTTGGAGGTGGAACTGGAACAGGAGGTGCGCCGGTAATCGCTAGCGTAGCGAAAGAAATGGGCATTTTAACGGTCGCAGTTGTTACAAAGCCATTCTCATTTGAAGGACATAGAAGAAAGAGCCAGGCGGACGAAGGGTTGGAAAATTTAAAAAACAAAGTTGATACACTTATCACAATTCCAAACGACAAGATTCTTTCAATAATCGACAAGAAAACTCCGCTAAACGACGCTTTTGCGGTAGTTGATGATGTTCTAAGACAAGGTGTTCAGGGTATTGCAGATTTAATCACGGTTCACGGAATGATCAATGTGGATTTCGCCGATGTAAAAGCTGTTATGGAAAACGCAGGTTCAGCGCTTATGGGAATTGGTTACGGAACTGGAGAAAACAGAGCTCAGGAAGCTGCGAAAGCCGCTATCGAAAGCCCACTTTTGGAACTTTCTATCGACGGAGCAAAAGGTATTTTGTTCAATATTACAGGTGGAAACGACTTGAGTATGTTCGAGGTTGATGAAGCTGCTAGAGTTATTACTGAAGCTGCAGATCCGGAAGCAAATATCATTTTCGGAGCTGTAATAAACGATTCATACACAGGAGAAATCAAGATCACGGTTGTTGCTACAGGCTTTGATTACAAGCAAAACGACACTTCGATTTTGAAAGCTCGTACTCGTTCAGCATTCGGAAGCTCAGACTCTATGCCTCTGAAACAAACTGAAAACGAACTTGATATTCCTGCATTCATTAGACAGAAAATGAACTAGGTCTGCGACAAAGCCGCACGGTATTTGTTTTCTACGCAACTAAATAAACGATCAAAAACTCTCCCATAAAAAGGAGAGTTTTTTTTAATCTGCCTGCCAAGGTAGGCAGGAAATTTTATAATTATTTAACAAAAATTTAATGTCGGCCTGTTATCATGCCGACGTTTTTACAAAATAATTCAGAGCAAAAATGTTTGACAACTGTCTGACAAGTGGAATAAAATTGATTGCAGGTAGGCAAAAATTAACCTCCGCAATTATGAAAACAACAACAACTACAGTACGAAATTTCCTGAGGAATTACAAAAATTTGGCTTCCAAAAATCAAATTCTGATAATAGAAAGGCACGGAAAAGCGGAAGGAGTTTTTATGCCATATAGCGAATGGGAAGAGAAAAGTCCAACAGATAAAATTTCCGCGAAAGATTTATTGAAAGGTCTCACATTCAAGAGCAAAAATAAAAATTTAAGTTTGGAAATAGACGACATTTTGTATAAAAACTTCAAAAAATGATAACACTCGACAGCTCAATTTGGGTGGCAGCACTGCATGAAAGCGATTCCCAGCACGGAAAAGCAGTTGAGACATTTGATTCAATAGATAGAAGCAAAGTGTCAATTTTTGATTTTACTTATATCGAAGTAATGAATGTCTTAAAAAGAAAAGCATCAATTACGATATGTGAAAACTTTTTGGAGTTATTGCACAGGATGAACACGAATATTCTAATTAGCAGTAGTCGTCAAATTGCATTAACGAACGAAATATTTTTCGAAGACTTAAAAGATTTATCGTTTTCAGATTGTATGCATATAGCAACTGCCAAAATTTTCAATGCTGACCTCCTCACTTTTGACCAAAACCTACAAAAAGCGTGGAAAAAACTCAAAAAGTAGCGTAAAATTTCCCTGATGAAAGCCAAAATTTTAGCAAAATCAGAGGAGATAATTTGGGACGAATTTGTGCATAATCACCCACTTGGAGGAATCCAACAATCTTCAGCATGGGCACGTTTCCAGGGAGTGATGAAAGGCCGTGGACAATACTGGATTGTAGCGCTTGTAGACGAGAAAACAGGCGGGCAAAAGAAGGATGCTCCAGCCCTGAAAATCATAGGAGGAAGTGTAGTAATCCGTCACAAAATGCCAAAAGGTTATTCTTGGTTTTACGGCTCACGTGGACCACTTTTGGACTATGAAAATCTCACGGAAAAAGAAGTAAACCAACAGATTTCTTTACTACTTGAAGAAATCGCAAAACTTTCAAAACTCGAACATTCGATTTTTTTACGTTTTGATCCGCCGATTATTGGTTCTACCCCACTCTTCAAAAATTTCCGAAAAATAAAAGAAGGATTTTATCCTCAAGATACACTAGTTCTAGACCTCGAAAAATCCGAAGAAGAATTACTTTCAGAAATGAAACCAAAAGGCAGATACAATATAAAACTCGCAGAGAAAAAAGGCGTTAAAATCGAAAAATACACGGCAAGCGACGACACACAGCTGAACAAAAAAGAGCTAAACAAAGCCATAGCTGACTTTTACGAACTTCTCGGAGACACTACAACTCGCGACGGATTCACAAGACATCCAAAAGAAATTTACATGGATATGGTCGAAAATCTCACGCCCAAAAAAACGCAATTCCATTCAGAACATAAGCCCGAAGCCATTTTATATATAGCAAAATTCGAAAATATTCCGGTTGCCGGGATGATTGCCGTGACATACAAAAATACAACGACATACTACTACGGCGCATCTTCAAACGAATACAGAAACACGATGGCACCATATTTACTTCAATGGCACGCCATAAAAGAGGCAAAAAAAGAAGGATTCAAGTGGTACGATTTTATGGGGATTTCTCCTGAAAATGATCAAAAACACAAACTTGCAGGAGTTTCCGACTTCAAAAATAAATTTGGCGGCATGCGGCTCACATATATCCATCCTCAAGAGCACGCATTCAAGAAGCTTCTTTACCTTGCGTACAAGCTCAAAAATATGGTAAAATAATCAGATAGAAAAATTCTAAAGGAATAATAGAAAACAAAAATAAAAAAATGCACAAATTCAACATCTTTGGAAATGTAATAAATTTCTTAGGCAAAGAAAATCGCCTTTGTTTTGAGGAAGCAGTTCTTCTTTCGTCAGCCACAACACCGGCAGATGTTCCTGCCGGTACAACAGAAACTGTAGATCAAAAAGCTACAAGAGAAGCCGAAGAAGCTGCTAAGAAGGCGGAAGCAGCTCGCCTAGCTGCCGAAGAAGCCGCAAGAAAAGAAGCGGAAAGAAAAGCCGCGGAAAGAAAAGCCGCAGGTGAAGAGCCGGCAGCTGATCTAAAAAAAGCACCAACTGAATCAAAAGAAGTAGATCTCACTGGTAAGCTCAAATTATCAGAACTACAAACCTTGCTAAAAGATAAGGCGGGAGTTGAAGCTTCACCTGAAGAAATCAAAAAAGCATTCAGGTACTACCAGCTGGATGGACGTGAAAGAGGGTACGTAAAAGGAGCGGAATATAGGAAAACAAAAGCGATTTTGGACGGAGTAAAAAAACTACTAAAAGATGGCGATATAAAACCTGAACAATTAGCCTACATTGGAAGTGTGGACGGCACGCACTATTTAT
>CALRHQ010000042.1 GCA_943359415.1 Candidatus Peribacteria bacterium
AGAATCCGCTTGTTCTAATTGATTATTATTAATCGAATTCTCAGCGGCCTGAAGTAAATAATAAATTTCATTTGGATTAGTCCTAGTGGCTTTTTCCAGATCACCTTGAGCAAAATAATAATCTGCCAATACCGGTTTAAATGAGAAAAAATAAATACCCAAACCTAAAAGGATAGTAAAAAGACCGGCACATAAAAATAAAATGACTTTTTTGAAATTTATTGAATACCGTGTCGCCTGATTTTTATAAACCAACAAAAAAGCAACTATCATCCACCACAATGCATAGTGAATACTGATAGAAAAATTAAACATATTTGCAGCAAATAGTCCTATCAAAGAACAAACTCCAGCCAAAATCAGGGGATCCTTCGCTTTTTTCAGGGCAATTTTGATTGTGATAAAAATTAACCCCAGATAGCTTATTAGTCCAAAGATTCCCTGATTCACGACAACATCCAAGATTTCATTATGAGCACGATCCATGAAACTATCCAATCTCTCAAAGTAAAATATTTGAGGATTTACAAATTTTTGAAAAGCCTCCGCAAGAGTCTCCGGACCATAGCCAAAAAATGGCTTTAATTGGATCATTTCAACAACTGATGGCCATACTACAAAACGTGTTTGCACAGACTGAAATGCCCAGCCTTTAAACAAAAACCGACTCAAAAAAACATTATCCGATATAAAACTATAATCGCCAACAATATTAAGAAGAATTAATAATAAAAACAATCCACCGATTAGAACAAGAACTAAATATTTTCTATAATATATGGCTAAAAAAATCATTATTGCTATTGCTCCAAGCATCATAGCTCTTGATAAAGTCAGAGCCATTGCCGTCATAATGAAGAACACCCCAATCCCCCAAAAAATATTTGTTTTCTTGTTCTTACTTTGCAAAAAATTTACGAATACAAATGGCAAAACCATCAAAAGATATGTCGCCAAAGAATTAGTTTGTCCAATCGTTCCATAAATTCTTAGTCCAAATCCACCCAAGCTCTGCCAGATGCCATAAATGCCTGTCAATATTCCGCCATAGCACAAATAATTAACCAATTCATGAAGTTTTTTATTCTCTTTTTCCTCAGAGAAAAAAACAATCGTTGATAAAAACAAAAGAATATAAAACATAAACTGCACTAAGCCATTCTGTCTCCAGTAAGAACCAAAAAAACTTATATGCGGAGAGATTGAGAATACCGTACTTGTTATTACAGATAAAGTGACTAGAACAAAAAACAGCCAAAAAGTCTTCTTTATTTTCGGTAGAAAAATCTTTTGACTTATGGCAATCCCCCAAATTAATAAAATGAAAATCAATGATGATAGTCCAATCAACAAGCCGCTTTTCGGCAAATCATAAATCAAAGAGAGTTGAGATATAAAAATTAATGGCAATCCAATCAAAATAAAGAAATAGCCAGCACGTATTGATTTATTGAAAAACATATGTGATTATTATGTCATATATTTAAATAAAAACAATTATGGAAAAACAGAAAAAACTTTGGTTATTGGTCGTTGGTGGCTTTGCAATACTTGTTGCAATTCTAATCGGATACAATTCCAACAGCAATCTTTTTCAAGGATTAACTTGTAGAGGAAGAAATTGTCCAACTAGTGCTCCGGCAAGCCAACCAGGAAGTGCGCCAGCAAGTACTCCTGTCTCAACTTCAGAATCGACAGATTTTGCAGTAAAATCTATCGATGTATCTTTTATCGAAGCTGGCTACAACGAAAATTATAACACCGACTATGTTCGTTTCACTGTAAATTTTGATAATAAAGCTCCAGCAGGAACAATGGTAGATTGGGCAACATATGTATCAGATGCTGATGGAAACATGGTTGACAATACTCCATATCTTGGACAGCAAACTTTAACTGCAAGTACTTCGTACTATTCATTTGAAGTAATAAAAGAACGTGTATGTAACAGTAACAATAAAGGTAGCGTAAATGCCACTTTAGATCCTCAAAATAAAGTTGCAGAAATTGATGAAGGTAACAATGTTATCTTTAAAGATTTTAACTGCCAATAAAAGACCCTAAAAAACACTAATAAAAAAGAGGAATTGTTTAAGGCTCGCTTGCGCGGGCCTTTTTCCTGTCTGGAATTTTGTGAATAAAATCTTAAACTTTATTTTTTAGGATTGTGTTGAAATTAATAATCGAGGTGTTAGTATTCAATCATATTATCTCAGAGTGATCATGTATGATGTTTTTATAGACGAAAATAAGGCGGATGGATATATTGGGTTTCTTGTCACATTGAATACCCCTTCTTTGCAGCAGATTTTGTTTAATGTTCGAGAAAACAATCAAAACTACAGAGGTTGTCGGACTTACTAATAACAGTATAAAAGTGTCTTTGTCGTATTTATGGATATGGATACTAATCATAAAAATTTGAATATTCAGAATCAGATAAAATCAGCTACAAAAATATTGCGGTGCTATCATTCCGACAGTAAGGCTTTTGATATGCTTCAATTAACAGATTTATTATTGCAGTGTGCGATAAAGGCTGAGACATGGGAATATGATCGCCACAAATATAATAAATTGACCGGCAAATTGGAGAAAGAACATATTTTAAGGAAAAAAGATTTAAAAAATTTGCTAATTTCGCATGCTATAAGGAGAAACAATAGTGTAAGAAAAATTAGAAAAAAGATTTTGTAAATCCTTCTCTTATTTGCTATAATTATTTTGTAAGAGGAAGGTCGCTGTGGCTCCGCCACTACCGACTCCTCTTTTTTTGTTTTACGTTTTGATCATTTTTTGATATATTTTGTACATGGAAAAAAAGATAGTATATGTAGATGAACCGATTTGCATCGGATGTACGCTTTGCACACAGGTGTGTCCAAAAGTATTTGAAATGAATGACAATGGAAAGTCTTATGCAAAAACTCAGGATGACACTGAAGAAAATATTCAACAAGCTATAGATACTTGCCCTGTTAGTTGTATAAAATGGAAAAAATAATGTACGATTTTATAATCATCGGAGGTGGTACTAGCGGCCTTTCTGCTGCTATGTATGGAACAAGACTAGGACTTAAAACTCTTACTTTTGCAGAGATGCCTGGTGGACTTATAACAACTACTCATTTAGTTGAAAACTGGCCTGGAGTGAAAAGCATCTCCGGTCCTGATTTGGCTATGTCTTTGTATGATCACGCAATCGCCAGCGGTGCTGAAATTAAAACCGATAAAGTTATTAAAGTGGAAAAATCAGAGGAAAAGACTACAGGAACATGCCCTATTTTTACGGTAAAAACTGCCAGTGCAGAATATCAATGTAAATCAATTTTATTTGCTACAGGTTCACATCATAAAAATCTTGGAGTTCCTGGAGAAAAAGAATTCGAGAATAAAGGTGTTTCTTATTGTGCATTATGCGATGGAGCTTTCTATAAAGGAAAGATTGTTTCTATTGTAGGAGGTGGTGATGCTGCCGCTAAAGAAGCTTTGTTTTTGAGCGAACATGCATCAAAAGTCTACATCATTGTTCGAAGTAATATTCTTAGGGCAGAGCCTATTAATGCAAAATCTGTTGAAAAAAATCCAAAAATTGAAGTTTTATATACTACAGAAGTCGAAGAAATTCTTGGAACTGAAAAAGTGGAAAAAATAAGATTCAAACCTGGGAAAGGGACTTATTCCGGCAAAGAGCTTGAAATGAGTGGAGTTTTTCTTGCTATTGGACAAATTGCTCAAACGGACCTAGCTAAAGAAATTGGAGTAGAAGTAAATGAAAGAGGTGAAATCAAAATTAATAAAAAGAGTGAAACAAATCTTCTTGGTATTTTTGCCGCGGGTGATTGTACCGATACTGAATTCAAACAAGCTATCACTGGATCAGCTGAAGCAGTGACAGCTGCTTATTATTCATATCGCGTTTGCAAATCTGACAACGCTAATTACTAAGACTATTTCTCCAAATATCTTAGTAACATGTAGAATCCGCTTGCGGTAGCGCCTTTTGATTCGTATGGTTTTGGCATATCAGCAAATGCGGTTGAAGCAATATCTATGTGACACCAATCATGTTTGTCTACGAATTTTTCAATAAATGCCGCGCCTTTGGAACTTCCTGCCCCACGTGCTGTTTCCCTGTCGTCATTTCTTATGTCTGCGATTTTGCTTTCCATTGCCTTCTTATATTCAGGATGAAGTGGTAGTGGCCATCCAAGGTCATCTACTTCCCTACCAGCCTGCAAAATATCTCTTCTTATTTTGCCGTCGTTGCTGATAAGTCCTGAATATTTGTGTCCAAGTGCAACATATACCGCACCCGTTAGTGTTGCGATTGTGAAGATGCTTTTTGGATTGTATTTGAGAGAATATGTAACTCCATCGCCAAGCACAAGACGGCCTTCTGCATCCGTATTATTTACTTCAACAGTTATTCCTGAAAGCATTGTTATGATATCAGATGGCTTGTAAGAGTCGCTACCAACTGAATTTTCCGCTAATGCTCCAACTCCGATTACATTTTTCTGTATACCAAGTTTTTTCAAAATTTTAAAAAGTCCTAAAACTACAGCAGATCCTGCCATATCCTGATGCATTTCATTCATGTGTTGACCAGGTTTGAGATTAACTCCTCCTGTATCAAAAACTATTCCCTTTCCTACGATTGCTATAGGTCTTTCATCTTTATTTTTTGCGCCTTTATATTCTAAAACGAAAAGTCCCGGTTCTTTTTTTGAAGCTTGATTGACAGCCAAAATTCCTCCAGCTTTTATTTTTTCAAGTTCTTTTTTTCGAAGTATTTCTACGTTATATCCATTTTCTTTTGCAATTTTTGCCGCTTCGTTTGCAAGATAATTTGTGTCTATAATATTTGATGGAGAATTCACTAAATCTTTTATGTAATCAGCTGTCTCTGTCATCATTTTTGCTCTATCCAACGCCTTCTCGAATTCCGGTTTTTTCATCTCAGTTAAAATGCTCAATTTTTCTATTTTCAAATCTTCTTTTTTTGTAAACTTTGTTTTCATTTTATCCACTTCGTATTGTGAAAGGAAAAGTCCTTCCAAAAAAACTGCAGCAAGATGTTTCACTTCATCCGGCAAAAACATCTCAGCTTCTTTTGCTTTAACAGCCTTTAAGTTTTTTCCTATGATTGCACCGGATTCTTTTGCGACCCTGTATTTAAAATTTTCTTTTTTTCCTAATCCTATCAAAAGAAGCTTTGCCGGAAGATTTGCATCTTCGACATATGTATAAATTTTCTCACCTTTTTTTCCTGTGAACTCTTTATTTCCCTCCACTTTAGCCAAAAATTCCGATATCTTTTTCGGTAAGTCTTTAACTGTTTTCTTGAATTCTCCTTCAAAAACCGGAACAACTAATACATGATTTCCTGTTGCGATTTTGTTTTCTAAATTTATTATCATTGGCAAAAATTTGTTAAGTTTCTTTATTTCATCATAACAAACTTTCTGCTTTTTTTAAAAGACTTTTTGCATTATCAAATGTAAGTTTTTGGAGTGCATCATCATAAGGCAACCAATAATAATGAAGATGCTCATGAGATATTTTAACAGTTTCCTCATCCGTTTCTCCTAAGAAAAAGATTACATGTTTGTTGGATAATTTATTTTTTCTATTATAAATATATGAAATTTCTTCTCTGTATCCTTCTATAAATTTTAAATTTTTAATCCCAGTTTCTTCCTCAAGCTCTCTCAGAGCTGTCGCTTTTTCATCATCATCTTCAATCTCTACGTGGCCTTTTGGAAAATCATAATGTCCACCCGGATACTTCAAAACCAGGAAAAGATTTTCACCGTTTTCTTTTCTGAAAACTACGAGCCCACATGATTTTTCGTCAAATTCTTGCATTTAATTTATTGCCAATTAAGAACTTTTAATGCACTTTTTGCTGCATCATTCTCAGCTTTTTGCTTACTCGATCCACTTCCTTTTGCTATCAATTTTTCTCTTATATAAACTCCCATTACAAATTTTTTATCGTGATCAGGACCGCTGTCTTCAACAAGTTCGTAGTATGGAGTGAAATCCTCTTTATCCTGACATATTTCTTGAAATAATGATTTTTCGTCTATATGAAGGCCTTTTTCAACAATTTCCTCTAATCCTGTGAGTATGAATTTTTTTATAAATTTTTCTGCAGCCTCATATCCGTGTTCGATATAAATTGCTCCGATAAGAGCTTCCGCTGTATTTGCAAGAATGTATTTTTTCTTTCTTCCTCCTGATTTTTCCTCTCCATGACTTAAAAATAAATATTTCCCAAGATCTAATTCTTCTGCAACAGTTGCCAAATTTTTCCCTCTAACAAGAGCAGCGCGAAGAGCTGTCAATTCCCCTTCTTTATTTTCCGGACATGTATCAAAAAGATATTTTGTTGCCACAAGTTCAAGTACAGCATCACCAAGAAATTCCATTCTTTCATTGTCTACAAGCCCTTCTTTTTTGTGTTCATTAATATATGAACGATGTATGAAAGCTTTTTCCAGTAACTTCTGGTCTTTGAATTTTATTCCGATTTTTTTTTCGAGGTCCGTGAAGGTTTGCATGTTGTTTTCATTATACTACTTAAAACACCATTTATAAATTTTGGACTGTTGTTGTCTCCAAAATGTTTTGCAATTTCAATTGCTTCATTTATTGCTACGATTGGTGGAACTTCTTTTGAATATAAAATCTCGTATGCTCCTATTTCGAGAATTGCGCGATCTATTTTTGCAATTTTATCTATAGGCCACTCAGGAGCGAACTTTTCTATCGTTTCCAATAGTTTTTTCTTATGCTTAACGACGCCTTTCACTGTTTCCCTAGCAAAGATTTTATCTTTTATATTTGGCGCAAATTCGTCTAAAATCTGTTCAATGAATTTTTCGGGATTTTCGCCCCGAAATTCATATGCAAACAAAGTCTGCATTACGCAAGTTCTGGCAAGATGCCTGAAACTGGACATATTTTTAAGCTTTTACTTTTGTGATCTTGTCGACCTGTTTCTTCTTGTCTATAACCTGTCTTCCTCTGTACATGCCACAATCCGGACAAACAGTGTGAGAAGGGATTCTTGTCTTACAGTTTGTGCATGAAACTAGAGCAACAAGTCCTGAGAGCTTCTGTAATGTTTTTGTCTTAAAGCTTCCATATCTTCGTGCTGACCTCGCTCCGGAGGTTTTCTTCTTTGGTACTGGTTTTTTACCCATGATTATTTTTTATTAAAGAATTCTTTGAGTGCTGCCAACGGTTTAATTTGTTCTAAATTTTCCTCAATTGGCTCGGAACATGCACATTTTGCCAGATTCTTGTTTTTTCCGCAATATGAACATAGCCCTTTACAGCCAGATGAGCATACCGAAACTGGAGGAAAATGCAATATTATTTCCTGCCTTAGCATTTCTGTCACGTCTATAGTGTAATTTTTCATGTTTATCAGATATACATCATTCTCGTCATCGATGCTTTCTGGCTTATTTATCTCGAATTGTCTTTCTGCTGAAACTACATTTACCTTCTGAGTAAAGTCTTTCAAACATTTACCACATTTTGCCTTCAAAGTTAGCTCAAGATTTGTTGCAACTACGTTTAAGGCGTCTTCTATTCTCATTATTTCTATTTTCCCTGTAACGTTTCCTTTTTTTTCTATGTATTCAAGATCAAGAGGAACATCAAATGAGTACACCTCACTGTTCCCCATCGGGCGATTCAATATGTCTGAAATGCTAAAAATTAATTTATCCATCTTAGTTTCGTCTGTTTAAGGACATTAGTAGCCTTAATATAAAAATAAATAAATTGAAAATATCCAGATAAAGTGTAAGTGCCGCATCGATATATCTGTCTTCCGGGTACATTTT
>CALRHQ010000043.1 GCA_943359415.1 Candidatus Peribacteria bacterium
CTGAATTTATCAGATACCAAAGAGGACTGATATGGAAAATTGTCGTCGCAGTAGTCGCAGCATCTTTAGTCGTTTTCGGATATTTCTACGATGCTTGGACATTTTCATTAGCGGTAATTGTATTCGCGATTGTATATGCATTCGTAAATAGAAAAGAGCCAAAAGAAATAAAAGTTGTGGTCTCAGAAATCGGAATCAAAGCCGGATATAGAAAATATCCATACAGTTTGATAAAAGATTTTTGCATAGTTTATGAACCACCATATGGTTCAGAACTTCACATGCGGGTTTCGAATGATATTGCTCACGAAATAGTGATTCAATTATGGGGACAACACCCTGCGGAGTTAAGGAATTATTTATTGAAACATATACAAGAAAAACCTGATCACAAAGAACCACTTTCTGATGCGCTTTTAAGATTATTTAAAATTTAAAAATGGCTGATAGTCCAGAAAAATTAGAACCAAAAGCACCTGAAGTTAGAGAAGCTCCAGCAGTGCCAGTTTCTCCAGAAGGAACGGCGACTTCAAGGAAATCTGACACTGTTTTGATTGATGAAGAGGCAGCGAAATCTGATGAAGCAAGACAAGAAGCTGCAAAGGAAGCAGCACTAAAACAAATAAAAGATGCCCTTATTAAAACAGCAGCTGATAGCTTGGATGCAAGAACAGAAACGTCAGGAGATATAGCGGCAGAAATACTGCTTTTAGACGTTAGCAAAATTGACAGAGAATGGGCTAAGAGAAGACAAGATTTATACGCAAGAGCGGAAAAAGGAGAGCGCATAACATATGCAGATTTGACGAATTCAACATCTGAAATAGAAAAACAAATGCAGGACAGTGCAGGTATTATAACTGCATATATTTTTGAAATGGCAGGTCGGTCGGTTGATGGAAAACTTTCAGCCGAAGCATTGGCGGAAATGAGAAATAGTGTAAACAGAAGTTCTGTTGCCATGGCAAATTTGGCAATGAAGCAAAACTCTGCGCCAGAGCTTGTAGAAGCCGTTCAGTTTGCTTTAAAAACAAAAAAAATAGAAAAATCAAAAGCATTCGATACACTTTCAAAAACAATATTTGGAAAATCAGATTTAAGCTCTTATGCATGGACAGCTCTTTCATTTATGAGTGAAGATTTACAAATTGAATTTGGAAAATTTTACATAGAAAACAATAAATTAAATCCATTAGCTTCACAGGGATTTCTAGAAACATGGAGTGTACAGGGAAATATAAGCGTAGAAACTATGAGGAAAATTCTTGAAAATTCAAAAGTGGACACAAAAGAATTTGAAAAAAAGGTTCAAGAATACGCCAGAAACTGGAAAGCAAAAAATGATTTTGTGAAGTCGGCTGTAGACATGGCAAAACAATCTTATGGCGCAACAAATCAAGCTACAGATATGATGACACCAACAGGAATTTTGACATTTATGGGTAAATTATGGTCAGTAGGTACGATAGGTATAAATTTGGCTACTGCAGCATTTTATGGAGGTAAAATAAACAATTTAGGATTTATTACGAAATCATTGGCGGAAAATCCATGGTTTATCACAGGTGCGGGTACATTGGCTGCAATCAAAGCGAAGGAAGCAGTTGGCAGTGTCGGAGAAGCCTTGAAATCAAAGGATGAAAAAGAAGCACAGTCAACAAAATCAGCTAAACGAGAATTGAAATACTTGATAGCTGGAAATCTTGAGGTTGAAGCATTTTTGAAATCAAAGGGAACTTATGATGGATCAAAGAAGTTTTTTGATTATTTACAATATGTTCGTAGAGAAAAAGGAAGTGAAGACATGCCATTCCCGGAAAAAGAAATGACAAAAAAAGCATTTTCAAACTGGATGAAAACCGCAGTCGTTGAAGCAAAAGGTTCAGAACAAAGCGTTTTTGCAAATGTGATCACTTCTTTAAACAAAGCCAAAATCACAGATGCTGAATTTTATAGATTGGCAGCTCCATTCGACAAATTAGGGATAGGGGGCATGGCGGCAGAAAAAAATTATCTAAAAGCAATCGCATAATGCAAAACAAAATTTTACAAAAATTAATCAAAGTACTTTTCACAACATTTATAGCGGTATTTTTGTTTGGAGGTGGTTTAGTATCACAAAAAGCTTATGCGGCAGAACCTGATCCTAAAGCAGCATCTACGCAGTCAGCAAAGGCTGCCTGTGATACGGCCGGTGGTTCATTAAATCCGGACAATTCATGTTTCATCGCAGGGGCAAAAGATTGTAGTAAGTTAACAGGATATGAAGAAAAATCACCGGCGGATAATACAGGAATAGTATGTCAAAAATCAGTCACAGCATCAGCAGCAAATGCTGAACAAGAAAAAGTACTTAAAGAAAGAATATATTTTATTCTCGCCTTACAAAAATGGTTAAATGCTATTATTTGGCCGGTACTTGTTATGATAGGGGATTTGATGAATAACAACATCCTTTTCGGTGCGGGAATGGACGAAAGATTGCGTGAAATATGGATTCCAGTCAGAAACTTAATAAACTTATTCTTCGTGTTGGCGATGGTTGGAATAGCCATCTACAATATTCTTGGAGTAGGTGATGACAATGATACATATTCAATCAAGCAAATCCTTCCAAAAATGATTATCGCCATAATAGCGGTAAACTTTTCATTCTTGGGAATAAAGGTATTTCTGGATGGAATAAATGTACTGACGACCTCGATTTTTGCTCTGCCTGATCAGGTAAATGACGGACTTGGAAACGTAGCCACTGATGAGGAAACAATAAAAAGATTCTGTTTGGGAACGATGGGAAGAACGCTGGAAGAATTGGGACCAACAAACAATGCTGAAATTGGATCAGATTTAGTCACGTACAAAGTTATAGCAAGTAAATTTGTAGACGAAGGAGATATTGATGCAGTGACAAAATCTACGTCAAAAGCAGAAGTGGATAAATTAATTTCTGCCCTATATACAACAAATCAGGACAATTTCAAAAAAGCTGTTAAGGAGGACGCAACAAATCGTGTCTGTACAAATGATGGAAAATTAACTCCTCGAGGACAAGCATTTCTTAAGACGTATAGTAGCCAAAATGCAGCACTAGCAATGGCTCTAAATATGTCGAAAATGGTGTTTTATCCGGAAATAGATATTACGACACTTACAGAAGCAAATATTTCAAAATTGTTTACAAATACTATTTTTTCAGCAGCGATGTATTTGATCTACGTAGTTTCATTTTTGGCACTTTTCGTAGTACTTATGGCTCGTCTTGTAGTGATGTGGCTTGGAGTAGTGGCATCACCGATTATCATAGTATCGATGATTTTGCCGGTATTCAAAGAAAAACTTGGCTTCGGAGATCTTGTCGATAAATTCGTTCAAAACGCAATCGCACCAATAATGATAGCATTTTCTATGACAATCGGATGGATAATGCTTCGAGCGATACAAACTGTAAATATATTAAGCAGTGAATCAGTAAAAATCGTAAATGGAATCCCAGTCGCGGGTCTAAACACAATGCAGGATTTGATCGTAGCTTTAGGCACCATAGGAGTGATTTGGATGGCTGTAAGCTTTGCTGCGAATAAATCTATCGCCGAACCTGTTACAAAAGCACTATATGGAGGTTTAGGAAAAGTTGGTTCATTTGTCGGAGATGTTGCATGGAAACATACACCTCTTTTCCCAGTTTCAATCCCTGGTAAGGATGAGAAGATTATGATGACCCCTGGAATTCTAGGAGATGTTATAGATAGAGCAGAGCGCAAATTCAAAACCAACCAAGAGGACAAAGCACAGATGGTCGCGGAGGCAATCGGAGTTGGGACTCCGGGAGAAAAACCACTGTCAGCACTAAATAATGCACAAACTAGTAGAGAAGCTCTTGGAATCATGAAAAACAATGAGTACAAAATAAGAAACGGAGGCAAAGAAGTGGATAAAGAATTAACGAATTTTTTAAATGACTCAAATGGACTACAGTTCAAGAAGGATATTGCACTTAAGAAGTCTGGAGAAGAACTTCACCGTTTAATAACGGCCTATGAGAAGGAAACAAAAGATGCAGACAAAAAGACAATAAGGGGACAAATAGCAGACCATTTAAAATACGAAGGTTCAAAACTAGACACTCAGCTTGAGGCAGGAGA
This sequence comes from Candidatus Peribacteria bacterium, assembly GCA_943359415.1. Taxonomy (GTDB): domain Bacteria; phylum Patescibacteriota; class Gracilibacteria; order UBA1369; family LOWO2-01-FULL-3; genus UM-FILTER-38-24. The sequence goes on from CALRHQ010000043.1 coordinate 4,143, forward strand.
GGCAGGAACAACGCCAAAAGCAGGAACTGCCCCTGCACCATATGCCTTCACAGCAAACAGCAAAGTCGGGGGAGCTGATTTAGGCCCAATAGACGCAACAAAGCAAGCAGCCTTAATTAAAGCTCAAACTGATCTGACGAAAGCTTTGACTGACAAAAAAGACGAAGCGGGGCTAAAACCATTAATTAAACAATTTGCAACTATTGCTGGACAGAAACCATTCGCTGCAGAACTTAGAACCTTTATCACAGATCCGGACGCACAAGCACAACTTAAGAAGCTGTTTCCTGAAACTCCAGCTGGCGACGCAAAGCTCAAAAATACAATAGACACCGCAAGCGCAGGCCAAGTTCCGGGAGCAGCAATACCAAAAGGCGCAGTACCTGAACAAGCCGGAAAACAAGCATCGGAATCAGAAAGGACAGCAAGTGTAGCGCCACTACCACAAGCACCTACAAGACCAATAAATCCTCTAGAAGCACCATTGGTAGGACAACCAGGACCACGAGGCAGCGAACAGCAATCGGCACAAGTAAAACCACCACAGCCAAATCCAAATGAACCTAAAAATCCAAATCCACCTAGCGAACCACGAGCAGAAGTATAAAATATAAATGATGACAAATAATCAATCACAAACAGGACAATCAAAAGAGACTTTAGAAGCCGCAGAAAGGGCGGAAGAAACACGTATTCTTTCAGAGATAAAAGACGCGGATGGGAAATCTGCAGAGTTTTCACATTCAGTGAAAATCGCACAAAAACTTGAAAATGGGGAGCTTGATCTCACTCGTGAAGAAAGAATGACACTTCGCGATACATTGAAGGACAAAAATAAGATGAAAGAAAAGCCATACGAGCACTTTATGACAGCGCTTGCCGGTGGCAAATTTCCCAATCATGGAAGATGTGCGATGAGATTTTTGGAAGCGATAGAAGAGCCTAAAGAAGGTGAAAGAGTCACGGCAGAAGGAAAAGAGAAAATATTCCCGGGGAAAAAAGAAAGAGAATATGCCGAAGAACTTCTGAAAGGTCTCGCGACAGGTTCGCCACTTTCCATAAAATCAGAAATGACCTCACTCGAAAAATTAGAAGAAATGAGGCAAGAAGAGCAAGCCGAAAAAATTGGAATAAAGAAAAAAGGCGAAGAGGAGACAGGGGAAACTCGTGCAAAAGTGGAAACAGCATCAGAAGTAAATGACAAAGAATTATGGTCAATTGATCGTCCACCTGAAGGGCTTGTAAAAAAACTTGAAGCTATCGAGATACAAATGTTTTCCCTGATGGAACAGTCAAATGAACTGCATGCGCAAGGTAAATCCACGGAAGAACTCGATGCAGAAATAGATCGATTGGAATTTGAAAGAGTTCCACTTCGGAAACAATGGCTGGATTATCTCAGACAAACAGGCGAAAGACATCATGCTATCAAAAAATTGGAAAGAGAAACAGGAGTGGACATGGAAAGAATTGTGAAATTTTTGGTTCACGGTGGATCTGTTGAAACAGAAAAAGTACACGTCGATGCAAAAACAGGAAAAGCTAAAAAGACAACAAGTAAAATAGAACTAAAAAAGATTCATTTCACCAAAGAAAAAGATGATAAAGATCCGGAGTTTGCAGGAGAACTTGTTGTTGAATATGCAAACGAACAAGGAGTTATCGAAAAAGCGGGATTTACCCAATTTTTGCGTTTGGTACACGCGATCGAAATGCGCAAAGATATCAAAACGATGGCTGACTTGAATAAAGAAGTGGCTAGGAATACAGGTTATCTTGGTGTAAGGGAAGGCCAGACATACAAGGCAAAAGTAGTAGTTGAACTAAAAGAAAATGGAGAAAAAGTTTACGAAGAAAGAGAGCTCAAAATCGAAAGAATTGATGAATCAGGTGAGGAACCTGTGATAGTACTCGATAAAAATGTCACAGCAAGACCAAAAGAATGGCTTTCAAATTCCGTGGATCCATCTCTTTATTTTGATAAAATCCAAAAAGAATTTTCAGCAGGGGAATTCGCAGCACTCGTAAAACAGACCGGATATTCAACAGCAATAGCACACGAAGAATTACAAGAATTCCTTGATAGAAGTGCAATCGCCAGAAGAGAAAAAGCGATGGAAATGAACGAAAAAGTCGCAATGAGTCTGACAGGGAAACCTGCCACAGAACAAAGCAAAAAAAGAGCTATGCATGATTTCCAAGCTCCACGAGCAACAAGTGGTGGAGTGGAAGGAGGGTTTGCCGCTCCACAAGCTCTGAGCGGCGCAGTAAGAATCCCAAATCTTGGCGAGTCTGAACCTGTAGGCTTTTATGATGACGCAGCAGGAGGGATAAGAGTCCTAGACGCAAAGCTCACGGTAGAACCAAATCCAAGAAAACCGGGAGAAAATTTATTTGTAGTTTCTTATGCCAAAACAGCAGAAAACACTACAAATTACACAGGACTGTCAGGAACTCCAAGAGAACAGAAACGTGCAATTGGACCAACATTCTTGCCAGAACCACCAATAGTAAGACGCGAATTCGACCAAGCCTCATTTATGGAACTTGCAGACAAAGGCGCGATAGAACATGCCCCACATGCAGAAGAACACCACGAAGAAGATGCGCCTGCATCGCATGAAGATGCAACAGAAGAGCATCCACATCCACCACAGGCAGAAGAGCACGGTAAAGAACACAAAGAAGGAGGTGGTAAAAAACATGGTGAAATAGAAAAACATGTTTATGACGAGGCTGTAAGTCATGACGAAGCATTCAAAACAGGTTTACCAATACATGGAGAAACACAATCTTACGTAAGAACAGTATGGAATAATACAAGATTTTTGAGTTTGGGTGATCTATGGAAAATGGGAAAGACTTGTTATGAATATTACGAAAGAAGATTCGAACAAAGACAAAAAAATAGATATGGAGTAGTAGGTAAAGAGCTTCCATTTTTCGGTTCAGAAATGCAACAGGTTTCTCAAGCTTCGAACAATGAACAAACAAGCCATTTCAAGGAAGCCTTAGAGAAAAGAGGTGTCGTCGCAATCAGAGAAAGACTACAT
>CALRHQ010000044.1 GCA_943359415.1 Candidatus Peribacteria bacterium
CGATCCGCATAACCATAGAAAAGTGCATTCGCAATCGAACTAATAATACCGGCAGGAACTCCGTGTCCGGTAACATCTCCAAGATACATCAATAATTTATCTTCACTTATTTTTATAAAATCATAAATATCTCCTCCGATTTCGGATGCAGGAATAAGACCTCCTGAAATATCAAGATCTGCAAATTTCGGTATCTGATTATCATCAGGAATAAGCCTATCCTGAATCTGAGTCGCAAGCTCAAGCTCACGAGTAACACGTTCTTGATAAACTTTTGCCTCGACACTCGCACCAAGGTCAATCGCCATTTTATTGAAGGCTTTACCCAAAAAACCAAGTTCATCACCTGTACCGATATCAACTTTCGTAGCAAAATCACCACGAGCAATTCCTTCCGCACCAGTTACAAGTTTTTTCACAGACCTCGTAACTTGAAGCGACATTATAAATGACATAATCATTCCCATCATGATACCAAAAAGAACCAAATACATGATTCTTTTGACCATTATCGCGATTCTTTCATCCAAATGTTTGTAATCAATTTTATAGAAAATAGAATATTTTTCAGTAGCAGGAACAATAAAATAATCAATCATAGTCCCCTTCTCTAAAGCAATAACAGGTTTTTCAAGTTCATCGACAAAATCAAAATTTCCAAATGCATTTTGTTTCAAATAAACAATTCTACCATCCAAAGTTTTGATAGAAATAGATTCAGACTTTAATTGATCAATTAAAGCAGAATCACTGGTCACACGTTTTTCACCTTCATGTTTTTTCTCAGTATCAACAGAAGAATCATACAAAACTTCTCCGGAAAAATTCAAAACTTTTATCACCGATACATCAGCATTTTGATCAAAAATTGATTTTATTTCTCTATTAAAATAAACAAATCCATTTTGAGCCAAATACAAATCATAATCATATGCAACAGTAGTTGCAGTAAGCCTTGAAAAAGCTAAAGCATTGGTATAAATATCTTCAGCAAGTTCAACTTTCTTTTCATTGATGAAAAGCATTCCTGCAATCGAAAACAGAACTATGATGAGGAAAGAAATCGCTAGAATCAATTTACTTCTGATAGATATTTTCATTTTACATTTATATCATCAAAATAAAGACCTTCATCTATTCTAGGCTCATAATCGATCTTATCCGAAAAAGAATAAAACGCTTCATATTCAATAAGTGGCACACCAATAGGATCTTCTTCAACCAAAATTTTCATAGCATCTTGTAAGAATATTCGTCTTTTTAGCGGATCCATTTCCGTAGATGCAGACAAAATTAATTGGTCAACAGTCGAATTCGCATATTTTCCATAATTAAATTCCGCTTTACTGTAAGCCATATCCTTCAAGAAGTCATTTGCATCTCCAAAACTTGATTGATATCCGAAGAAATACAAATCAGCCCCTCCACTATTCACACTTTCCATGAATTTCTCAAAATCATCATAATAAGAAATCAGAACATTCAGTCCAACTTCACCAAGATTTTTTTTCACGTAATCCCCAATATATTGCAATCCATTAGGCAAACTCATGGTCAAAGTTGCACCATTAAGTCCAAGTTTAGAAAGAGTTTTTTTCGAAATATCAGCATCGTATTTTTGAGTCAAAACAGCAGGATTAAACCCAAAAACTCCATTACTCGCATATTGATTTATCGCCTTAGCGGAGCCCTGCAAAGAATCAGCTAATAACTGTGTATCAACAGCAAGCCGAATCGCATTTCTATTTTCCACACTTTGTAAAAGTTTTGATTTAACATTGAAAAGCAAAAATTCTATAGAAAGTGTTGGGACACTAACAATTTTAAAATTACGTTCTTTAAAAGTTTGAACAGCATCGAAAGGAACGAAAGTAAGTAAATCAACTGTTCCATTCAATAACATATTTCCACGCTGCGAAATATCACTCCTTCCATACAAAACAACAGTTTCGAATTTTGGCTTATCTCCCCAATATTTATCAAATCTTTTGTAAACAATTCTATCTTGAGGATAAACTTTTTCAAAGACATAAGGCCCTGTTCCGACAGGAGTTTCAATATCTTCTTTCTGATATTCAGAAGGAATAATCTTAACACTCGCAAGTTCATTCAAAAGCATCGGATCAGGAACTTTTGTGGTAATTTTAATAGTCAAATCATCTACAATTTCAACTTTATCAATATTTTTCAAAACATCTTTTAGCTCAGATTCTTCATGATCAGTAGCTCTATTCAAACTCGCCACGATATCCTCTGCATTAAACTCAGACCCATCATGAAACTCAACATTCGGACGTAAATTAAATTCCCATACGGTTGTACCAATCAAACCCCACGAAAGCGCAAGAGCAGGCTTCATTCGAAGATCTCGATCCGGCCTCACAAGTGCGTCATAAGTATTTTCAAGACGAGTACTCACAAGAGGATCCAGCTTTGTCGGCTCAAAAGAAACTTCTTCATAAGGCAACATTATGCGAAGCTCTGTCATTTTTGCAGTCTCTTGTACAGGACCACGAAACATTTTCAAGAAACCTAAGAAAAAACTTGCCGGTTGTTGAAAGAAAAGGTTAAAACCAATCCAAACAAATGTCCCGACAAACATTGTATAAAACGAATATTTAACAATTTGTGAACCCTTAGTCTCAGCATATTCAAAGACATCTTCAGAAGAAACAGGTTTGGATTTATCCACTAAAACTTCCGTTGATGGCTTTATTAAGGCAGTCTGAGCCTCTTTTTCTAATTGTTTTTGGTTTTTGTTTTCTTCCACTTTTCTTTTATTTATATCTGGATATTTTAGCACAAATGAGCGAATATTACAATATGCACATATGTATCCTGGCCGACGTGATAGACAATCAAAACGCCGGAATTCATCATTATACAAAAAACTTAATCGAAAGTTTTTTAAAAATAGACAAGGAAAACAGATATAGTTTTATTCACAACAGAGAAAATGATTTTTTCAAAAATACAGAAAATTATATTATTTTAAACAAAAAAGGACTTGGAAAAGAAAGTTACAGAAGATTTTTTAAAATTCCAAAACTCATAAAAGAATTGAAACCGGATATTGTGCTTGAACCCTGCCATATCGGCCCATTCAATCTTCCAAAAAATATAAAACGAGTAACAATAATTCACGACTTAACTCCAATACTTTTTCCAAAATTTCACATAAAAAGAAGTACAATAATTCACAAACTTTTGCTCGGAAGAGTAATAAAAAATGCAGATCTGATAATCACTCCATCTGAAAACACAAAACGCGATATTTTAAATTCATATAAAACTTCCACAAAAATCGAAGTCATAAATGAAGGAGTAACTCCACCAAATTTTGAAGCAAAAGAACCTCAAGAAACAGGCTTACCTCAGGTAAAATCGCTATACTTGCTTTATCTCGGAACTATCGAACCACGCAAAAATTTGGACACACTTGTCGATGCATTTTTAGAATTAAAAGCTAAACATAATTTGCAACACAAACTTGTTTTGGCTGGAGGGATAGGATGGAAAGTTGCCACACTTTTAAATCGCATAAAAAACGAAAAAGAAATTATTTTAACAGGATACGTAACGGAAGAACAAAAAGCATCTCTTTATAAAAACACAGATATATTTATTTATCCTTCTCTATATGAAGGTTTTGGCTTACCACCGCTAGAAGCGATGAGTTATGGAATTCCAGTAATTTGTTCAACAGGAGGAAGCTTAAAAGAAATTTTCAAAAACCATGCACTGATGTTTGAACCAAACAACAAAGAAATTTTGAAAAAGCATATTTTAAATCTTATAAAAAATCTTCAAGAAAAAACCCTAATCACACAAAGAGGACAAGAATATTCCAAGAATTTTACATGGGACTCTACGGCAAAAAAAATCATAGAAAATTTTGAAATGCTATAAAGTCTTACATCTGTCCCAAAATTTTCCTCATCTCTCCCTCAAGTCCACTATCCCCCATCTTCTGCGCTAAAAACAACATTCTCTCGTAAGTAGATTTGTATTTTTTAGCATCTTCAACAGTTTTTACAGAAGATATTTTTTCAACAAGAGAATTATATTCTTTTCCATAACAAGATTTCAGCATTTCCATATTTCCAGCCTTTTCAAAATAAAATATAGCTGCAGTAAAATCACCCATATTGTAAGCACTATTTCCAAGATTTTCGTAAGCTATATTTAGATTTTTTTCAACCAAACTTCTAAGACTGCTTGTCGCATAAGCAAGTTGTGCACTTTTCACCATAATTTGCGGTGTAACAACAACAACCTCCTCACGATAATCCGGAATATCCAACATATTTGTAGCAATAATTTCCGTAACCGGAAGTACGTCAGTTGATTCACGATATCTCATGAAAGTTCCATTCGTTGCCTCTACATCTATGTTTCTAAAATGCAAACAAACATGCTCCGGAAGTAATTTTATATTAAGCTCATTTATGTCGTATTTAAGAGAAAAAAGATAGATATAAAGAGTCACAATTTGATTACAATCCCCTTCCAGTTTTTCTTTTTCCGGATCGTTTAAAAGTTTTCCGAAACTAGAAGTTTCAATGTAATGATATAAATTTTCAGGCTCTAAGAAACTCGCGATATTTCTTAAAAAAATAATTTTATCAGTGCCACCTTCAGGATAAGTTAAATCTTTTTCTTTAATTTCCGCACGCACAAATGTTTCATCAATTTTACTCGTTTCACAAAATCGCAAAAATTTACCTGAAATTTTCTCAGCATTTTTATACATTTCTCGTCTTTTTCCTTTCGACAAATATTCATATCCTTTGAATTTTTTCTCCATCCAAATATTCGTCACGATCAAGTTTTTCCTCATAAGAAAGAGCAATTCCTCCTTTATATCGGACAACCTGTCAGTCGATTTCACTCCTGTAAAAAACCTATCCACCTTCCACTCAAAAAAACTTACATAAGGAGTAAAAAACAACACGATCCATCCCAAAATTTTTCCAAAAGTTTTCATAACACAAATAATTATAGCATACTAAGAAGTTACATTAATATCATTTACAGCTCGCTTTCTTTTTTCTGAAATCTATCTTTTTCCATAACGAACAGAATCGCTGTAAATGATATTAATGTAACTTCCAATCAAATAATTTTTGGTATTTTGAAAAAATGATTAAAGGAGGAGATAGAGTTTAGGAAATATTACTTTGAACGATTCTGTTCCTTACAAAAAAAGAATGACATTAGAAAAAGCAAGCGAGGGCAAAGTAATATTTCCTAAACTCTACATCACTACACTAATTCTTCTTCAAAACCGCCAAAAATGCTTCCTGAGTAAGATTCACTTTTCCCATCAACTTCATGCGTTTTTTACCTTTTTTCTGTTTCTCAAGAAGTTTTCTTTTTCGGCTATAATCACCTCCATAAAGTCCGCTTGTAACATCTTTTCTAAAACCGGAAATAGTTTCACGCGCAACGACTTTTGCTCCAATCGCAGCCTGAATCGGAATTACAAATTGTTCACGAGGTATAAGATCTTTTAATTTTTTGGCCATATCTCGACCAACATATTCAGCGTCACTTCTATGTACAATCAAAGAAAGTGCATCCACTTTTTCACCGGCAATAAAAAAATCAAGTTTCACCAAATTTCCGATTCTAAAATCCAAATGTTCATAATTCATTGAAGCATATCCACTAGTCATACTTTTCAAACTGTCATAAAAATCTATAACAATGGATGCTAATGGCAATTCAAAAATAACCAAAACTCTAGATAAACTCAAATATTGCATATTCTTGAACTCGCCTCTTTTGTCTGTACAAAGCGTCATAATACTTCCGACATAATCTTTTGGAGTTAAAATCTCAACTTTCACCCAAGGTTCTTTTATCCCATCTATTTGAGAAGGATCAGGCAGTTCACTTGGCGAAGAAACAAAAATTTCTTCTTTGCCAACCACAGCAATGTACGAAACGCTCGGGGCAGTAACGATCAAATCAAGATTATATTCTCTCTCAAGCCTTTCCTGCACAATATCCATATGAAGTAATCCCAAAAATCCACATCTGAAACCGGATCCCAAAGCACCTGATTGTTCAGGCACATAAGAAAGTGAACTGTCATTTAATTGAAGCCTATCGAGCGCCTCACGAAGCATGGGATATTCATCCGTATCAGTACAAAAAACACCTGCAAAAACAAAAGGCCTCACAACACTATATCCAGGAAGTGGCACAGCTTGAGCAAGATCCATTCCGGTAGCCCCAGGCCCCCAAATAGTATCTCCAACTCTAGCTTCACGCACACTTCTAACTCCAGTCACAATATATCCGACTTCTCCAGCTTGAAGAATCTGACAAGGTTTATATTTTGGCTTAAAATGGCCAATTTCAAGCACTTCAACATGAGTTTTAGTATTCAAAAAGTATATTTTATCACCTTTTTTCACCTCACCACTATTCACTCTCACATAGGTAACAACGCCTTTGTAAGTATCATAAACAGAATCAAAAATCAGAGATTTAAATTCATCACCCGAATTAAAAGGCTTCGGAGCAGGAATTTTTTCTATAACACGATCCAAAACCAACTCAACATTTGTCCCCTCTTTCGCAGAGACAGCAATAATATCATCTTTTGAAATTCCCAAAACATCTTCAATTTCTTTCGCCCTCAATTCAACATCAGCAGAAGGCAAATCAATTTTATTTAAAACAGGAATAATTTCTAGCCCATGATCAAGTGCCATATAGCAATTTGCAAGAGTCTGAGCTTCAATCCCCTGCGTCGCATCGACCACCAAAATCGCTCCTTCACAAGCCGCTAAACTCCTTGAAACCTCATATGAAAAATCCACATGTCCAGGAGTATCAATTAGATTTAAAATATATTTTTCGCCACCTT
>CALRHQ010000045.1 GCA_943359415.1 Candidatus Peribacteria bacterium
ATTTTTTGGTTTTTGCACACGCGAGTCCGCGAGCGTGTCCGAGGCGCACTGGTTCGTATCACCACGCAATCGGAGCGTACGAGGCAGTTTCAAGTCACCACGCGCTCCGCGCGTGCGAAGTGGGTTCGCGCAAAGGCTAATACATCACCACCACCAATTATGCAAAAGGCCTCCAAAAGGAGGCCTTTTATGACAAGCTACATCAACCAACTACGAATACACAAATTATATCATTTTTTAATTCTTTTTCAACATATCTTCGAAAAATGGTATTAAACCCCTAATACGGCGCTATGATGAAATATTTCCTCAAATAATCTTTCACCGCTTTCCTCCAAGGTCTCATTCCAAAATTAAATTTTGTACTTTTTAAAGTTGAATATTTCGGTCTTTTTGCAGGGCGATTAAAAACCTCAGTACTGATTTCTTTTACTTTTGTTTCCAGAAAAAGTGTTTTGAAAATATGTGCAGCAAAAGTACTCCAATTTGTAGTTCCACTATTTGTGAGGTGATAAATCCCATATTCCAATTCAGGTTTTTTCTTAACAAAAAATTCTATAACTTTTTCAGCAAGATCTTTCGTATAAGTCGGGGAGCCGAATTGATCATTTACAACACTAACTTCCTCTTTTTCTTTTCCTAAACCGGCCATAGTGTCCACAAAATTTTTCCCATTTTCTCCAAAAAGCCATGAAGTTCTGATGATATAAAACTTTTTCATATGCTCGGAAATCAGCTTTTCTCCAAGCAATTTTGATTCTCCATAAATATTTATCGGACAAGGTTTGTCAGATTCCTTCCATGTTTTTTTGTGTCCGTCAAAAACATAATCAGTACTGAAATGAATCAAAGTAGCTTTGTAAATTTTACACAAATCAGCAATGCCTCCGAGAGCATTTCCATTGATATCCATTGCCAATTGAACATTTTTTTCTGCATCATCAACAGCAGTATATGCTGCACAATTTACAACAATATCAGGTTTAAGCTCCATAAAAAAAATCTCCATTTTTTTTATATCCATCAAGTCACATTCGTTGCTTGTGAAGCCAAAAACAGTATGTCCATTTTCAGAAAGATTTTCATAAAGACATGACCCCAACATGCCAGATTTTCCGAACAAAAGAATTCTCATGGAAATTATTTTTGAAATTCTTTAATCTTTTTTACAAGGTTTGCGATAGATACGATTTCGCTTTCTGCATTTGTTCTTTCTTTCCATTCAACACCTTTTGATTCAAGTGTTCGTTTGCTTATGACGACTCTAAGAGGTAGTCCGATCAAATCTGCATCGTTTAATTTTACTCCAGCACCGGTATCCCGATCATCAAACAAAACTTCGATTCCTTCTTCTAAAAGTTTTTCATACAAACTTTCAGCGTCTTTAAGAACATTTTCATCATTTCCCAAAGAGATCAAGTGTACTAAATATGGAGCAACACTTTTTGGCCAGATGATGCCTTTTTCATCGTGTTTTGCCTCTACGATTGTTCCAACCAAACGAGTAGTTCCGATACCATAGCATCCCATAACAACAGGTTTCAATTTTCCATCATTGTCAGCAAAATTCATTCCGAAAGCATTTGAAAATTTTGTTCCAAGTTTGAAAATATTTCCGCCTTCAACAGCTTTTATTTCCGAAAGATGTTCATGACATTTTGGACATTTGAAACCAGTTTTTACCTCAACCAAATCAGCAAATTCCTTCACGGTGAAATCAGTTCCAACATTTACATTTTTCAAGTCTAATCCAGATTTATTTGCTCCTGTGACAAAATTCTTCACACCTTTTATTGAATTATCAGCAACAAAAGAAATGCCAATATCCTCAGAAATATTCACAGGAGAAATATATCCTTGTACAAGTCCAACTTTTTTTAAAGCCTCAGGAGTAGCTGGGCGAAGCCTTTTTTTCATATATCTCTCAAGTTTAACATCGCTCACGTTCAAGTCTCCACGTATGACAATTCCTATTAGACCACCATCTTCAACTTCATAAACAACAGTTTTTAAAATCTTTGCATCAGGAACATTGTGCGCTTTTGCATTTTCTTTCACAGAAAAACCTCTTTCGATTTTTACTTCTTCCATTGGAAGTTCTTTTTCATCTTCAAGGCCTTCCACGTGCCCTTCCGCAATCTCAAGATTCTGCGCTGTTCCGCATTTTTCACAAAGAATAATAGTGTCTTCACCTGCAGGAGTTTCTACAGAAAATTCATGTGAAAATTTATCCGAAAAAGCTCCACCTGAAGCCTCGATTATGTAAGCCTTAAGCCCACATCTCTCAAAAACATTAAAATAAGCGGTTTTTACTGTTTCATAATATTTGTCCAAATCTTCTTCGTTAGTATGAAAACTGTACATGTCTTTCATTCCAAATTCACGTCCTCGAAGAAGTCCTGATTTTGCGCGTGGTTCATCACGAAATTTTGTCTGAATTTGGTAAACAGAAAGTGGTAAATCTTTGTAAGATTGAATGTATTTTGCAACTAGTGGAGTGACAACTTCCTCATGGCTAGGCCCAAAAACGAATTCTTTGTCTCCGCTCGCACGAGTTTTATATAAAATTTCATCCATCGTTTTTCTTCGTCCTGTAGTTTCCCAAATATCGACAGGATGAAGCGATGGCATAAGGATTTCTTGGCCTTCCACTGCGTTCATTTCTTCACGAATAATGTTACAAACTTTCGTAAGAACTCTTTGTCCAAGCGGCAAAAAATTATAAATTCCCGCTGCCAATTTCTCCACAAATCCCGCCTGTGTAAGCAGTTTTGCATTTACGCTATCTGCATCACATGGAGGATTATGCCTCGTTCGTCCGAAAAGTTTGCTGTATTTCATGATCTAATAATAAATTTTTAGTGCCAGCAAAATATAGCACTAAGAGTGGAAATTTGGAAATTGAAGTTGAAAGATATTCTTAACTAAAACAAGCAGATTGCTAGAATGATACAAAAATGATACAATAAAGCATAATAATTTTTATTAAAAATGCCTTTAGAAAGCGGAAAATCTCAGGGAAATGGGAAAGTGATAAGAACAGCTTTAGCAGGTGTAGGACTTGGCTTGGTTTCACTTGTAGGCTGGAACGCTTTAGATTCTGAACAGGATCGTGGGCAGATAGTAAAGCCGAACGAAGACTCAGACTCAGAAGCTAAAAAATATCCAGAAGCTGAAAAGAATGTAGCCATGGGAATGGAGGGAGTAAAGACCGATGTATTGGAAGTATTGAATCTTCCATCAAATTTGCCTACTTTGAAGGGAGTCAAAGAGGAAACTTTACAAGAAAAAAGTAAAAGATTTTTAGCAGAAGTAGATAAGTGGTTACACGTACCTGCTCAGGCATTTGACCTGAAGCATGACGCAGATATATCAGACAAACAGCGAGAATTTTTTATGAATTACAAAGCTGATTTCAAAATTGCAGCTGAAGAGACAAGGAAAGTTATGAAAGATGATCTTCTGTTTTGGGAAGCAAAGCAAAAAATTGATGCGGCCTTTCCGAACTATGAATTAATGGGGGAACAAAGTGAGGGTACGAATGTTTATGATGGAAGCGCATCTACTCACACTTTTTTCTATATAATGGAAAGACCAAAATTGACAGACTCTGATGGGAAAACAATGACAGGGTTTAAGCCACCATCCTCGGATTTAGTAGAGTGGAAACTTTATAATGAAAATGGAGTAATGTATTTACAATCTCCAGAGGGTAGCGGGGAGCTATTTTCAGGCAGTATAGAGGAGTGTATTGCTAAAATAGAATCATTCTCGAAGCGAAAATCTTTAATGGACAAATATCGCGATCCAGAACTAGTAAAAGAATATCAGAAACAAGGCCTTTATTAGAATTTTCCTACCTCGTCGCACTTAGCGGCGTTTTGCTTACAGTTTGGTGCTTTCTTTCTTCCAATTTATCCATCAACTTTTTTGCCCACTCTTCGTGAGATTTGTACCAATCAAAAGTTTTTTGAATTCCTTCTGCGAAGTTCACAGATGGCTTCCAGTCAAGTTCGTTTTGTAGTTTTGTAGAATCAATCGCGTAGCGACGATCATGAGCCAAACGATCATTTACATAAGTGATAAGACTTTCGTCTTTACCCAAAAACTGAAGCAAAAATTTTGTGATTTCAAGATTTGTTTTTTCATTATTTCCACCGACATTGTAAACCTCACCAACTCGTCCCCTAGCCAAAATCATATCAATCGCACTGCAATGATCTATCACATAAAGCCAATCTCTCACGTTTTTCCCATCTCCATAAACCGGCACAGGTTTATCTTCCGCAATCAGCCTGAAGAAATAGGGGACTAACTTTTCTGGAAATTGATAAGGTCCATAATTATTGCTACATCTGCTGATTGTCACTGGCATTTGATATGTCTCAAAATAACTTCTCACAAGCAAATCCGCAGAGGCTTTTGAAGCCGCATAAGGACAATTCGGAGCGATCGGTGTACTCTCCGTGAAATAATCTTTTGAATCAGTTCCAAGATCTCCATACACCTCATCAGTCGAAACTTGATGAAATCTTTTCACGCCGTTCAAGCGAGAAGCCTCAAGCAAATTATGCGTTCCAACAATATTTGTAAGAACGAAAATGCTTGGTCCGGTAATACTTCTATCGACATGAGTTTCTGCCGCAAAATTCACAACAACATCAAATTTCTCTTTCTCAAAAAGCTGATCTACAAAAGCTTTATCATTGATATCTCCTTGCACAAAATGCACACGCGAATCGTCAATAATATCCGAAAGATTATCCAAATTTCCGGCATAAGTCAGCTTATCCAAAACATAAATTTCATCCTCAGAATAATTTTCAAATCTATAATGTACAAAATTACTTCCGATAAAACCTGCTCCTCCTGTAATTAATATTTTCATATTATTGATTTACGTATTTTATAAATTCATTTAAATCATAAATATAATCTTCAGCCACATAATTTACTGAAGAAATAGCCATAAGTACAGCATCAGGCGAAAAATCATAGAAATCTCTGAAACACATTTCATTCATTAAAATCGCATCGTCCGGACCTTGCAAAGAAAACTCTATCCATTCTTTTCCATCATGCAACCTCGCTTTCACAGTCCCTTTTTGGCAAACATACAATTTTTTCTCGTGTTTCACAGCATGTCCTCCACGTGGCAAAGTGACATCAGTAAGATAATAAACGCGTTTCGCCTCCCAATCGAAGTAATCTTTAAATTCTACAACAGTAAGATTACCTCTGTCGTCTTTATGAGTTTTGAGTTTTATTTGTTCTGCGCGCGGCATAATTTTATTTTTCTTTATACTGTTCGTATTTTCTTTTCTTGTCTGAAGGCCTCAAGAATATCTCCGACCTCAAGAGCTATGTCGCCAGAAAATTTGATTCCACATTCATTTCCAGCTCCGATTTCATGTACAACTTCATTAACTTTACGTAAAGACTCAAGAGTTCCAATTCCAACAACATTATCAGTATCTTCTTTTGTTAGTCCGCGAATAACACGTAATTTTGCCTTATTCTCAAGCTTTCCGCTAGTCACCCTACATCCGATAACCATTTCTTTTTTCTTCGTAAGGAAGATCATCTTCACCTCAGCTCTTCCAATAATAACTTCGACAATTTCAGGATCAAGAAGTCCACTCAAAAGCTTTGTAAGCTCTTCAAGCAAATTATAAATAATTGTATATTTCCTTACTTCAACACCTTCTCTCTCAGCAGTTTTCTCAACATAAGGTGCATCAAAATCACTGTGGAATCCAACGACGATACCTTTACTTGCCGCCGCCATTGTCACATCCGATTCAGTAATAGTTCCAACTCCGCTGTGAATAACTTTTATCGCAACATCATCATTTTTAATTTTCGCCAAAGATTGTTTGATAGCTTCAAGAGAACCTTTTGTGTCAGCCTTCAGTACAATCTTCAAAATTTTATCTGATTTAATCTTAGAAAGAATCTGTCCAATAGAAGATCCCTTTTCTTCATCTCGTTTTTTTGTAATCAAACCAATCTCTTCAGCTTTTTGTTTTGCCATTTTTTCGTCTTTTACAACCTGCAAAATGTCTCCACTAATCGGTGTTGATGAAAGTCCGGCAATCTGTACAGGAGTCGAAGGATTAGCAAGTCTTACAGGTTTTCCATTATGATCACGCATCAATTTGATTCTTCCATGTGAATTTCCAATAACAACGTTATCCATAAGGTGCAATGTTCCTGTATTTACAAGAACAGTCGCAACAGGCCCAAGACTATGATCCAAATGAGCTTCTATAACAGTACCAACAGCTTCACGATCATAATTTGCTTTCAGATTCAACATCTCAGCATTAAGCAAAATCATTTCCAAAAGATCATCGATTCCTTGTTTTGCCAAAGCTGAAACCGGAACGATGACGGTATCCCCACCCCAGTCTTCAGGTTGAAGTCCATTTTCTGCAAGTTCACCTTTTACTTTGTCAGGATTAACATTTGGCTTATCCATCTTATTCATCGCCACGATAATAGGCACACCAGCCTCTTTTGCATGGTTTATTGCTTCAATTGTTTGAGGTTTTACGCCTTCATCTGCAGCAACTACGAGTACAGCAATGTCTGTGACCTTAGCTCCACGAGCTCTCATAGCTGTGAAAGCTTCATGTCCTGGAGTATCAAGGAAAGTAATAAGTTTTCCTTTTTTAAGAACCTGATACGCTCCAATATGCTGAGTAATTCCACCGGATTCACCAGAAACCACATCAGTAGATCTGATCGCATCCAAAAGTTTGGTTTTACCATGATCAACATGTCCCATTA
>CALRHQ010000046.1 GCA_943359415.1 Candidatus Peribacteria bacterium
ATAAAGTAAAGATTATGGAAAATTTTTCCTTTAAATGTTTTCACAATACCATTTCGAAAATGCTCAAAATCAGACCTATCCTTAAAGGTCTTTTTTGAAGCTTCGATTATAATATTTCTGGCGAGCTCCTGATTATCATCCAGATTTAAATTCGTAAAATCCATACAAAACAATTATAATTGATACATGCGAAAAACAACAGCAATTAGCTTACTAAAAAAAGTCATAAAAGACTATACTGAAATTTCTGAAGAATTCGACAAAACAAGAAAGAACAAATGGGAAGAATTTGATACATTTTTGAAATATATAAAAGATAAAAACATTGTAGCGGACATAGGGTGTGGAAATGGCAGATTTTATGATTTTTTAAAAAAACATAGAACAACAAAGTATATAGGAATAGATAACAACAAAAAACTGCTAGAGAAAGCCAAGGAACAAAAAGATGCAAAATTTATAAAAGGAGATTTGCTTAAAATTCCACTCAAAAAAGAAAGCGTAAATGTAGTTCTAGAAATAGCATCACTCCACCATATTCCATCAGTAGAATTACGAGAAAAAGCAATAAAAGAAGTACACAGAATACTTAAGAATAATGGAATCTTCATAGTCAGTGTGTGGAATTTATTTCAACCAAAATACAAAAAATACATAAGAAAAGCCTTCCTTAAGTCGATTTTTACATTAGGAAAATACGACCCTAGAGACACATTTATTCCTTGGGCAAAAAAAACTGAAAGATATTATTATGCATTTAAGGAAAATGAACTTGAAAAATTGTTAGAAAAAAGTGGCTTTGAAATACTGGAAAAAGAAAAAAATAATAATATATTATTTATATGCAGGAAGAAAAAATAAAAATTTTAGGAGTAAAATTCGACAACATAAACTTAGAAAAAGCTGCAACAATAGCAATTAAATTGGCAAAAGGAAATTCACAAGAATATATAGCGACACCTAATCCTGAAATACTACTTCAAGCCATAAAAGATCCTAAATTTCTAGAAATATTAAACAAATCTGCCTTAAATATACCGGACGGAACAGGGATTTTATGGGCAAGCAGTTATTTATCCAAAATAAAAAGCAATTCATCAAAAGCCACAAAAACACTTAAAGCATTTCAAACACTATTTATTGGCCTAATAAAGCCAAAATCAATAAGAAACATTTTAAAAGAAAGAGTTACTGGAGTAGATTTAATGCTGGAAATTTGCAAAAAATCAGTTAATGAAAATTTGAAAATATTTTTACTAGGATCAAGCGAAAAGATTGGAGAAAAAACAAAACAACACCTCGAAGAAAAATATCCAAATATAAAAATCGTTGGCAGATTAAGTAAAAGTCCAAAAGAAGAAGACGAAAAAGAAATAATAGAAAAAATAAATTTATCAAACGCAGACATATTATTTATAGCATACGGAGCACCAAAACAGGAATTTTGGATAGCAAAAAATTTGAAAAAATTAACTTCAATAAAATTGGCCATCGGAGTAGGAGGAGCATTTGATATTATCTCAGGTACGAAAAAACGAGCCCCAATGATATTCAGGAAAGCAGGCCTGGAATGGCTAATAAGGCTTATACAAGAGCCAAAACGCACAAAAAGAATCTGGAATGCTACAGTGAAATTTCCTTACGAAATAATTAAAAGAAAACAATAAATTATTTTTTCTTAGTTACACTTTTCGCACCATTCATCTTTTTATCTATAAACATTTCTATATAAGGACGAATTTTTTCAACGATAAATTCAATAGCCATAAGGGGTTGAGCTATTGTTGTATGAATTTTATCAACAGTAGTTTTTATTTCCTTACTAACATGCGAAAAATCACGCAGAATCAAAATTGCATAAAAAAGTGTAATACACAAAAATATAACAAGGACTAGAAAACCTATAGCCAAAGACATATTTAAGATATCTGCAGAAGTTGCGAACATAGGAAAATGGTTAAGAGGATAAAACCAAAATAATAATAGATCAAACAATCAGCTTCTTCAAGACTTCATTTACCATTTGTGGATTTGCTTTGCCTTTAGATTTTTTCATTGCCTGTCCAACAAGGAAAGCCATCGCCTTATCCTTCCCAGCTTTAACATCAGCCACAGGTTCAGGATTTTCAACTATAACTTCATTGCAAACACGCTCTATTTCGGAAGTATCAGAAACTTGTTTTAGTCCTTTCTCTTCAACAACTTGAGAAGGAGAAATTCCATTTTTATACATTTCATAAAACACTTCACCTTTCGCAGTATTATTTGAAATTACATTCGAATTAACAAGTTTTATAAGCTCTGCCATCATATCTGGAGAAATTTTTTGTAGACTTATATCAACCAAATCTTCCTTTAATTTCGCAATCAATATTGTAGTAATAAATGACGCCGCCTTCTTCGCATCCTCACAAAGTTCCACAACTCTTTCAAAATAAGCAGCCATAACAGGATCATCTGAAAGAATTCTCGCCTCATCTTCAGAAATTCCAAAATCTTCGGTATATTTTTTTCTCTTAACATTTGGCAATTCAGGCAAATTTTTCTTAATTTCAGAAACCATATCTTTATCAAGAACAAGAATAGGTAAATCAGGTTCAGGGAAATATCTGTAATCATCACTTTCCTCCTTATCTCTCATGAAATACGTCTCCTTCTTCTCGTCATTCCACCCCATTGTAACCGGAGATTTTACAGGATTTCCCTCTTCCCAGAGAGCAATTTGCCTTTTGATTTCGTACTCAACCGCATTCTCAAGCATCTTAAAAGAATTCAAATTTTTTATTTCAGCACGAGGATAAAGCTTTGTCTCTCCTTTTGGTCTAACAGAAACACTCGCATCAAAACGCATCATCCCCTTTTCCATGTCCGCATCACTACTTCCAACATAACGAACAATTTTTTGGATTTCCCTAGCGTAAGCGCAGGCTTCTTGCGAATTATGCATATCAGGCTCAGAAACAATTTCCATCAAAGGAGTTCCAGCTCTATTAAAATCCACCAAAGATCCATCTCTAACATGAGTCAATTTCCCAGCATCGTCTTCCAAGTGCAAACGAGTAATTCCAACTCTCACCTTTCTCACATTATTTTCAGAGTCACGTACTTCAACCTCAATAAAGCCATTTTTAGAAATAGGTTCGTCATATTGAGAAATTTGAAATCCTTTTGGATTATCAGGATAAAAATAATTTTTTCTATCAAATTTAGAATGAAGTTGAATTTCACAATTAAGCGCAAGCGCAGCCTTTACACCTTTTTTCACAGCTTCTTCATTCACTACAGGAAGTTGTCCGGGGAAACCCATACAAACAGGACACGCATTTACATTAGGTTCTTTAGTAAAAGAATCATTATCACATCCACAAAACATTTTAGTCTTTGTAGACATTTGCGCATGAATTTCCAATCCTATAACAGCTTCAAATTCCATATAAATTGATTAACGAACAAGATAATAAACAGATTTCTTCAAATCGGCAATAGAACCATTATTATCCAAAATATCATCAACCCTCGAAGGTTTTTTAATAAAAAATTCTTTTTTATCATTTTTACGATCTATCCAAACAACCTTATCTACAATTTTTCCAAATTTCTTTTCATCAAAATAAACAGCTTCAATAGCAATATTTTGCTTATCACCAGCCAAACATTCATCAAGAAGCATAGAGATTTTAGTGTAAACCAATGGATGAATGAGCATATTTAATTTTTCAATATTCTTTATATTTTCCAAGGCAAGTTTTTTCAATTTCGTCCTGCAAACATTACCCTGCTTATTCAAGAATCTTTCTCCAAAGTTTTTACGCACCAAAATTTCGCCATCATTTCCAGACCTATAAAGCTGATGAACTATTTTATCCGCATAGATACAGGAAAAATCTTTTTCTTTTAACATCTCCATCACTAGAGATTTACCACTCCCCTGCGCTCCTATAAGCCATATAATCATAATTTTGCCCCTAAATCATTTAATGCTTTTTTGTAATTTTGCAAAGCCGCCCTAAGATATGTCTCGTCTATTTCAACCATTTCATGAGCTATAGAATTTCGAACCTTATGCGCAGACCAAACAGCATTAATATCAGAAAAAAGCTTTCCAGATCTCTTTAGTTTCTCCCCCAAGGATCCTTCATAGCCCTTTGTCTTCAAGGCATAGTCAAGCAACTTATCCGCATCCAAAATGGCATCTCTTGGATGAGAATGGAACATATCTATAATTCTTATCCAATGAGATTTTATATACTGAAGCTCTTTAGGCGCAAATACAAAAGGCCTTTTCTTCAAGAAAATCAAAAAGAAAATAAACAAAAAAACAATGACAAGAAACAAAGTCATCATACCAAGAAAATTTTGTATAATCATTTCTCTTTCTTAGGAATTTTTATTGTTTCATTATGAACGTTATACGCAATCATATCGGACAACATCCCCTTTAACATTTGATGATCTCTAACGCTTCTATCGTAAACATATTTTTCTTGATACTTCATTATACGCCTTTCAAGCTTTTTTGGAGCAGCAGCTTCTTCAAGAATAATAGAAATCTGAGAACCCATTTTATCAATTTGAATATCTCCGTAACTAAAAATAGTCTGAAGAAATCCACGAATAGAATAAGCGATACCTTCAATCATATGATATTCGATTCGTTTCGATGTGAAATCCAACAAACCATTTCTTTTCACTTCAACAACTCCAGCATTAGTCAAAAGCCAAACATCAAAATACCAATCCAAAAAATGGTAGATCCATCCGAAAACTCCAATCATTCCCCAAATCATAAAAATAAAAAACAATTTTGGAAAAACAAAATAGAGCCCCAATGGTACCAAAATACCGAAAGTTGAAACTTTGGCTGTAGTAACCTTTAGAACAATAGGATGTTTGTGAGCAACATACAAAATTTTCTCACCATCATCCAAATATCGACCGAACAAATATTGCTTAAAATTCATAGGAACAAAAATTACATATACAATTATAAATCGCGACACCTCCTATTGTAAACACAAAGCAAAAATTATAAGATGACATGGCCCATATAAAACACAATGAATAAAAAATTAAAAAATATTTTGCTTTGGACATTTGATTTAGCAATAAACCTTGGAATAATAGCAATCTTGGTTTTTGTTATACAAAAATGGCTAATAGCACCATTTGATATATCAGGAGCATCTATGTGTGACACATTTAATTTAATAGACGAGAAATGTGAGTCAGGATATGGTGAAAAAATAATAATAAATGAAGCTACATATTTATTTAATGATCCAATAAGAGGAGACGTTGTCGTATTTAAACCGCAAGAAAACGAAGATAAATATTTCATAAAAAGAGTTATAGGAGTTCCAGGAGAAACAGTACAAATAAAAAATGGTGAAGTTTATATAACAGATAAAGAAAATAAAAATACAATAAAATTAAATGAAGAATATTTAAACGAAGAAAATAAAGGAAAAACAACAGCATATTTTAGTGATTTTGCTACATTCCAAGTACCGGAAGGCAGTTATTTTTTACTTGGAGATAACAGAAGAGAAAGCACTGACGGAAGAAGCTGTTTCATGCAATCGATAAACGAATCTTGCAAAAATTCTCCAGAAAAAGCATTCGTAAAAAAAGAATTCATAAGAGGAAAAGCATTTGTTGCATGGTGGCCTCTTAAAAACATACGATTCATAAAAATGCCTACATATTAGGATAATTCAGAATCTCTAGAAGAGAAATAAGATTCCAATAAAACAGCAATAGCAACAAGCAAAAGTCCTGACCACCAAGTTAAGACTTTCATCATTTGGAATGCAAAACAAAATATCGTAATAACACTCAAAAGAAGTGCCTGCCTGAAAGAGACACCAATATGTTTATAAAAGATTTCATTTCTATAAAGCCAAAGCCTGAAATAAAAACCAAAGACAGTAAAAGTACAAACAAGTGCAATAAACAAAGTAATAAAGAAAAATGGCAAAGCAATGCCCATAGACTCAACTGGACTAATTTTATTTACAACCACAATAAACCCAAACCAAGCCATTATTCCGGCCATACCTATGATTGAAATATATTTATTGTATGTCATTTTTTTCTTTTTTTATTTTTTCAAGGATTAAAGGTATTTTTTTGAAATCTTCAAAAAGCACTTCTTTCTTTCTAGGATCATACAGCGCAACAGCAGGATGATAAAGAGGTAAATAAACTTGTTTTTCCTTCCAAAATCCTTTTGCCCTTTTTGCCTGACCGTGAACATCAGAAATTTTCAAATCCAACAAAAAACGTGCCATAGAATGCCTTCCAAGAGTTACAATAAGCAACGGCTTAATAATCCTTATCTGTTGCTCCAAATATGGCCAGCAAGCAGCTACTTCATCAGGCAAAGGATCTCGATTCTCAGGAGGTCTGCATTTCACTACATTAGATATGAAAACATCCTCTCTTGAAAGACCAATACTTTCAATCAACTGCGTCAAAAGTTTTCCTGATGCCCCAACAAAAGGCTTACCTTGTGTATCTTCATCTTTACCTGGCGCTTCCCCTATAAACATAATTTCAGCACTATAGCTCCCCTCCCCTGGCACAGCATTTTTTCTACATTTATGTAGAGTGCATTTTTTACAAACGTTAATTCTATTTATAAGCTCTTCCGTTATCGTCATACAGTTTGTTTTTTATCAAAAATTATTGTCAAAATAAATAAAACAAAAAACACAAGAATCGAAACAAGAATATAAGGAAAAATTTGTTGAAATATTAAATCAAAAATTACTG
>CALRHQ010000047.1 GCA_943359415.1 Candidatus Peribacteria bacterium
TGTATCACCTGGATCAAAGATTATCACATCTTTTGCTCTTTCCTTAGGGACATAATCCATCAAATCATCGATCAAATCACCGTGCGGATCTATGACGCAAACTCCTTCTCCGTTTAAGATATCCTGTCTTGCCATATATGACAAAAGTGCGGATTTACCTGATCCGGATTTACCTATTATGTAATGATGACGAGATCTGTCGTTCCTTTGGAATCTTATTTCTTTTTTACTTCCCCTATATACATTATGTCCTAGCAAAATTCCGCTTGTCGGCATGTCGACTGGAGCTGGTAAAACCTTATAATCAAGCCATCTGATTGCTGGAGTGTAGTTGTATCTTGAATTTGGAAAATGAAATACTGAAGACAATTCGTCTTCCGCAAGTAGGTTTAGTTTTTCACCAAAAAATAAAAATCTTGTATATAAAAGTCTATGTCTAAAATTAAATAAAAACATTTTATCGTTCATAGAATCTATGAAAAATAATCTGCTACTGTCGAACCAGTTTGAGCTCGGATCTTTGAACATACTCAAGCTGACGATTATATTATTACTGATTTCTTCAGCTCTTGATTCTGTTTTAGCCGTTGCTAGAAGCCTTATTACTACGTCGTATCCGGCTTGTCCGGATTTTTCACCGATTCTTTTTGCTGTTTCTTCTTTACTCTGTAACATACGAACATACCCTCCTCCTGCGTCTTTTCCCTCTTCTTTGTCCATTTTTTCGTATCCGAATATAATTCCTTTCAGTACATTTAAAATTGGGCCAAGAATCGGGATATTCCATCCTCCTTCTGTTTTACCTTTGAAGAATTTCTCTCCATATGCCTCAGCTCTTTTGTTCCAATTGTCTGTGCGAGGACTTATCACCATTTGAATTACCGCTGTTTCGTCTTCCGCGAGTTTCGAGAAAATATTTGTCATATCATTAAGCGGATCATTTTCTAAAACTTTGAATGTTTTGATTGGAAAATAATACGGTTGATCTTGGTATGCGTAGAATCCTTTTATTTTTTGATCCGGAAGAATTTCTTCATATTTCTCAGTAATGTCTACTCCTGCATCAGGGTAATATGCCGTGATCTGTTTTTCCAATATATCCTGATAATATCTTGGAGTTGTCACGTAGAACTCTACGACTTTCTTTTGCGCTACAATCTCAAAAGAAAATATATTATTTTTGAATATCTTTGTCTTTAGAATATTCCCAAAATTTAATTCACTTGTCTCGTGCAAATTTCTGAAAAACTGTGACATTATCGCCACTTTTTCCTTGAAATCTTTTTCCGTGGCCTTGTCTTTGTCCTTTGGAGAATCTTCTCTCGGAAGTGTGATTTTAAGATAAACTAGATTCTTTGAATCTAAATATCTATATCCAAATCTTAATAACCAAATGAATAAATGTGCTCCTAAATAAAGCACAATTACCGATAAAACTATCGCAATCGGATTAGCTTTTACGAATTCCCATAGGTTTAAGGCGAAAGTCTGCATGCTTTTGTATTTGTTTTAATCTAAGTATTATAGCAGAAAAAGGGCTTTGGTACAAGGGGGAAAGAGCAAGATGGACTTTACATTTTGCTAATATAAAACCTTGTGCCTAAGCTACTTTTCTAATTTTCCTCTAGTCCAGATAAATCGAGTAGGTACTCTCTCGTCTACTATAATAGACGATTGAACATATTTTTAGTCCAGATATTGTCACTCTGGGCTTTAATAGGCCAAGAATAGACAAAAGTATTTCTAACGTTACCGTCGAATGAGAAGCCTGTTTTAAAATACGTCAATCATTTAAAGTCCTGATTCCGAATGGTTAGTTTCTGAATATATAAGAAATGACATCTCCGCCCTAGAATCTACTAGAGGCTAAAATAATTATTCCAACTATGACCATTAGCCATAGAATTGTTGAAATCAGGAAAACAAATGCGTCTTTTTTCTGTTTGTCGAGGTATAGAGTTATCGGTCTCGCAAGAACAAGTCCGCCTGTTACTGTAGCCGAAATGACAAATGTTGTAAGCATTACCAATGGTCCTATGAACGGCTCTTTGTCAGGAGACCATACTGAAAATAAAAGTGCCAACATGGTTATATAGGCGATTACGCCTGCTGCGTGAAAGAAGCTATATAATGCTATTTTATTTTTTGACATAAATTTGGATTGTTATTTGCTGTTTACGGCAAGGTCTTCTATGCGACTTTCGCTGCGATTATTCCTTCCAAATCCTCAATTTTGACTCTCTCTTGTTTCATTGAGTCGCGTTCGCGGATTGTTACGGTTTGGTCGGCAATCGTGTCGTAATCGACTGTGATGCAGAATGGTGTACCTATTTCGTCCTGCCTTCTGTAGCGTTTCCCGATTGCTCCGGAATCATCATATTCGATGTCAAATTTCTTTTTTAATGTGTCGAATATTCCTTTTGCGATTCCTGTAAGTTCATCTTTCTTCATCAATGGGAAAATTGCCGCTTTTACAGGTGCAATCTTTGGATCAAATCTCATTACTGTTCGTTTTTCGCCATCAACTTCGTCTTCATCGTATGCGTCGATAAGAGTGATAAGCAAAGTTCTATCAGCTCCGAATGAAGGCTCTATTACGTGTGGCGTATATCTTTCATTTGTAAAAGGATCCAAATAGCTCAAATCTTTTCCTGAAAATTTTGAATGTTGAGTCAAATCATAATCTCCCCTATATGCCAATCCCATCAATTCGCCCCATCCAAATGGAAATTTATATTCAATATCGAAAGTCATTGAAGAATAATGTGAAAGCTCGTCTTTTTCATGTTCCCTGTATCTCAAACTTTCTTCTTTTATTCCTAAATCCAAATACCATTGCCAACAATTTTTCTTGAAATCGTCGAAAATTTTCTTTATCTCACCTTTTTCTTTTGGTGAAACAAAATATTCTATTTCCATTTGTTCGAATTCACGGGTGCGATATGTGAAATTTCCAGGAGTGATTTCATTTCTAAATGATTTTCCGATTTGTGCTATTCCAAATGGTATTTTTGCTCGGCAGGTTTGGATTATATTTCTGAAATTTACGAAAATTCCTTGCGCTGTTTCCGGTCTTAGATAAATCGCGGTTGCTGTTTCTTCTATAACTCCTTGGTGAGTTCTGAACATCAAGTTGAAAGATCTTGGTTCAGTGAAATCCATTTTTCCACATTTTGGACATTTCAATTTATTTGCTGCGATGATTTCACCTATCTGTTTCAATGTTTTTCCAGCGGCCATTTCTATGCCAAGACTTTCTTCTATAAGTTTATCTCCACGGATTCTTTCTTTACAGTTTTTACAATCCATCAACGGATCTGAGAATGAAGTTACGTGTCCTGAGGCTTCCCAAACTTTTGGATTCATCAATATGGCAGAATCAAGCCCCATTATGTCATCTCTTTCTCTCACAAATCTATTCCACCAAAAACTTTTTATATTTTGTTTAAGCTGTGCTCCATATGGGCCGTAATCCCAAGTATTAGCAAGTCCTCCATATATGTCTGATCCAGGAAATACAAATCCCCTTCTTTTGCATAACGATACTATGTCATCTAATTTTTTATCCATTGTGTTGGTTATTACTTTCTAGAATTATGGTTATCGGTCCTTCATTGGTCAAGCTGACTTTCATCATGGCTCCGAATTCACCTTTACTTACTTTTATATTTTTTGCTTTTAATCTTTCAATAAAGTTTTCATATAAAGGTTTTGCATACTCTGATTTTGCAGAATTTCCAAAATCCGGTCGTCTTCCTTTGTCACAATCAGCGTATAGTGTGAATTGCGATATTAATAAAATTTCTTTGTTTACATCTATGATTGATTTATCAAAATATTTTTCTTCGTTTTCGAAAAGTCTTAGGTTTGCAATTTTTTCAATCAAGTAATCTATTTCTTTTTCCGTGTCTCCATTTGTTATTCCAAGTAGGATTACGTATCCACTATTGATTTCTCCGATAATTCTTTCATCTACTTCCACTTTTGCATATCCTGATTTTTGGATTATAACCTTCATATATTGTTTAAATAACTTTGTACGTATAGTTTACAAAGCTGTCGTAGAATTTACAACAACACTTTTTTATCCGATAAATGGCTTTTTACAGCCATTTATATTTTTGATTGGTTTAAAAATTTTTAATAAAAATTTTATGTGGCATAGTTTTAGTGCTTCTTAACCAACCCATACATGGACAAACTGGACTTTAAAAATTTCACCCTCGACATTATTTCAAGAAAACTTTTTGTTTCAGGAAAATATATTTATTTGAGAAATAAAGAATTTTGTTTACTAGAATATTTCATAAAAAATATTGGAAAAGTTTTGACCCGAACAATAATTCTTGAAGATGTTTGGGATCGCAATATTCTTTGTCCGACAAATACTGTTGATGTTCATGTGAGTTCTTTGCGAAGAAAAATAAAATCATCTGAAAATTGTGATTTCATTAGGACTGTGCCATGTATTGGATATATTTTTGAAAATAATTATTAATCAACAACCTATTTTGGCAAATGTTACAACACCTTTTCTTTGCGTAGATTGCAAAGTGTTTTTATAATCCATATATAAGTTTTATTCTTACCTAACCCTCCTCCCTATGGTTAATGGCAATAATGCAAACGTTGTTCAAACGATTCTTGAACTTCCGGATTTGATGAACAACATGCTTCTTTTGTTGTCAGATAAAGAAAAAGTCGTTATCAATAAAAGGTTCAGCCTCAGTGGTAATGGCAAGCATACATTGGAAGATATCGGCCAAGAATTTGCTGTCACAAGAGAGCGTGTTCGACAAATTGAAAAAAGTGCTCTAGCAAAAATGAAACGAAATGTTTTCAATTCCACTCTTCGACATATACATGAGTTTGCTGATGAATGTGTTAGGGCTCACGGTGGACTTATGAAAGAAGATAAACTCGTTGAAGCTTTGGTTGATATTATGCCGGCTAATTTTACTGTTGATCAAAATAGTATTCACCTAGCATTAAATCTTCATGAAAAGCTTGATTGTGTTGGGAATACAATTAACTTCAATCCTTACGTAAGGGATAAATCTATTTCTGATTATTCTTTAAAATATGCATCTGGACAACTTGTGAATCAAATGTATCGATATGGAAATGTCAAAAGTGTTGAAAAAGTTCATACTGATTTGAAGGATGCTTTTGATGGAATAAGTTTTGATTTAACGAAAATAAAATCTCTGATAGATGTTGATAAAAGGCTTACTCTACTCGACAATGAACTTGTTGGTCTTCTCGAGTGGAGACATGTAAATCCTCGAACTCTTCGAGATAAAATTATGTATATTTTGAGAAGTGAGAAAAAGCCAATGCATTTTACAGATATAGCTTCAAGAATTTCCTCTGCAAAATTTGATGGTAGAAATGTAAACATGCAGGCTGTTCACAATGAACTGATTAGACATGATCAATTTGTCTTGATTGGACGAGGAATATATGCCCTTAGAGAATGGGGATTTGAAAGCGGTACTGTTGCAAGTGTTGTCGAGGCGATTCTTAAAGAAAAGAAGGAATTATCTCAAGATGAAATCATCGAGCAAGTTTTGAAACAAAGACAGGTTAAAAAAATTACGATAATGTTAGCGCTAAAAAATAGTGAGAAGTTTGAAAGAGTTGGACGAAAAGTTTATAAATTGCGAAAATAGATTTTGAAAAAAGGAAGCATCCGGAAATACTTTTAAGAAACGGTGCTTCCTTTTTTTGTATATATTTGTTGTAAAAATTGAACGCAATCATTTTTCAAAAGTATTTCCGGATGCTTCCAAACACCATAAAATCTATTTCGCGATAAACTTTATATAACAGTAAAATTTCCCTTATTCTTTTCGTAATCTATTTTTTCTGAAGTTTGATCTTTTGTAAGTAGATCAACTGTTTCATCACGAGATTGTTCGTAAAACTTGGATTTCGCCTCTTCAAGAATGTCTTTTATTGTACTATTGTTTGGGTCTGTTTGAAGAATTTCTTCTGCGACCTTAATAGCTTCTGAGTATTTATTTATTTTCATAAGTGTCGACAAATAATTCTCTCCTTTGTAAACAAACTCACCTTTGTTCTGCATTTGTGTTTCATTTTGTCTTCTTCTAGTTTTTTGATCTAAGTCTATTATTCTTGAATTTTTTTCATCTATCTTTTTTAATTCATCTATAAAATTATAGATGACGTCGAATTTATCTGAATCTATCAGTTCTTTTTTATCTTTTATTCTTTTCTCTATCAGTTTATCTCTAAATTCTGTAACGAGTTTTTTTGTTACATCATCCGTTGAATTATTTGTTTCTAAAAAATATAATTCGTCTATCATTCTTTCTGGGGATTCCTCAAATATTTTTGTTAGTCTTGCTCTTTGATTTTTTTCGAATTCTTTGCTTAACTCTTCGATTTGCTCTTTATATTTTTCTTGAGCTTCGATAATGAGATCATTTAATTTATTATTATTTTTTGATACTTGGAGTAGCGGCTCCAACTTTTTTAATATTGCAGCATATTTTTTTTCGTCCCATAAAGGCTTTAGTTCACCTATCGTTTTTTCTATTACTTTATCATTTTCTTCTTCTACAGCTTCTTCTATCTTTATTTTTAATTTTAAAAACCTATGTTCTCCAGGCATTTTATCCAGAAGTTTTACGCACATTTCATAGGCCTGCTTGAATTTTTTTTCTGAAAGCAGACTTTGTATGTTTTGCTCTAATTGATCAAAATATGGTGAATCTGACACTTTTGTTTTTTATTTGTTCTG
>CALRHQ010000048.1 GCA_943359415.1 Candidatus Peribacteria bacterium
CTTAGACTATCAAACTACATGGAAAATACAATCGTGTCAACAAGGAAAGATATCTTTTAAATAAAGCTATTTTTGCACGAGTGCTTATCTTATTGCTCTTTGAAGTTCGTCTCCCACGTGTGCACTAGTTTCATCTACAACAGTCTCTAAAAACGCTCCTCCTTCTTCTTTGCCTTCAACATCTTTTGGTTTATTTGATGCACGTAAAAAAGCTAATTCTATTACACGTCTATACTCACCTCCTGGGTTAAAATCCGGCTGATATTTCTCCGCTATTGTAAAAAATGTAATACGAGCAGAGATCAGAGCTTCTTGAGTAATATCTTCCCCAACCAATGCCAAAAAAGCATCTGTAAGTGCCTCCAATTGTGGGTGTACTCGTTCAGCTCCAGGTCCATCATCGTCAGCAATTACTCGAATTGCATCTTCCAATGTTTTTTTTGCTTCTTCATTAGATTCCTTACCTTTTATTATGTCTGTCATACAATTTTGATTAAAATTTGAGATTGTATATTATCACTAAATGAATTTACGTCAAGTTGTATTAAAAAAACACTACCTTTTGACAGATAGTGTTTATTTTAGTTGGCAATTAAGCCTGTTCTTCTTCGCCTCCTGCAAGTTGAACATTAACAGCATTTAATCCTTTTGGGGATTCTTCTGTTTCGAAAGTGACAGAGTCTCCTTCTTGTAGTTCGTTGAATGTTACTCCAACTAGAGAATTGCTGTGAAAGAATAAATCTTTCGCAAGACCTTCTCCTGTGATAAAGCCGAAGCCTTTATCTGTGATCTTTTTGATCTTTCCGATCATACATGTTGCGTTAAAATATTAGATACAAAGGATTTTTGGTCTTTTGCTAAATGCAACTTAACATTATTTTTAATGGCTTGTCAAATCTCGTTTCTGAAAATTCTAATCGTGTCTGAAATATGCACCGGATACATTTGGAGCGAGTAACGAGAATCGAACTCGTGTTTCGACCTTGGCAAGGTCGCGTAATAGCCATTATACCATACTCGCTTGTTGTAAATGATCTCTTGTCAGGGGTTTTGCATGCGAAATTGTAATTCCTATGAGGTTTTAAATCAATCTATTTTATGGTAAATTTTTGGCATGGGAGAAACTTTTTTAGAAAAATTAGAACAATCTTCAAAACCTTTGGATGTAAGGGCTGCTTATACTAGGGATTTTTTGGAGGATAGAAAGATATCTAATGCAGATTTTATTCAAAAAGCTGGAGATATAGGAGTTGTTATTTCCGAAGAGGATATTAAAGATAATAAAAAATTGGTTACCAAGATTTTCGATATACAAAAGGCCCTTAAGTTTGAGGAGATTGATTCAAAAGAAGGAACTGATGGGATGTTTGGACTACATACTCTTGGAAGGTTGGGGGAATTTATTGCCGCAAAAACTGAAAGGAAAGATGCATCTGCTGATGCTGCGGAGACCGCGAAAGCTGACGCAGTAGCGGCAAAACCTCAGGCGCCTATACAACAAGAACAGGTCGCAAGTGCCACTATAAAACCCGATAAAAATTCTAATCAAAGTGAAACTCCTCAAGCAAATATTGATAAAATCCTTAAAACATTCCCTGGGAAAAGTGAAGTAGTGAGGCTTTCCGGAAATGGCGGAAGACAAGTTGTAATATATGTTCCTCAAGGTTTTGATTCAAGTAAACCGGTTGAAATTGATTATCATTTTCATGGTATGCGTGGAAACTGGGTTGACGTTCCATTTCCAAAACTTGCAGGAACAGGTCCGTATTATCATGCTGGGCGAATCGGAGCAGGTTCAAATCGAATTACACAGGCACTTGCTGCAGCTCAAAAACATAGAAATATGGTTCTTGTTTATCCTTTGAGTGCCGGCCAACGCGGGGCAATTGGATCTCTACCGTATAAAAATGGATATGATGGCGAGTGGATGAAAAAAGGAAATGGTACCGATAATATGGCTAATCTACATATAGAAACTCTTGTAGAATTAAAAAGAATGCTTGGTAGTGATTTGAATTCCGCTTCAGTTACTTTATCTGGACATAGTGCCGGAGGATTGGCTTTAAGCAATGCTGTAGCTTCAGGGTTTAAAGCTGATAAAATCAAGTTTTTGGATGCCAGTTATTCCGGATGGGCATCCAACGCTTATGCAAAAGCAAAGGGTAAGCCAAGATTTGAACTATATGTAGTGAAAGGGACAAAGACTGATAAGCCAAATACACGTTCTCTAAATGGAAAGGAAGGTGTTAAATATGTGACGACAAATCAAGTTAAGCATGGAGATTTTAATTCTGCATATTTATAAAATTTTATAATTAAAAAATAAGGGAACAACTCTCGTCATTCCCTTATCGGTCAACCTTATTTATGGTCTCTTATTCTTAGTTTTTGTGTATTCTGCGGACTGAATCAGTTCCTTCTACAATTTCATCATCTATTCCTCCGACCGAGTGAGTTACTGTTCCACCCGATTTAGATGCAGCTCCTTCTCCAGTCAAAAGGGCTTTTCTTGAGAAATTATATCTTCCTTGATCATCAACTTGCATCAATTTTACCTTTACCACGTCACCTAATTTCACTACATCTTCAACTTTGTTTACTCTTTTAGCATCAAGTTCTGAAATATGAACTAGTCCTTCTTTTCCAGGAACGAATTCCACGAATGCACCAAAGTCCATAATTCTTGTTACTTTTCCTTCAAATGTGTCTCCAACTTTTGGAATGTATGTAAGTTTACCAATCCAATCCAAAGCTTTGTTTCCTTTTTCTTGATCTGGAGCTGTGATTGTGATGATTCCTTCATCGCTGATATCCATTTCAACATCACATTCCGCAGTAATTCTTTGAATTGTTTCACCACCTTTTCCGATGATAACCCTGATCATATCCGGATCAACTTTTACAGTCATAATAAGTGGAGCATATTTTGAAAGTACTTTTCTTGGTTCCGGTAATGCTGTAACCATTTTCGCCATGATGAAATCACGACCTTCTTTGGCTTGAGCAAGCGCATTTTTAAGCAATTCAATTTGTAGTCCTTTGATCTTGATATCCATTTGAAGAGCTGTGATTCCGTCACGTGTTCCTGTGACTTTGAAATCCATATCTCCTGCGAAATCTTCCATTCCTTGAATGTCTGATAAAATCTTGTAAGCACCTGTTTCTTTATCAGAAACTAGTCCCATGGCTATTCCTGCAACCGGTTTTTTAATAGGTACACCAGCGCACATCAATGAAAGTGTAGATCCACAGACAGAAGCCATTGAGCTTGATCCGTTACATTTTATAATTTCTGAAACCAACCACATTGTATAAGGGAAATCTGCTTTGTCAGGAAGTACCGGAAGTAGCGCTCTTTCAGCTAAATCTCCATGTCCGATTTCACGTCTATTTGGACCACTCATACGTTTTATATCTCCAGTTGCATATGGAGGAAAATGATAATGATGCATATAATTCTTCACTTTGTCTTTGTCCATTGTGTCGATGATTTGCGCGTCTGTAGGCCCTCCTAGTGTTGTGATTGTTAGGGCTGCTGTTTCTCCTCTTTGGAAAAGTGCAGATCCATGCGTTCTTGGCAAAACGTCCAAAACGATATTAATAGGTCGAACTTCTGTAAGTTTTCGACCATCTAAACGAATTTCTTTTTCAAGAATATTTTTTCTCATATTCTTTTCCATCAATTTGTTTAGAATTTCCGCAATTTCTTTTCCTGAGTAAACTTTTTCTGCGATTTCTTTTGCAAAATGTGCAAAAAGTTTATTTTCAAGTACGTGAATTTTAGCTTTTACATCTTTTTTAGTTTTTCCTTCAATAGTGTTTAGCTCTTCAACGGAAATCTGTTCTGAAATTTTTGCCACTAGCTCTTCATTTACCAAATGTAAAACAGGAAGTATTTTTTCAATTTCAAATCCTTTTACATAATCTAGCTGGAATTGGCAAATTTCCTTTATATATTTGTGAGCTTCTGCAAGCGCTTCTAGGACAATTTCTTCTGTAACTTCTTTCATTCCCGCTTCAACCATAGTGATGGCGTCAAGCGTTCCTGCAACGATCAAATTCATCTGACCTTCATCACATTCCTCATACGTAGGATTGATAATAATTTTTCCATCTTTGTATCCAACTCTTACTGCACCAAGAGGTCCTTCAAATGGCGCACCACTAAGCAAAAGAGCTACAGAAGCGGCATTCATAGCTGTTGTTGCTGGATCAACTTCCATATCTGCTGAAAGAGCACTGCATATAAGCTGTACTTCATTTGTTGTTCCTTTTGGAAAAAGTGGACGAACAGGCCTGTCTATCATTCGTGATATCAAAGTCGCGTTTTCTGAAGGTCTTCCTTCACGTTTAATAAAACGGCTTCCTTTGATTTTTCCAGCCGCATACATATTTTCTTCGTAATCAACCGTCATAGGGAAAAAATCAGCTCCCTCTAAGCCTTTTTCTGTCATCGAAGCGTTAGCCATGATAACTGTGTCTCCAAGAGAGACAACTGCACATCCGTTTGCATACGACAAAATTGGGGAATTCGTGATCTTGAATTCTCTCCCAGCAAGAGTCATAGTACTTGTTTTTGGTTCCATATTTTTTTGGGTTATGGAGATATAAAGACCCAAATGGAACCTTCTTTAAGTTACAAGGTTTAAAGAAACGAGTATTCGTTTGCTTAAATCTTGCTACTTAATCCGAAGAACTTCCAGACTTGGGTTTAAGTGAAAATTTTAAAGAACGTTCTAGCTTTCGCTATTACTTTCTTAGCTTCAATTCTTTTAGAATTTTATCGTAAGCGTCTTTATCATGGAGTCTCATGTAGTTAAGGTGTTTTCTCCTTTTTCCTACAAGACCGATAAGACCTCTTCTTGAATGATCGTCCTTTGTATGGGCTTCAAGATGCTCTGAAAGTTCGTTGATTCTTTCTGTCAAAACGGCGATTTGCACGCGTGACGAACCAGTGTCTTTCTGATGTACACCATATTTTCCAATGAGGACTTTTTTCTTTGCTCTGTCCATGATTTTCGAGTAAAAATGTATATAAAATCGATAGCGGAGGTTAGTTTACACAAAAAAATTGATTTTGGCAAGAGTTAATGTAAAATGATTTCCATGGATTATAAAAAAATCATAGTAGATTCGTGGATCTACACCCAAAGCAATAAAAAGCTTATCATTTGGTTTGGGTTTATCCCTTCAATATTAACGACTACTGTTGGGATTGGATATATCGCCTATCAGATCTTTGCATTTAAAAAATCTTATATTTTTGGAGATGAAGAAAGTAGTGCGCTCGGTGAAGTTGTTACTTTCATGTGGGAGTTTGTTAATTCTCATCTTACTTGGACTGTTCCACTGATCATTATTGCTGTAATTTTTGGTGTTTTTTATTTTCTTTTTCCTACTCTTGCGAGAGCTGCCTCTTTACAAATGATAGCAAGACATCGAAATGGGCAAGAAGCCAGTATAGGAACAGGACTAAAATATGGCATTATGGCATTTTTACAATTGTTTGAGTATCACATGATCATCAAAACGTTTTCTTTCTTCTCGTTATTGATAGAGATGTCCTTTGTAGTAAGGAATCTTGGACCAGTACTTTTCAAGCTTCTGCTTCCTGTTTTTATGATTATGATAATCATAAGTTTTGTACTCATGCTCCTCTTTACTTACACTGATTTTTTTATCGTTATCGACGGCAAAGGTGTTTTTGATTCCATGAAATCAAGCGCAAAATTGGTTGTTTTAAGCTGGAAACATACATTTTTGATAACCATTCTAATGATTCTTATTGGTGTAAGAATTTTCATACAAGCTATCATGGTTTTCGCTATACCTGCCCTTATTATTGCCGTTACCGGATATCTAGCTACGGTTACACTTCCGGCTACTGGAATTATCGTTGGAGGAGTTGTTGGATTAGTATGTTTATTTTTGGCATCATACCTTAATGGTGTAATCGATATTTTCTCGTATACAGTCTGGACGTATACCTTCCTGGATTTGACTTCCGAGAAACATCTTTCAGCAAGAGAGGCAATTACTGACTAAATATTAGCTCGCCTTGAGGCGTTGACGTATCGCCTTTTTTGTTGTATAATGGTCGTGTAGAAATAAAAACAAACAATATAAATGACACATCTGTCACAGAATAAAAAAATAGCGTTTTCTGCATTAGGACTGTTTCTAGTGTCATTCGTGATGATGGCTTTATTCTTGAAGAATAGTGGCGACCTTGGACATGGGGAGGCCAATGTTTTAGGTGCTCATGAAGCTGGCGCTGAGATAAGTGTTGAAGGGAAACCTACAGAAAAAACAGATTTCGCTAAACTTATTGGGGAAACAACTGATCCTGTTCTTGTTACAAATGCAGAGGGAAAATTTGAATATGCAAATGAAAAGTTTTGCAGCATGATTGCTGTGAAATGTGCAAAATTCAGTGGTATTTTGTTTTTTGATTTTGTTAATTCAAAAGACCTTTCCGGATTTGTTTCAACTCATGGAAAGCTTTTTCA
>CALRHQ010000049.1 GCA_943359415.1 Candidatus Peribacteria bacterium
ATACATAGAAAAAAATCTCGACAAAATTTTAAACAAAGACGTTATTGCCTTAGAATACATAATTGAAAGATCAATAAAAATCAAAGTAAAAATAATAGAAAAAGACGAAAAAGAATTAAATGATCAAAGGATTTTATTAAACTATGGACATACTTTTGGGCATGCACTTGAGAAAATGTCGAACTACACACTCCTACATGGTTTTGCAATCAGCATCGGAATGGTAATGATAAATCGCATCGCAGTTGAACGAAAAATCATGAAAGAAAACGATGCACAAAGAATAAAAGCATTACTTCAAAGAGCCGGATTGCCAATAACAAGCATGAGAAAACCTGAGACAAAAGACATTTTAAGCGATAAAAAAAGATCTGGAGAGTACATGAATTTTGTCTTCGCAAAAAAAATAGGAAAAGCGATCGTACAAAAAGAAAAGATCACAGACTTACCAAAAACATAGAGCAATGTCTTCAAAAAAAATTATAAAAATTTTAGTACCGGGATCAAAAAGCATTGCTGCAAGGGCAATAATCCTTTCTGGAATTTATGAAAGAAAAATAAAATTGAAAAATATTCCTGAATGCGACGACACAAAATATTTAATAAATGCACTAAACAAACTTAAAAATAAATCCTCAATAAACGATAGGAATATAAAAATATTCACAGGGAACGCAGGGACAACAACAAGATTTCTTACAGCATTTTGCGCATTAAAAATATCACCAAAACAAAAAGGAACGATAACAATCTATGGAGACAAGAGAATGAATGAGCGTCCAATAAAAGAGCTTACGGATGCCTTAAACCAGCTTGGAGCTAAAATAGAAACCACAGGGGGAAGAAAAGAAGATTGCACTCCTGTAAAAATATATCCGGCAGAACTTCAGGGAGGAAAAGTGAAAATTCGAGGAGATATAAGCAGCCAATATATTTCAGCATTGATGATGATCGCAAAATTCACAAAGAAAAAAACAACGATAAAAATAGAAAAAAAACTCTGCTCAAAACCTTACATAAAAATCACAGAAAAAATCATCAAAGAATTTGAAAATAAAAATTTAAAAGAATACACCGTAGAAAGTGATGCATCATCAGCTTCATATATTGGCGGATATGCTTTACTCAATCCTGAAAAAAAAATAATACTAGAAAATATCACAAAAAATTCAATTCAAGGAGATATCAAATTTATAGAATATTTATCAAAAATGGGATGCAAAACCATTGAACACGAAAATTGCACGGAAATTGAAGGAACAGGCAACATTAAGCCTTTAAACAATATAGACATGAATGAAACTCCGGACCTTGTTATGACATTTTCAGTATTAGCAATGTTTGCAAATGGGATCACTAAAATAACAAATATAGAAAATTTACGAATAAAAGAAACAGATCGCCTACTAGCACTCGAAAATGAAATAGAAAAATTCGGAATAAAAGTAAAAACTGGAAAAGATTTCATAGAAATACATGGAAATTCAAATTTAATTTTAAAAAATAAGAAATCTAATATTTTCATAAACACATACAACGATCACCGAATTGCCATGGCATTCGGAATACTAAAGAGTAAAATGCTAAAGTTAAAAATCGAAAATCCAAAATGTGTTTCCAAAAGTTATCCGACATTTTGGAAAGATTTAAACAAGTTGCAAAAATGAACAAACAAATCATCATCATCTCAATTTTTAACGGCATCGTAAGAATGCTAAAAACTTCCCTATTCTTTTTTTGGGGAATTTATTTCGCATCTATAGGTTTATCAGGATTTGAAATAGGTGCATTTTTTTCAGTAAATTCTTTCGCAAGCATCCTAACTATCTTACCATCAGGACTATCAAACGATAGATTTAAATCAAAGAGTTTAATATCTATTGCCTTAACACTAGCTTCGATATTTTATTTTGGAATGGCATCCACTACGTCATTTCCGATACTTATAATCTTAGCAGCATTGATAGGGGTGAGCTTAAAGATATACGATTCATCTTCAGACAGTCTTTTTTATAGAACAGCAGAAAAAGAAAATTTTAACAAACATTTAGCAATATTTCAAAGTTTGAATTATGTAACAATTTCACTCGGAATAATGCTTACAGGATATATTATAGGAGCAAACATAGACTACAAAAGTATATTCATAAGCATAGCAATAATTTTCTTAATTTTAGCAATTTTAGGATTTTTCATTCTTCCAAAAAATGACACTACAAAATTCGAGATTATTCATTATAAAAAAGATATCTTCAAAAAAGACGTATTACTTTTTCTTCTAGTAATAGGCTTATTTGCGATTCATTTTGGAGTTGAAGGCACATCTTATGGATTATTTTTAAAGGAAACTTTAGGCCTTTCAACTCTTAAAACAGGCTTATACATGGGACTAGCAATATTACCAATGGCCATTAGTGCAATAATAATTTCAAAAAAATTAAAAAACTGGAAAGCAAAAAACATACTTCTTTTCGGACTACTATTAAGTGGATTTGGACATATATTAATGACAATAAAAATCGTAGAATTATCATTTTTATTCAGAACAATTCACGAAATAGGAGATTCAGCATTTTTCTTTTTCTTGTATTATGGAACATCAAAGATCTTCAGCCTAGACAGAATCGGCGGGAATACGGGCATAATAAATTTTGTCTCAGCAATAGGTGGAGCTGTTTCATCAGCATTTTTCGGGCCAATAGGTGAAAACTTCGGATATGATATTCCTATCGCAGTAAGTGGCGGAACAACACTTTTAGCAGCACTTATCGTAATAATATTTGTAAAATATTTTGATCACAAATGACAATAGCTTTAACAGGCCTTCGTGGCAGCGGTAAAACAAAATTAGGGGAAATATTAGCAAAAGAATTAGGTCTTAAATTTTATGATTTAGATCAAGAAATTGAAAAAAAAATCAAAACAACCGTCAAAGATTTAGTAGAAAAAAAAGGATGGGATTTTTTTCGAAAAACAGAAAACGAAGTATTAACAAAACATATAGAAAAAATAAATAAAAAGAAAAAACTCACTATCTTATCACTAGGTGGTGGAACAATAATTCAAAAGAATAATGCAAAATTGCTCAAAAAAAATTGTTTGATAATTTACTTACAGGACACTCCAGAGAACTGTACAAAAAAAATCACAGAATCAAATGAAAACCATACACAAAACACTCGCCCAGCTTTAACAAGCCAAAAAACACTCCTTGAAGAAATGAAAGAACTCTACAAAACACGTCACGAAATCTACAAAGAAAATTCAGACATAATTATAAAAAGATCATTTGATGCAGAAAAAGATGTTGGAAAAATTATAAAAAAAATTCTAGCATTTAATTCTTAATTCACTTTTCAACAAACCTCCAAGAAAACAACCTAAACTTTTTTTATCAACAAATGATATAATACAAACATGCAAACAAATTTTCTCGTAATAGGATCAGGAATTGCAGGGTTAAACTTTGCCTTACAATCAGCCAAAAAAGGCAAAGTGACGATAGTCACAAAGAAAAAACTAATTGATTCAAATACAAATTTCGCACAAGGAGGAATCGCCGCAGTACTCGACCAAACTGACAATTTCGAGAAACACGTTGAGGATACTTTAAAAGCTGGATCATACCACAATAACAAAAAAGCAGTTGAATTCATGGTGAGAAATTCAGCAGAGGCAATCTATAGACTAATCGATTTGGGAGTTGAATTTCAAAAAGAAAACGGCAAACTTTCACTAACAAAAGAAGGAGGACACTCAGAAAGAAGAATCGCATTTGTAGGAGATTATACAGGAAAAGAGATCGAGAAAATTCTTGTAAAACGAGTAAGAGAGCACCCTAATATTCTGATTTTGGAAAACGCATTTGCCATGAGATTACTGACACAAAAGAGTCTTTTTCAACGTAATTCTTGCGTCGGCATACAAATAATTCGCAAAAATAAAATCGAAAATATTCTTGCAGACCAAACAATTTTATCAACTGGAGGCGTTGGACAATTATTCTTACAAACGACAAATCCCTCTATCGCAACATCGGATGGAATAGCAATGGCAAGCCAAATTGGATGCACAATAAAAGACATAGAATTTATACAATTTCACCCAACAGCATTAAACAAAAACACATCCCCAAAATTTTTAATTTCAGAAACGGTACGAGGAGAAGGTGCAAAATTAGTAAACGAAAAAGGTGAAAGATTTATGGAGAATGTCCATCCGTTAAAAGATCTCGCGCCTAGAGATGTTGTTGCACAAGCCATTTATCAACAACAAAAAAACGGACAGGTTTTCCTGGATATAAGACATAAATCCAGAGAATACTTAAAAAAACGTTTCCCACAAATATATGAAAAATTAAAAAAACTCAAAATCGACATGACAAAAAATTTGATTCCTGTCACTCCTGCCGCACATTATGAATGTGGCGGAATTGAAGTCGATTTAAACGGACAAACAAATGTAAAAAACCTTTTCGCATTCGGTGAAGTTTCATATACAGGAGTCCACGGAGCAAACAGATTGGCCTCAAATTCACTTTTGGAAGCATTGGTTTTTAGTAATCAGATAGCCAAAAATCTAATACCACACCAAAAAATCAAACAAACAAAATTCAACGCTCCAAAAATATTAAGAAAAAATTCCAAAGAAACTTTATTAGCAGAAAGACTAAAACAAGAAATAAAAAAGATAATGTGGGAATATGCCGGGATCGTAAGAAATCTCAAAAGAATAAAAAAAGAAGCTATTCCAAGAATGGAACGCATAGCAAAAGAACTTAAAAATATGAACGGCACAAACCAAGAAATCGCAGAAACATCAAACATGGCAATCACCTCTCTGCTAATCCTAAAATCAGCATACAAGAGAAAAAAATCCCTTGGATGCCACTTTGTGGAAAAATAGTCTTACTTCTCCCCCACCTTTTCAAGCATTTGTTCCTGATCCGCCGCATGAAGACTTTCAACTATATCATCGATTTCTCCCTCCATTATGGCAGGTATATTGCTCCAACTTTTATGAATTCGATGATCAGTAATTCGATCCTGAGGAAAATTATAAGTTCGAATTTTATCACTTCTATCCCCTGTTCCAATCTGACTCGCTCGGTTATCTCCACGTTCTTTTCTAAGTTTCTCCTCTTCTAGATCATACAATCTAGTCAAAAGCACTTTCATGGCCTTAGCTCTATTTTTAATCTGAGACCTCTCATCCTGACAAGTAACCACGACTCCGGTCGGGACATGTGTAATACGAACAGCTGATTCAGTCTTATTTACACTCTGCCCACCACTTCCACCGGAACGATAAACGTCAATCCTCAAATCATTTAGATTTATATTAACATCAACTTCTTCAGCCTCAGGAAGCACAGCAACACTAGCTACAGAGGTGTGAATTCTACCTTGGCTTTCCGTCACCGGCACTCTCTGAACACGATGAACTCCGCTTTCATATTTCAAAGTTCCATAAGCATTATCTCCAATCACAGAAAAAACAATTTCCTTAATACATCCAGGTTCTCCCTCACTTTTATCCATAATTTCCACCTTAAACCCACGTTTTTCAGCAAAACGGAAATACATTCTAGAAAGTTCTGCGGCAAAAATAGCAGCTTCATCTCCACCAGCTCCAGCACGAATTTCAATAATACAATTTCTCGCATCATCAGGATCCTTAGGCAAAATTTCAAGCTTAGCAAGCGCATCAAGCTCAATAATTCTCGCATCAGCTTCACTCTTTTGCAACTCAGCCATCTCCCTCAACTCAGCATCATTTTCTTGCGCCAACATCTCTTCAGCATCCGCCTTCGCATTCAAAACCTTCCTATATTCAAGAGTCAAAGCATGCGCCTTTTCCAAAATTTTATACTTTCTAGACAAAGTT
This sequence comes from Candidatus Peribacteria bacterium, assembly GCA_943359415.1. GTDB lineage: Bacteria > Patescibacteriota > Gracilibacteria > UBA1369 > LOWO2-01-FULL-3 > UM-FILTER-38-24. The sequence goes on from CALRHQ010000049.1 coordinate 5,887, forward strand.
TTATACTTACCCATATCAGAAGTGACTGAAGGCTCAGATAATTCATTTTGAATATCGATATACTCCTTATCTATTTTTTCAAGTTTATCAAACAGCATAATGCAATTTTAATATTTTTTCTTAACAACAAATATTCTTTCAATTCCAGCCAAATCTTTTTCAATCATCCACTCATCTTGTTCAAAATATTGATTCAACAACTCACTCATCCTTTTTCCCTGCCCAAAGCCAAATTCCCCAATCATCAACTTAAACTTCACATTTTTTTCCTTAATCTGTTGAAACATTTTTTTATACAACTCTAGGCCGTCATAACCACCAAAAAGTGCAAGCTTCGGTTCAAACTTTTCAACATTTTTTTCAACAAATCTATTTTCAACCTCTCCTACATAAGGCAAGTTCGCTAGAATGATATCACAAACCTCATCATCTTCCAAAAATTCTAGAAGATCGCTTTTAAAAGCCTGAACTTTATCCTCAAGACCATGCTGTTCAATATTGATTTTACAAACCTCAAGCGCATCTTCACTTATATCCACCGCAAAAACTTCATCCAAAGGATCATCCAAGTAATCTCGAAAATGTTTTGCGAT
>CALRHQ010000050.1 GCA_943359415.1 Candidatus Peribacteria bacterium
CAATAAAGTTTCCATTCATAGGCGAATTTCTCAAATTTGCAAACAGCCTTGGTAAAACAGCCCCATACGGAGAAACGGCATGAACAAGCTCATTAGCTCTATTTGCAAGATCTTCACCTCCACCCAAAAGCCCCATAATTACAACAGGTTTAACATCACCAAATGTAATTTTTCTTCGAGAAAACAGGCTTTCCTCTTCAGGCAAATCTCCAGAATCAGGAATTCCAAAATCTTCAGCCTTACGTCCCAACTTTCGCTCAATCATTTCCAAAACTTTTTCCCTATCTGCCGGATTTACACAACTTAACGGCCAAACGTTGAAAACATCTTCACTGGAAATAATTTCCATACCCCATCTAATATTCTCTATAGGTAATTTATAGGGAGCACTATCCCTTCTTTCATCATCATCAGCAGTCAAATCCGGCTTCCTTATAGAGAAAGTGATACGCCAAAAAGTATCATTATATCCGGCATACGCACTTGGAGTAATAGAAATATCATAAATCTTAGCCCCCTTCATCGTAAGATATCCGAGTATTTCAAAATATTGTTCGAGTGAAAGCATCGAGCTTTCATGTCTTGTGTTGTCAAAAGGATTTAGGGTAACACTTGTCATTTTATCAGTTGCTTGGCAATGAATAGGATCAGTTACATAAAGAAATCCACCGGGTTTAATTTTTTCATATAATTTCAAAATATAAGCAAAAGGATTTTCTGTTTCATGAAGACTATCCGCAGCAACACCGATATCCGCCTGCCCATCAAATTGAGCAAACACCCTTTCTATTCTATTTTTATCGGTATCTTTTCCTTTCGCGACATTCACAAGTTTCATATTATCTCTAATTTCAACATCTTCAACCAAATCCAAATCAGGTTTGCCATGCAAATCAACTCCTGTAACATCGGAAACAATCGGATCTTCTTCCTGCTTAAGCAACTCTTTTTCCAAAACTCCATCTCCATGCCCTAAAGAAAAAACACTGGCAGGCTCTCCGGAATGCTCTTTCATCGCCACAAGATTATCCATCAAAGATCTTCTTGATTTACCTTTACTCAAATGAAATTTTTGAACGAAACTAAGATGCCTTAATTTAAATATAGCGGCAAAAATTTCTTTGAAATCTTTATAAATTTCCATTTTTTTCGCAAGGCCCATAAGGTCAACCAAAACAAAATCTTCCTGCACCATATATTCGGTCAAATTTCCTTCTTTATCAAAGAGAGAAGCATCGCTACCATCTTCGTTATCACCTTTGTCAGGAAGTATAAGGGATAAAATAGCTTTTATAAAAATTCTCGCATTTTCTACGTCTTTTCCCTTTTTAAACATAGCCAAAGAAGGAATATCAAAAATACGTTGGTCCTCAGAAAGAGGAATAGAAAACCTCGCTCCAACATTTTTACCTATCAAAGTAGAAAGTTGCGCTGCCATATAGGCAGTCCTATGACCATCATCTTTTGGAAAAGCTTCATGTGAAGCCTTCAAAAAAAGAATTTTATACCTCAATGCCTGCAAAGGATCTTTCCCGTCCTCTTCCGAAACTCCAAGACCTGTTAAATCCTGATCGTCCCCAATAAACCGTGGACATTTCAAGGCAGTTTCAACATTAAAACCATTTCTTCCACTTTCAAATGCAGAAGTTTTTAAAAAAGCACGTCTATTTCCTCTCCAATCACCAAGAACTTCTCTACGCATTTCTCTCATCATCTCTTCCTTGGCGATCGCTACTGCACCAGGAAAACTAGAGGTCGAAAAAAGAGCCTTTGGAGGAATATTACCGATAAAAGCCTTCACGTCAAAATCCTCTTCACCCAAAGAAGGGAAAATACCTCTAATCGCATCAAGAGCTCCTTTATGAGAAAGAGCTTCATTTCGGAAAAAATCATCAAGACTTTTTCCGGCAGGACCATATTCAGCAAGCATAAAAGGTTTAGCACTATCTTCCGCATCAAGTATTCCAGTAGCTCTAGCTTCAACAATTCCCTTAGGAGCGGAAACATCTTCTGCCAAAGGAGATCCATCAACACCCCTATCATCCACAGCTTCAACACGACCACTGTCAACCTGATCTTCATCCGCATCCCGACCGCCTTTTCTTGTTTTATCCTCTGGTTCTGACATATTTTCTTGACATAGTCAAATTTTAGGGGAGAATGATAGTAAATACAACACATATTGTCAATCAAAATGTCCATAAAAAAAAGCCTTACCGACAGGAAAATTCTCAATGAGGCCGTACAATCCGAGAACATTGCGGAAGCAATGAACGAATGTTTATGGGTCGGAGACAAAAAACACAACACAATATACGTAAATCCAACATTCGAGAAAACATCAGAATATACGCTTGAAGAAGCCCTAAAGATGTATTGCACTGACTTTTTTGATGATGAAGGTAAAAAAATAATAGAAGATCATCACAAACTGAGAGAGCACGGAGTGTCGTCTCAATACGAAGCAAATATGTTATCAAAAAGCGGAAAAAGAATTCCATTGTTAATAAGTGGCGCACCGACAAAAAGTGGAGGAACAATAGGGATTTTCACAAATTTATCAAAATTAAAGAAACTTGCGGAAAAAGAAAGACTTTCGAACCAGATAGTCAAAAATTCAATGGAAGCTATAGTCGTGCTGGATAGAAACAGAAAAATCCAACTTTGGAACACGAGTGCACAAAAAATATTCGGATACAAAGAAATGGAAGTCATAGGTAAAAGCATAGACATGGTAATTCCAAAAGAAGAAGAAGATGCGAATCAAAGACTCATAGAAGAAGTAGAAAAAAACAAAGTAATTCGAAATTACGAAACAAACAGATTGGCAAAAAATGGAGAAAAAATTCCGGTTTCAGTTTCCGTATCAAAAGTAACAGATGAAAAAGAAAAATTCATAGGCTACCTGATTTCATACAGAGATATTGCAAATCAAAAACGCACTTCTACAGAACTTCAAAAAAGATTTGAGACTATTCAGGATGCATACAAAGAATTAGGATTTCAAAGACGACAAATGGATTATCTCGCAGAGATTACAGAAGCAGCAGTTTCAATCTCAACACTGGAATCCTTACTGAATTTAATAATGTCAGCAATAGTTCTACTGTCAAAAGCAGATGCATCAGTATTAAGACTATACAACAAAAAAACAAAATTTCTCGAAATGGCCGCTCACATGGGAATAGACAAAAAATGGCAAAATAAAAACAGAATAGAATTCAGCAACAGTATCGCGCAAGATGCATTTGAGATAAAAAGACCTTTACTCATAGATAACGTCGAATCAGCCGATTTACATAAAAGCAGACAATTGGCAAAAAGCCACAAATTCAAAACATTGATAGCCATTCCTCTTTTCGTGGCAAATGAATACCTAGGATCTTTAAACATGTACTCCAAAGATCCGGAAAAATTTAGATTAATAGAAACAGACTTCCTTCAAAAATTTGGACAACAATGCTCGATGGCAATCTATGTAAAACTTCAAAAACAGAGGTAAACCCTTTACTTGAAGCCAATCTTGTATTAAAATACGCGCATGCTTAAAAAAATCATACCAGAAAGATTTTGGCCTAAAAAAGATGCGGAAACAAAGAAGAAAATAATTTTTTGGGGATCAACGGCAATAGTTGGTTTTATCATGGTTTCAATCGTGCTTTTTGTAGGGACAATCGGAATTCTTTCGATTGGGCTTCCGGACGTAAACGACTTGGAAAAACTACAGGCGGATCAATCAACAGAAATATACGACAAAGACGGCGAATTGCTTTACACGATCCATGGAGAAGAAAATAGAGAACAAATTTCATATGATAAAATTTCTCCATATTTAATAAATGCAACAGTCGCCATCGAGGACGATAGATTCTGGGAACACAGCGGATTTGATATGGTTGGAATAGGAAGAGCCGTACTTTATGAAGTTTTCGGACTAGGAGTTCGTCGTGGAGGATCGACAATAACGCAACAATATGTAAAAAACAGCTTCCTTTCGTCAGAAAGAAGTTATGTCAGAAAAGCAAAAGAGCTGATTCTTTCTATCAGGTTGGAACGAACTTATGAAAAGAAAAAAATTCTCGAACTTTATTTAAACCGCATTCCTTACGGAAACAACGCCTACGGCTCAGAAAAAGCGGCGCACATATATTTCAACAAAACAGCAAAAGATATTACCTTGGCAGAAAGCGCAGTCCTCGCCTCTCTTCCACAAGCACCAACAAAATATAATCCTTACGGTAACAATAAATATTCACATCTTTTAAAAGAATTTACTCAGGAAGAAATTCGATATAGAAATATAAAAGGAGAAACAGATTTAAATACTGTAGATTATGTTCGCGGACTTATTGGAAGTTTTGTGGATCTTGGTGATGGTCAAAAAATTTACATACAAGGACGAACAGATCTTGTTTTAAAAAGAATGTTTGAGCTCGGAACAATAACAGAAAAAGAAAGAAAAGAAGCCTTAACTCAGCTACAGAATATTCAATTCCAAAAATATGTGGAAAGAATCAAACATCCTCATTTCGTTCTTTACGTAAAACAACTTCTTGAGGAAAAATACGGAAAAGATGTAGTCGAAAAAGGTGGATTAAAAGTCTACACGACACTTGATTCTAAACTTCAGGATTATGCCGAGAAAACAGCGGAAGAAATAGGCAAAAAAAATGCGGAAAGTTATGGAACAAACAATGCCGCAATTCTTACAATAAACGCAAAAACCGGACAGATTCTTGCAATGGTCGGATCACGTGATTATTACAACGAAGAAATTGATGGAAATGTAAACGTAGTAGTCCGTCCACGCCAACCAGGATCTTCATTTAAACCTATTGTTTACGCAGAAGCATTCTACAATGGCTTTGCTCCGGCAACACCGCTATATGACGTACCTCTAAAAGTAGGCACGGATAGACCTCAGAATTACAGCGGAAACTGGCTTGGACAACTCACTATTCGTCGCGCACTTGGACAGTCAAGAAACATTCCGGCAGTCGAAGCATATTTTCTTGCAGGACAACAAGGTCCGATCATAGATCTTGCAGCAAAAATGGGAATCACAACGTTAGATAAATCTCATAGCTATGGCTATCCATTGGCAATCGGGGCCGGAGAAATTCCACTTTCAGAAATGGTTACAGCGTATGGAACATTTGCAAATGGCGGAAAAAAACCTGAACTAAGCGCAATCCTAAAGGTCATAAATTCAAACGGAGACGTTTTGGAAGAATGGAAACAAAAAGAATTTGACGAAGTTTTGGATCCACAAATTGCATATTGCATAAACAGTATTTTGTCAGACAAATCAAATGCCGTAAGCTCACGACTATATGTAAGTGGGCATACAAATGCAGCAAAAACAGGAACCTCTACAAAAGAAAACAAGAAAGAAGCCAAAGGAAAAACTGTTGCACCTGCCGATGCATGGACAATCGGATATACGCCAACAATCGTAACAGGAGTTTGGACAGGAAACACAGATGGCTCAGGACTGGCATATTCTGCAGACGGAGTCACAACAGCTGCACCAATTTTCAACGCAGTAATGTCATATGCATTAAAAAATCTTGCGGAAGAATCTTTCCCAAAACCTGAAGGGATAAAAGAAGTTTCAGTCTCTTCAGCTTCAGGAAAACTTCCTGGAACAAATACTCCAAAATCATTAATAATAACTGACATATTCCCTAGCTTTTCAATTCCGACAGAAGTTGAAACAAATTCATTTTACAAAGTAAAAATTGATAAAATTTCGGGATTACTGGCCACACAATACACTCCACAAGATGCAGTGCAGGAAGTGCTTTATCAAAACTATGAAATTCCACCACAACTTTCTATTTTCAAAGAAGATATCCGAAAATATTTCGCATCGAAAGCAGACACAGCGCTCAAAGAAGGTGAAACTTCAGTTGGAGGTATAGACGAAACATCAGGTATAAAAATAATGATAGGCGTTCCACCAACAGAATATGACAATATTCACACAGCGGAAACAGCAAAAAATCCACCTACAATTTCAATACTAAGCCCTGTTTCACAATCAATAATCTCTCTTGGAGACACAAAAAATAAAATAGTGATAGACGTGAAGGCAGAGGCAAAAAATGGAATTTCAGAAGTACAATTTTTCGTAGATGACAAACAAGAATTCACCACAAATGTAGCACCATATACAGGATACTTAACATTTTCAAAATTCTTCACTCCTGGCAAACATTTGATAGTTGTAAAAGTTATAGATAAGCTCGGATACAGCACTTCTTCTGCGATAGAGATAAAGATCGAAAATTCACCACCTCCCGACACAGAGAAAACATCAGATTCAAGCACAACATCTCCGGACGCAACTTCAATAATTTCTGAACCTATTCTAGGAGGCGCACCAAACAAAAAGAAGAAGTAAAAAACCTCCATCTTTTGAACCAACATCAATCACGGTTTACTTTCTCCCCATTTTATGT
>CALRHQ010000051.1 GCA_943359415.1 Candidatus Peribacteria bacterium
TGTCGAAACTTTCAAAAAAACATGCTGATTTGCATCCGTTTTTGAAAGAAAGAGAAGTGAAGAATGTTTTGGTGTTATTTTTTACCACAGATAAAGGTCTTTGCGGAGGGCTTAATTCAAATCTTTTCAAAAAAGCTGTGCAGACTATAAAGGGTCTTGAAGAGACTTATCCAACTGCTGCGCTTCATTATATTGTTTCCGGAAAGAAAGGAGCCGATTTTTTGCATAGAATGGGTAAACAACTTGATATGGTTTTTCCTGCGTTTACCGCACGTCCGTCTTTCAATGATGCAATGATGGTTTCAAGGCTTGCCGTAAAAGGATTCGAGAAAGGGGAATATGATAAAATCGTAATGATTTATCCTGATTTCCTTTCTGTAATTCAACAAAAACCTGTAAGTCGAACACTTCTTCCGTTCTCTATAGATGTCTTTAAAGAAATGGTTTCTGAAATCGGTCCTAAATTTTCAAAAGTTGTTCCGCCTCATGAAAAAGATATAGAGTATAAGCTTGAGCCGTCACCACAATTTATCTTGGATAATATCGTTCCACAGATGATTAATATGCAAATTTTCCAAGCTATTTTGGAAACAACTGCCAGTGAATTTGCGGCAAGAATGGTTGCGATGCAAAATGCGACAGGTGCGGCGGATGATTTACTTTCAAGCTTGATTTTGACTTATAATAGAGCACGCCAATCTGCAATCACCGCTGAAATATCGGAAATTACATCGAGTTGTGCTGCAATCTCTTAAATATAAACTTAAATCCAATTAACTTAAAAAAATATGTCTGGAAAAGTAACAAAAATTATCGGGGCCGTAGTAGATTGTTCATTTGAAGGTGAGGCATTACCAAATATTTATGATGCTTTGGAAGTTATGATCGGGGAAGATAAACTTGTTCTTGAAACACAACAACATCTTGGTGGAAATGAAGTGAGAACTGTTGCCATGGGGACTACAGACGGTCTTCAAAGACATTCGGAAGTAGTGGCTACAGGAGCGCCAATCACTGTTCCTGTTGGAAGAGAAACACTTGGAAGAATGTGTGATGCGCTTGGAAATCCTCTTGATGACAAAGAACCACCAAAATCAAAGAAAAAATATCCTATTCACAGGCCTGCTCCAAAATTTGAAGATCAATCTACAAAAACTGAAGTTCTTGAGACAGGAATTAAAGTTATTGATTTGATTTGTCCTATTGTAAAAGGAGGAAAGGTCGGACTTTTCGGAGGAGCCGGAGTTGGCAAGACTGTTATTATTCAGGAGTTGATTCGTAATATTGCTCAGGAACATGGAGGATTTTCTGTGTTTGCCGGAGTAGGAGAAAGATCTCGTGAAGGAAATGATCTTTACTACGAAATGAAGGAAAGTGGAGTTTTGGAAAAGACTTCTTTGGTGTTTGGACAAATGAACGAACCACCAGGAGTTCGTCAGAGAGTTGGTCTAACAGGTGTTACAATGGCCGAATATTTCCGTGATGAGGAGGGACAAGATGTTCTACTTTTCATTGATAATATTTTCCGTTTCACTCAGGCCGGATCAGAGGTTTCAGCGCTGCTTGGACGTATTCCATCGGCTGTAGGTTACCAACCAACACTTGCTACTGAAATGGGAGCGTTGCAAGAACGTATTACATCTACAAAAAAAGGATCTATCACCTCTATTCAGGCGGTTTACGTTCCTGCTGATGATCTTACAGATCCAGCTCCTGCTACAACTTTCGGACATTTGGATTCGACTGTAGTTTTGAATAGAGCTTTGACTGAGCTTGGTATTTACCCTGCTGTTGATCCTCTAGATTCAACTTCTACAATTCTTGATCCAAATATCGTGGGAGAAGAGCACTACCAAGTCACTTCCGGTGTTCAAAAAATTCTTCAAAGATATAAGGATTTGCAAGATATCATTGCGATTCTTGGTATGGAAGAGCTTTCTGAAGAGGATAAATTGACCGTTAAGAGAGCTAGAAAGATCCAAAAATTCTTATCACAACCTTTCTTCGTTGCTGAACAATTTACAGGGCGTCCAGGTAAATATGTGACTCTTAAAGAAACTGTTCGTGGATTTAAGGAAATCTTGGAAGGAAAACATGATGATAAAGATGAACAATCTTTCTACATGATTGGTGGAATTGATGAAGTAAAATAAAAAAATATGAAAGAAATAAGATTAAAAATAGTTACACCTGAAAAAATTCTTTATGAAGGAATGGTGGAGTCTGTATCTTTTCCGACTACGGAAGGGGAGATAACTGTTTTGCCTCATCATATTCCTATCATTTCGGCTGTTAAGGCTGGTGAACTTAAGATGAAAGTTTCAGGAAAAGAAGAATTTTTTCATGTCACGAAAGGAGTTTTGGAAGTTGATGGAAACATGATTACTTTACTTACGGATTCAGCGGAAAGGTCACTTGAAATTGATGAAAAGAGGGCTCAAGAAGCGCATGAAAGAGCTAAGCAAATTATGTCTGAGAAGAGAACTGACGTAGAATCTTATGCAGAGGCTGTTGCGCAGCTTGAGAGAGCTCTGTCTAGGCTTAAAGTTGTTAGAAAGAGGAGAAGCGGAGGACGATCACCATTTAACAAATAGATGTAATGCCTAAAAATCCTGAGGATGTTAAAAAACAAGATGCGAAGATGTGGTCAGCGTATGGCCTCGCATTAAGCCTAGGATTTATGATTGTAATGCCGATATTGTTATTTGGAGGAGGAGGAGTGTTGCTTGATAAATATTTTAATAGTTTCCCGATATTTATCTTCGTAGGGTTTATCCTATCGATGGTTGCGGCACTTGGGATCGTGTATGTTAAGACAAAAGATATAGTTGTTATGGGGAAACCACCTAAGAAAAAATAATATAATTTAAGGAAAATGGCTCAGTTTATACCACCAACATTAGCTTCAGAACCTGTCTTCCACATCGGAAGCTTTGCTGTCCGAAACACACATATTACCTCTGTTTTGACGCTTTGTGTGCTTTTGGCGATTGCACTTGTTTTGAGAAATAAAAAATATCAGCTTGTGCCTGGTGGATTTCAAAATTTCTTTGAGATTGTGATAGGTGGACTTTTTAATTTCTTTGATCAAATTGTTGGAGACAGAGAAAAAACGAAGAGGTTTTTCCCTCTTGTTACTACTATATTTTTGTATGTTATTATTTCAAATTGGATGGGACTTCTTCCTGGATTTGGAAGTATTGGTCTTTGGGAAACTCATGACGGGCACGAAATTCTTGTTCCGATTTTGAGATCGACATTTGCAGATGTAAATATGACTTTTGCTTTAGCTTTGATCTCAGTTACTGCATGTCAGATTTTTGGCTTTTCTATGCTTGGATTTAAAGGGTATGGTGGAAAGTTTTTCATCAATCCGTTGAAAAATCCTGTAGGATGTTTTGTTGGATTGCTTGAGCTTATGTCTGAGGTTTCAAAAATGATTTCATTCTCTTTCCGTCTTTTTGGTAATGTCTTCGCTGGAGAGGTTTTATTGCTTGTAATAACCTTCTTGGTTCCATATGCAGCTCCATTGCCATTCTATGGTCTTGAGATCTTCGTAGGCTTTATACAGGCGCTTGTGTTTGGATTCTTGACGTTGGTGTTCTTGAAGATCGCGACAACAAGTCATCACTAATATATGGATTTAGAAAAATTAAAAGAAGTTTTAGAAGGTATGCCTGCCTTTAGGGAAAAACAGGTTAAGCAATTTCTTTTTAAAAATTTTGTTGAAGATTTCGACGAGATGCTTTCTTTGCCGAAGGATTTACGCGAGAAACTAAAGGAAAAGTGTTCTTTAGAAATTACTGCTGAAGTATTTATTTCCGAGAATGGAGATACTGTGAAGGTTTTGATTTCTCTTACTGATGGTGCGAGGATTGAAGCTGTTTTGATGAGACATGAAGATGGAAGAAATACTGCTTGTATCTCGTGTCAGGTTGGATGCCCTATGGGATGTACTTTTTGTGCGACAGGAAAAATGGGTGTGACAAGAAATCTGACTCTTTTTGAAATTTTGGAACAAGTTTTATTCTTTTCGAGATATTTGAAAAAAGAGGGTGCTGTCGTCACGAACGTCGTTTTTATGGGAATGGGTGAGCCGATGTTGAATTATGATAATGTAATGGGTTTTGTGAGAATATTGAATGATAAAAATTATTTTAACATGGGTGCCAGACATATTTCTATATCAACTTGTGGGCTTATCGAAGGGATAAAACGTCTTGCGGAGGAAAAACTTCAAGTTAATTTAGCGATAAGTTTGCATTCTCCTACTGACGAAAAACGAGGACGTTTGATGCCTGTGAATGCAAAATATCCTTTGGCTATTTTGATGGAAACTTTGAATGATTATTATGAAAAAGTCGGACGGAAAATAATGGTTGAATATTTGATGCTTGATGGAGTAAATGATACGGATGAAGACGTAGAAGGTTTGCATAAACTTCTTTCGAAAGAGAGATTTTTCATCAATCTTATCATGTATAATCCTACCGGAATGTTCAGTCCTTCTCTTGGTTGGAATGTAAAAAGATTCAAAGATAATTTAGAAAAAAAGGGTTTCACTGTAACTCAAAGATATCGCTATGGTAGGGGAATAAAGGCTGCCTGTGGTCAGCTTGCGATTGAGAAGAAAAAATGTGAATGTTAGAGTCGTGATTCGCAACTAAAAAATGCCATAATCGTTACGGCATTTTTTTAAGCATTTGTTTTGCTTCGAAATGTTATTACTGTGCAGCTTCTTCTGTTGGTGTTTCTTCAGCAGCAGCTTCCTCTCCTTTGTGGCTACCATCTTCGCAATTGCATTCTGCAAGTGGGTGATTGTGTAGTGAGCAAGATTCAGCTCCGCATGATACTGGTGTTTCTGAAATTCCATTACATTCTCCTTTGCAAGTATAGTGTGTCATGATTTTTGGGTCATTAAATAATTAGCTGGCTGATAGTAACTTGAAACTATATGCTTTGCAAGCAATAGACCTGTTTTACCAAAAAACGCCGTTTTCTCTTAACATTTCGTCATTGTATAGATCTGAGTTATTTAGTGTGTTTTTGTTGCTTACATCGATGAGTGGAACGATAGTCGGTTCTTCTTTTTCCGCATCTGCTCCTTCAAAATAGACTACTGCATGTCCTCCTGTGATACCTTCGTTTATTAGTTTTGCCATTTGTTTTCCGATTTTTTCTCCCATTATTGTGTCATATTTTGTTGGAGTTGCGCCACGTGCTGTGTAATTTTCGAGAAGTTCATTTACTTTGTTTATACCTGCAAATTTTTGAATCGCTGATATTATTACATGACGAATTCCTGATAAATTTGCGATATTCCCGAATGAATCAATGCTTTGATTTTCGCTTTTTTGTGCAGTTTCTTCTAAGTCTGTTGGTATGAATCCTTCTGCTACTGCAACAACACAAAATCCTTCGCGTTCTTTTGTTTTTTTAACTTCTTCCGCGATTTTTTTTAGTGAAGTTGGTTTTTCCGGAACTAAAATCAATATTCCATCACGAAATTCTTCTATTTTTCTTTTTTCTTCTTTTGGCAAATCTGTGAAATTTATCGGAAATTTTCTCGTAGCTTCAAATGGTAATTTACCTGATTTCCTGCCGAAGAATTCGACTACATGTGTTTGATCGTGTGTGTATGCATTTTGTACTATTGCCCAAAAATCTTCCTGATATCTTTTCATGGCTGTTCTGAATCCAAGCATTTGTGCTGGTTTTCCCTCTATGCAGCCATCTCCGTCTATGCTCTTGAAAGTTCCGACGACTGTTTTTTCGGAAAATGCTTCTGCAATTGCGGCCAGTAATCCTAGGTGATCATCTCCGCCTGTTCCGTAAACAAAATTGTATGGAGATATATTTGCTTTTGTATTTTCTGGATTGTCTTTTATGGCGTTTATTCGTGCTGATTTGAGTGGAGTAGAGGATTGGCCTGAGAAATCTTTTGCAAGTAATTGATCGATTATTATCAGTTGATCTTCGAATTTTTCTGGGTCTGTTACAAGTCCTGCTCCTGCATTTTTTATGCCGAGCATTGTGAATTTTGGATCTAGATTTAGGCCAAGTGAAGACAATAAATCTGCGATTCCAGCGCAATCTCCACCGCCTGTTAAGCCTATTCCACAAGCGTTTTTATCTAATGATTCGAAAATTTCTGTGCGTGATTTTTTTGTAAAAGTTTTATTTTCTAAACCTTTCTCAATGTCTTCTGTCGTTATCCCTTCTTTTGTAATAACTCTTATAAGGCTTGCGCTAGGTCTTTGTACGATATGTTTTAAAAATTCTGGTGAATTTTCTCCTATATAGATTTCTTCAATTTTTTTAGCCATATTATTTTTGTGAGTGATTCTCGGATTGAATTATATCAGAATTGAGCTTAGAATGTGAGTTGTTTTTTATACCTTGCTTCTTAATATTTTGGCTGATTGCAAGAATCTTTGACGGATGGTGGTTTGGGTTGTATT
>CALRHQ010000052.1 GCA_943359415.1 Candidatus Peribacteria bacterium
AATTAAACACATATAAAGACGGCTCACTTTTCAAATATACAATTTCAGAATGGCTTACCCCAAAAGGAACAAGCATAAACAAAATGGGAATCGCTCCTGACATCTCAGTAACAGACGCAACAAAGCAGCTAGACAAAGCCTTGGAACAGTTTTGATGCTATTTCGCCTCTCTTTGAGTCAAAAGTTCTTCAGGATTTGTCGTCACGATCTTATTCTCCGTAAATGATGCGATAATTTGCATAGCCACATGCTTAAGACCGGCAAAGAAAAGTCCCTGACCGACTCCACTATTTAGAAGGACATACTTTTCTCCTTGAGTAAGATTAAACAAGGTTCCAAGCAAATCGATCGCAGACGGAGATTGCTTTAGTAGAAGCTGAATAGATGAATTTGTGATAATAGGTTTTCCGTAAGCACTTTTCAAGAAATCCTCAACGTCCTGAGTAATAGTCGTAACTCCAAGGTAATATTTTCTCGCACGTTTTACGAGTCCTGCCAAAAATTTCGCACTATCTTCATGTTGCATCATTGTCCACGCCTCATCAATCACAAGAACTCTCTTCTTTAGCTTGCTTCTGACCTTATTCCAGATGTAATTCAAAATGATATACATCGCAATAGGACGTAATGCATCTTCAAGATCACGAATACAGAAAACCATCATTCCACTTGAAAGATCCAAATTTGTAGGTTTATTGAAAATTCCAGAATAAGAACCTGTCGTAAACTTAGAAAGTCTTTGAACAAGAGATTCAGCTCCTTTCATAGAGCTAAGAACCTTGTACAAATCCTCCATCGTAGGTGGTTCATAAGTCGAAGGATCAGTCAGCTCCATGGTAATTCCCTTAAGAGCATAAACATCTATCAACGCTTTATCCAAGATTGATTCCTCCTCAGGATTAACACCTCCAAGCATAAGTTTAAGAAGTCCGTGAAGGGTAATAACATTTGACCTAAGTAAATCTCCAGGCTGAACATCATCTCCTTCAAAAGGCTGAGGTAAGTCAAAAGGATTAATTCTACGATCACTGTTCAAACTAAGTCTCAAATAAGTTCCTCCAACTGTATTTGCAAGCGCCTCGTACTCATTTTCCGGATCAATGACAATCACGTCAGTTCCCATCATCATAAGACGTAAAAGCTCAAGCTTAACAGCGTAAGATTTTCCGGCACCGGACTTGGCGAACACAACACTATTAGCGTTCTCAAGAGCAAAACGATCAAATATAACCAAACTGTCATTATGTCTGTTTAATCCATATAAAATTCCTTTATCTGAAGTAAGATCAGAAGAAGTAAATGGGAATGTTGTCGAAAGTGGACTCGTATTCATATTACGAATCACATAAAGTTCATCCAAACACATCGGCAAACAAGCATTTAAGCCATGTTCCGCCTGAAGTTGTGTTCTCTTTGTCATCACAAGATGACCGGCAAGCAAGCTTTCAAGCTGCTTTGAAACCTTTTCAAGTTTCTTTTCACTATCCGCATAAACAGTAAAATAAAGAGAGAATTGGAAAAATTTCTCCTGTCCTCTTTGAATTTCAGTACGCAATTGTTCCGCATCCTCAAGCGCAGTTTCCAGTGCAGGATCACGTACAATCCCCTTTTCTTGTAAGATTTGAATACTTGAATGCATTTGCGCAACTTTTTTTCTCAAAGTCTTCATGATTTCCTCAGAAGAAATCGGATAAATAAATTGTGAAATATCCATCGTAACATCAAAATTTACAACAGGAGAAAGCCAATTTGCTTCCAAATATCGAGGATAAGCGTAAACATAAAAAGACTTTGTATAAAGACCATCCAACCTCAAAGAATCATAATTAATCTCCATCGCAGACGGAGAAATCAAATCCTTTATCGCAGAAAGTCCTTGTTGATAAATCTTTTCAGCTTCAATATATTTCTTTTTTTCTTCAGCCGACATTTTAGAATTAGCCGCCTCAATCTGATTTGCTTTAACAATTTCCGCTCTTTGTTTTGCATCACTTGAAACAAACAAAGATTTCAAATTATCAAAAACTGATTTCTTTTTTGCAGCATCAATCGCAGCTGGCACAGGAGCAGAAGTAACTTCATCTTTCACGGCTTTTACAGACACAGAAGCTTTTTCTTCAAGACCTCCAGTCATTTTTTTAACCTCAGAAGTCATATCAGAAAAAGTCTGAGACAAGAAATCTTTGGCAACTTTTTTTCCTGTTTTTGGATCATACCCAGCTTTCTGAAGCTTTCCTGCAGCTTCAAAATCAGCCTTTTGTACCACTTCAAGCGAAGGAGTCACTTCAATCATAGAATCAGGATTTTCTCCCAATTCAGTCATCGTGGGCCGATCAGACTTAATATCTACTTTTGCATCTCCATAGCTAATCTTATTCTCATTAGACGCTTTAGATGCATCCTTAAGCCAATCTGGGGTTTCCAAATTTTGTACGTTCTTCTCTGAAAAAACATTTTTATTTAAATCTTTTATTTTATCGTCCGTAACTACAGCCGTATTTGTACTTTTAGGATCCATGCAAGTTTTTGTTTTTACTATTTCGAAATATTCATATCATTTTAGCAAAAATTAAGCTCTTTTACAAGGGGGAAAAGTATGATACGATGTGGCGGCAAAAAATATTAAATATAAAACAATGACAAAGGGAAAGCAAAACGACCAAACAAATAACGAAAACGAAGAGAAGAAAGACAAAAAGAAGAAAAAGAAAATGTCCGAGGAAGAAACAGAAACAGAGGAAGAATTAAACCTTGAAGGAGATGATGATGATATAGGAGGAGAAGAAGAAGACAAAAGTGGGTATACAAAAGAGGAAGAAGTAGAACAAAAACTATTTTCAGCCGGAAATGTTCAACCGAGAAACATCTCTGAGGAGATGGAAACTTCATATTTGGAATACGCGATGAGCGTTATCGTTTCACGTGCGCTTCCGGATGTAAGAGACGGACTTAAACCTGTACACAGGCGTATTTTATTCGCCATGAACGAAATAGGCCTAAAATCTTCAGGTGGATTCAGGAAATCAGCGGCGGTTGTGGGAGAGGTGTTAGCAAAATACCATCCACATGGAGACAGTGCCGTCTACGATTCTATGGTAAGAATGGCTCAGGATTTCGCAATGAGATATACATTAGTAAGAGGACAAGGAAACTTTGGTTCAATTGATGGAGACTCCGCTGCCGCAATGAGGTACACAGAGGCAAAATTGGAGAAAATTACAGATGAAATGCTTCAGGATATAGACAAAGAAACTGTTTCATTTAGAGATAATTACGACGGAAGACATCAAGAACCTACAGTTCTTCCAGCAAAGCTTCCACAATTGCTTTTAAACGGTTCTACAGGTATCGCAGTAGGAATGGCGACATCTATTCCCCCACACAATTTAGGCGAACTAGTAGACGCATTAATGCACCTTTCAACCAATCCGGATTGTACAATCGAAGACTTAATGCAATTCATAAAAGGACCAGATTTCCCAACTGGAGCTATTATTTACAACATTGAAGATATCAAAAGAGCATACATGACGGGTCGTGGAGGAATGGTAGTAAGAGCAAAAACAGATATTGTGGAGAAAAAAGGAGGAAAATACGCGATTATCGTGACAGAAATACCATACCAAGTAAACAAATCAAACTTGGTTAGTAAAATGGCAGAACTTGTTCGGGACAAAAAAATTGTAGGAATTTCAGACATCAGAGATGAATCGAATAAAGATGGAATTCGTGTAGTTATAGAGCTTAAAAAAGATTCTTTCCCAAGAAAAATCCTAAACCAATTATTCAAATACACACAGCTACAATCAGCATTCAATATGAATATGATTGCGCTTGTTGACGAGATTCAACCGCATCTTTTAGACCTAAAACAAGTTCTTGAGTATTTCATTACTCATAGAAAATTGATGATCACGAAAAGAACGGAATATGATCTGAAAATTGCAAAAGCTCGTGCACATATTTTAGAAGGATTGAAAATAGCATTGGACAATATCGATGCGGTAATTCAAACAATCAGAAAATCTCCGACAAAAGAAGAAGCGCAAGTAGCGTTGATAAAGAAATTTGAACTTTCCGACGAACAATCAAAAGCTATTTTGGAAATGAGACTCCAGACTTTAGCAGGCCTCGAAAGACAAAAAATCGAAGATGAATTGGCTGAAAAAATGGCCTTAATAAGCAAACTTGAAGCAATTCTTGCAGACGTAAAGAAAATCCTAAAAATAATGCAGGACGAACTTGCCGAAGTAAAAGAAAAATATTCAGACAAGAGAAGAACTGAAGTAGTTCCACATGCAGTCGACAGCATTTCAAAGAAAGACACTATTCCAAATGAAGAAATGATCGTAATGTTAAGCCGTGAAAACTACATAAAGAGAATGCCTCCAAGTTCATTCAAAACGCAAGGTCGTGGAGGAAAAGGAATTATCGGTGGAACAACAAAAGATGAAGATGAAATAAGGGTAATTGTATATGGAACAAATCACGAAGAGCTACTTTACTTCACAAACCGTGGACGCGTTTTCAGGCTTCCGGTATTCGAACTTCCACTTGGATCAAGAACAGCAAAAGGCCAAGCAATCGTAAATCTACTTCAATTACAAGAAAATGAATACGTTACTGCTATTTTAAATAGTGGTGAAAAATTAACAGAAGAATACCTACTTATAGCAACAAGAAATGGGACAGTAAAAAAGACTCCTGTCGGAGATTTCACAAACGTAAGAAAAAGCGGTCTTATAGCCATAAAACTAAGAGACAACGATTCTCTTGAATGGGTAAAAGAAACTTCAAAAGGAGATGAAATAATAATTGTCACAAAAAATGGAAAATCTATAAGATTCCACGAAGATGATGCCCGTCCAATGGGAAGAGCTTCTATCGGAGTAAGAGGAATAAAAATCAAAACAGACGATGAAGTTGTAGAAATGAATGTTATCAAAGATAAAGAAAATTCTAAATTATTGGTAGTTATGGAAAATGGACTTGGAAAAATGACTTCAGTAAAAGATTACAGAACTCAAACACGTGGAGGTACAGGAGTAAAAACAGCGAACATAACGCCAAAAACAGGAAAAGTTATTGGAGCAAAGATTTTAAATAAAGATTTAGACGCAGATTTAATCATCGCATCAAAAGTTGGGCAAATCATAAGATTAAACATAAAAAATATTCCTTCTCAAGGAAGAGCAACTCAAGGAGTTTACTTAATGAGAATGCATGAAAATGATAAAGTTGCATCAATCTCATTAATAGAGAACTTATTGCCTTCAAAAGAAGTAGAAGAAGTCGAAGAACAAACAAAAATTGCAGTAGAAGAAGAAAAATAACCTAATCCTAAGTGAAAAAAATGCAAAATTTTAATTGTCACAGATTAATTGCGCAAGGTTTTGCAGTCACAATTTTGTGCCTTATATTTCCACTTACAGCTTTTGCTTCATATTCAGGAGATATTTCAATCAATTCAAAAGATATACGATTTTCGACAGATACTTTTATGGAAGGAAAAAACATAAGAGTATATGCAACAGTAGTAAATCAAAGTGGATTAGATTTGCTTGGAGTAGTTAGATTTTACGCAAACGGAACTCAAATAGGTGGAGATCAAGCAATCTCTATTTTCAAGCATAAAACAGATGATGTATTTATGGACTGGGTTCCACTAAATTACGGTGAAGTGAAAATTGCAGTCAAAATTTTCCCATGGGAACCGGAAATAGATGATCCAAATAACAACTGGATCGTTGATTACATAAATGTCATACAAGATTCAGACCATGACGGAATAACAAATTCAGAAGATACAGATATGGATGGAGATAACGTAGTCAATGAAACCGATGCATTCCCGCTAGACCCAAAAGAACAACACGATACAGACGGAGACTCCAAAGGCGACAATCTTGACTCTGATGATGATAATGACGGTGTACCTGATCAATTAGACGGCATGCCTCTTGATCCAAATGAAACATTAGATACAGATAAAGATGGAATAGGAAATAATGCAGACTTGGACGATGACGGCGACGGGCTTTCAGAAGCAGAAGAACTAAAGGCAGGAACAGATCCTCTAAAAGCGGACACAGACGGAGACGGGATGAACGACAAAACCGATGCGTTTCCCTTAGACTCAAAAGAACAGGTGGACACAGATCATGACAAAATTGGAAACAACACCGATACAAATGATGACAACGACTCATTACCCGACACATCAGATCCATTTCCTTTAAACACATCACCTGTTCCGGAAGTGACAAATGACACCCCCATAGTTGATTTAAACGGCAAAATAACTTTCGATGCATCCCCTTCTTACGACAAAGATGGCAACATAACCTCCTATATATGGGAAATTATAGAAACCCCAGATTCAAACAAAAACCCTTCACCATCGACAACATC
>CALRHQ010000053.1 GCA_943359415.1 Candidatus Peribacteria bacterium
GCAATGGAAAGGGAGTTAAATACCCTTTCGAGCTTAGGCTTCTTTTTTTCGTATTCGATCTTTTTCCTAAAACGAACGCAATGCGCTCTCAAGGATATTTAACTCCCTTTCCATCCATATTTACTTCTTTATCTGTGTGAAAAACGTAGACGCAATGCGCTCCTATGTGTATTCCAAAACTTCCACCTTTCTTTTCATATTTCTTTTTATCAGAATGAAATCTGCGTGAAATAAAGTTCCATTTTTCTTGATTTTCTGTATGAAATCTTTTATCCTGTTTTTAAGGAATTTCCTCATTTCTAAGTTATGCGAAAATTTACGGTTTTCACCGTTATTCTTACTTTAATTGTTGTCGTTGTTTCAGCTCAGGTTGTAGCAAATCAATATTGGCCAAGTCTTGAGCTAACTTCCCTCACTAACGAGAGTACAAATCCACTTCCAAATTCTATAAATCTTAGTGCAAATGTGCTTGGAGCTGACGCCGTACCAGGAGAGGTAGTTGATAAAACACAGGATCCAGCTTCTACAACGCAACCAACTCCTACATCTGATGTTGGGCTTGATCCTTCGACTTTACCAGCTACTGAATTTGGCGATGGACTTGATGTTCCGACAAGCTCAAGCGATATAAACGGCTTGAATACTGTAGATTTGCCTGTTACCTCTGGCGAATTCAACGCTGTTACTTCAGGCAATTTATCAGAAAATTCTTCTGACGGAACGACTATTCCTTCTCCCCAGACTACTATTTCAGGAGATTCCAGTGATTTTGAAAGTAGCGAATTTAAACCTTCTATTTTGAATGTTTATTTGAACCAAGATCAACTAAAAAGTGCCGGATTTACAAATACAACTCTAGACACGGAAGCTTTTGACGGATTTTTATATAAAACAATTTATGTTCAAGACTTGAAAGATCTTAAAATTTTCAAAAATGTTATCAAGTCTGCAGACTCCATATTGTGTAAAGTTTACATCATTGATGTTGGGCCAATGAATGCCCCAAATGAAGTGTACGAAACATTGAAAACACGTGGTTCGGAAGGCCTTGATATAGAGATAAATGAAACTAATTCCTTCGGAGACGGTTCTTTTTTCATGAATGATTCTCGTCGCCAAAATGTTGCGTTTTTGACAGTGAGATTTGGCAATTTAATTTATGGTTTTTCTTACCCAAAAGAATACCACCCTCAAGTCCAAAATCTTATCAAACTTCTTGATATGGAGTTTTGATTGACTTTTTATTAAAAAACCTTAAAATATGCCTACATTTACGCACTAGCTTCTTAAGTATTTTTTAAAGAAAGAAAAATGGCAAAATCATTATTAACAATAATCAAGATACAGATCGCGGCTGGAAAAGCGACTCCAGCACCACCGGTTGGTACAGCTTTAGGACCTCATGGAGTAAACATTCAGCAATTTTGTACTGAATTCAATAATCAAACAAGAGAACTTGGAGATACTATTATTCCGGTTGAATTAAGCGTATTTGACGATAGAAGTTTCACATTCATTCTAAAAAGCCCTCCGGCAGCGGTTCTTATCAAGAAAGCTGTGAAGGTTGCGAAAGGATCAGCTGTGCCTCACAAGGACAAAATTGGTACGATAACACGTGCTCAGCTTGAAGAAATCGCTACGATCAAAATGGCTGATTTGAATGCAAATGACCTAGATGCAGCGGTAAAAATTATTGCTGGAACTGCAAGAAGCATGGGCGTAACAGTCCAGGGCTAAACAAATATATTTATTTCGTGGGAGCCATTACGGCGATAATACCACTTAACTATAAACAAGATGAAAAAATACGGTAAAAAATATGTCGAAGCTAAAAAGCTTGTAGACAAAGAGGCTTATCCGATGGATGAAGCTCTCGCTTTGTTGAAGAAAACTTCTGTAACAAAGTTTGATGGAAGTTGTGAAATTCACATGAAACTTGGTCTTGACCCTACACAGGCTGACCAGAATCTACGTACAACTGTTGTTCTTCCAGAAGGAACTGGAAAAGAAGTTACTGTTGTTGCCTTCGTTGGTGATGACAAAGTAAAAGAAGCTATGGCTGCCGGCGCTCTTATGGCTGGAACAGCTGATCTTATACAGAAAATTGAAGGAGGATGGACTGATTTTGATGTTGCTGTTGCAACTCCAGACCAAATGAAGGATCTTTCAAAAGTCGCAAAAATACTTGGACAAAAGAGACTTATGCCAAATCCAAAAAGTGGAACTGTTGCCCCTGATGTCACAAAAATGATCGCTGATATCAAAAAAGGTAAAGTTGAACTTCGTGTTGATAAAGAAGCTAACCTACACAATATTTTTGGAAAAATTTCTTTTGATGATGCAAAATTAAAGAATAATCTTAAGGCTCTTGTAAAAGCTGTGATTGATGCAAAGCCTGCAAGTGTTAAAGGAACTTATATCGAAACAATGACACTTGCTTCTACAATGGGGCCTGGTGTTCCATTGGAGGTGAATAGCGTTGTTTCTGAAAGCAAATAATCATTGCTTGAGTCAGGTTAGTTTGGGAATACACTTTCGGGATTAGACTTCTAAAGTCTAATCCCTTTCTTTTATCTAAAACGAACGTAATAATCCCTCAAATATATTCCCAAACTAACCTAAGCTCCAAATAAAATTTGCTTTCAGAAACTACCGTGTTGATTATTGGGAAGAGATGGAATAAATGATTCTAAAGAAATGATTGCGGTACTCTTAATCTAACTAAAAGGCTTTAGCGAAAACAGCACATTTCGTAGAATTATTTATTCCATCTCTTCCCTACAACTATGCAGCATTTTCGATTTCCAGTGCCTCTTTCAGGGATTTTAGACCTACTTCGAGTTGGGAATCGGTTGGGTCTTTTGTTGTGATGCGTTGAAGTGCCAGCCCCGGAGCTACGAATGGATTGATCCATTTGCTTTCTCTATATTTTGCGCTGAATTTCAAAAATTCATATGCAAGCCCGGCAATCAAAGGAAGTGCCATGACTCTTAATCCCAAGTTCTGCCAGAAGATTTCTTGTTTTGGTACAAACATGTAAACCAAAATGCTCAAAACAAAAACTATTAAAATGAAACTTGTTCCACAACGTGGGTGAAATCTTGATTGAGGTTTTGCATTGTGGACGGTTAACTCTAAATGTTTTTCGTAAGTAAAAATACTTTTGTGCTCTGCACCGTGGTATTCAAAAATTCTTCTGAAACTTGGTATGAATGAAAGGATATAAATGTAGGCCAAGAAAATAGAAAGTTTTAAAACTCCATCTATAAAATTGAAAACGATATAATTGTCATGAATATATGGAAATTGTGCATCCAAAAGTGTGGTTAGCCAAAGTGGAATAAACTTGAACATAAAGACACTTACGGACAAGGCAAGTACTATTGAAAATGCAAACATTCCGGTTTCGAAAATTTTCGTCAAAGTTGATTTTTTTTCTTCACTTAATTCCGAATTTTTCTCAAGATTTTCTTTTTTTGCCTTAATCTCGTCCTCTTCTTCCACCGCTTCATTTGCAGAAAAATTTATTGCCGTCATTCCTATTCCCATCATTTCGATAAGTCCTACTACTCCCCTAACGATAGGAATATTTAGAAATTTATATTTATGAATTATTGATTTATGTTTTTTCGCATGAACTTTTATCGAGTTGTCTTGTTTTCTTACTGCAATCACAACTGAATTTGGCGAGCGCATCATCACGCCCTCAATCACCGCCTGACCTCCGACAGCAAAATCTATATCATCTTTTGTAGTAAGAATAAAATTTGTTGTAAAATAGAAAATTTTCTTTAGTTCATGCAGAATTTTTGTCATCGATTTTTTGTTATGTGCAATGTATAATTTACACGATAAAATGCTATAAATGAAGACCAAGTTATGAAAGTTCGAATCAAACGTATAGACAAAACTCTACCACTTCCAATGTATGAAACAGACGGAGCTGTCGGTTTTGATATTCTTGCGCGTGAAGATGTGATAGTGAATCCTAAAGAAATGGCTATGGTCCCGTCAAATCTCATCGTTGAGGTTCCTGAAAAATACATGCTTGTGGTTGCGTCCAGAAGTTCTGCACCTTCGAAAAAAGGTATCAGTCCCCCACATGGTTTTGGAATTATCGATCATGATTATTGCGGAGAAAAAGACGAAATCAAAGTTTTGGTTTATAATTTTCGTGATGTGCCAGCAGAAATCAAACGCGGGGAAAAAATCGCACAAGGAGTTTTTGTAAGAATCGACAAATTTGAATGGCAAGAAAGCGATGAAATTTTCAAAGAAAGTCGTGGTGGTTTTGGAAGTACTGGTGGCTATGGGCAATGATTAATGACTGAATAAATTATTTATACTATGAAAGGAAAGTTAATCACAATTTACGGAATCAATAACATCGGAAAAAGTACTCATGCGAAACTTTTAGTTGAGCGTTTGGAAAAGGAAGGGCGAAAAGTTTTTTATGTGAAATATCCGATTTATGATTTGTCCCCTACCGGACCATTTTTGAATGATGTTCTGCGCGGCGGTTCACAAAAAATTTCCGAAGATGAGCTTCAGCTTTGGTTTGTCTTGAATCGTTACCAATATGAACCTGAGATTCTTCGACTTCTTGATGAAGGATACATCATAATTGCAGAAGATTATATCGGCACAGGAATCGCTTGGGGAACAGCGAAAGGGCTTACGACTGAATGGCTTGAAGAGATGAATAAATATTTGATTAAGGAAGATTTTGCGATAATGCTTGAAGGAAAACGCGATAAAAAATCTAGAGAAAAGAAGCATGTGCACGAAACGAATGATGTGTTGATTGAAAAGTGTGAAAAAGTTCTAGTTGGTCTTGCGGAAAAGTATGGATGGAAAAAAATTCAAGTACAAAAAGGAATCCCTGAAACTGCAGATCTTATATATAACTGTATTGACGATTACCTTCGGTAAAGATATTATGAAATAGCTTTAGAGAAATGTCTCTGAAGCCATTTATTTTTTATTCAAAAATTATGCAACTTCTAGACGGCAGGAAGGTTGCAAAGGAAATGCTTTTGAAGCTAAAAGATGAAGTCGCTGGACTTGGACTTAATCATGTTTTGCCAAAGCTAGCCGTGATTCTTGTAGGTAAAAATCCTGCTTCTCTTTCGTATATTAAACAAAAACAGCTTGCATGCGCTGAAACAGGCATAGACTGGGAACAATTTGATTTCGAGGAAAGTGTCACGACAGCTGAACTGATAGAGAAAATCGAGGAATTAAATATGGACGAAACTATCCACGGAATTTTGGTTCAATTGCCTGTCCCAAAACATGTTTATGTTCCGGATGTTATTCGCGCTATTAATCCAAAAAAAGACGTAGACGGATTTACCGCTTATAACCTAGGAAAAATGTTCCTAAGTACTGATTTTGAAGATCTAGTTCCGTGTACTCCACTTGGAGTGATTAAGATGATTGAATATTATAAAATTCCGGTTGAAGGGAAAGAAGTCGTTGTCGTTGGCCACAGTAATATCGTCGGAAAGCCCCTCGCAACGATGTTTTTAAATAGAAATGCGACTGTAACCGTATGCCACATTCATACAAAAGATTTGGCTTTTCATACGAAGAGAGCTGATATTTTGTGCGTTGGAGTTGGAAAAGTGAATCTTATTACTGCTGATATGGTAAAAGATGATGCGGTTGTTTTTGACATAGGAATCAACAGAATGGAAAATGGAAAACTACGTGGAGACTGCGATTTTGAAAATGTGTCGAAAAAGGCAAGCTATATCACTCCTGTTCCTGGTGGAGCCGGGCCGATGACTGTTGCCTGTCTTATGCTAAATACTGTTCATGCGGCAAAACGATTAAACAATATTCCTTAATAAACAAAATATGTGTGGAGTACTTGGAGTTTTTGGACACGATTATGTCGCTCAAGATGTATACGATGGACTTGTCACTTTGCAGCATCGCGGACAAGATGCCACAGGTATGATAACTTATGATGGAAAATTTCATGTAAGAAAAGATTTAGGATTGGTAAAAGATGTCTTCCACACAAGGCATATGAAAAGGCTGACAGGCTATGCCGGAATCGGCCACACTAGATATTCTACGATTGGAGCAGGAGTAAAAGATGAGATTCAGCCATTTTTGGGACCTTCTCCCTATGGGGTTATGATTGCTCATAATGGAAATCTTTTCAATTCGCAAGAACTTAAAAAAGAGATTTTTGAAAAAGATCAAAGGCTTGTAAATTCTGATTCTGATGCCGAAGTTTTGCTTAATATTTTCACTAAATCTTTATCAAAACAAAATCCTACGACCGATGGCCTTACTCCGGATAATATTTGGAAAGCTGTAGAAAGTG
>CALRHQ010000054.1 GCA_943359415.1 Candidatus Peribacteria bacterium
TTCGACACCATTTCCACATTTATCACAATTTCTATTCCAAAGCTTTTTTGGATTGCGCATCGCGAGACGAATTGCATATCTTTCTTCTGAATGTAATCTAGGAATTGGCAAACCATATCTCTTGTAAAATGCAAATTCTTTCGGCGTAATTTTGAAACGTTTTTTTGATTTCACGCACACAATAGGCTTGTTCAAAATATCTTCAGTGATGTCTTTTATGTCATCAAGAAGCTCTTCGGCAGCCACAGCAGTTTCTCCTTGATAAGGTCTTTCAGAAATTTCAGTCCACTTAAATCCTTGAGAAATTGCTTCTTCTTTGGTCAAAGGATAATACAAATTTGCCGTTGATTCATTGTATCCGAAACAAGAAACATATGCAGGGAAAAACTCACCCCATTCACCGGTTTTTTGCATATGCTCAATGATTTTAGCTGTCAAAACTTCATATTCCGCTCTCGAATATTGCTTATTAAATATACAATACTGTTTATTTTTTAGACCAATACATCCAAAACAATTACGACAAGAAAAAAGAGTATCACTATAAGAAATATCAGAACTATTCAAGACAGAAAATGAATGAGAGACATTGTGACATTTTGCAATAGTCATCGAATCAAAAAGAAGTTCACTACCATGCCCGGCATAATCCGTGCATTTCGCATCCTTAAGGCCTACAACCATTATAGCATTTGACACATCTTCAGCATCAAAGGCATCAAAAACCATTTCACAATTCTTGGAATTTTTCACATAATCACCGGTACAATTTTCAGAAGAAACATTGTGAGTCGCTTTAACAATTCTTTCATCACGTAATTTCGAAAAAGTTTTCCAATTTTCCTCTCTTTGCCTATACGAACCATTTATCAAAGTTTTTTTCTTCTCAAAATATTCCTCTTTCGAATATTGTTTGTTCAAAATACAGTAAGATTTTCTAACCAAACTAGTACACAAAACACATTCATTACATCCAGTACAATCACTTATATAAGCGCAATCCTGACAATTCTCACAGTCAAAAGCATATTGGCAGGCGTAACAATTTCCACAGTCATTTAAAAAATAACATTCTTTATTTTTCTCACTGTAATCAATGTCCAAAGAATTTTCATTATAGAAACAAAGTGTTCCATATTCAGTGTCCTGATTAAAATCTCCACCAAAAACCAAATAACAATTTTTATTCCAACCGGTTATATTGCAATAATCGCTATTTTCATTTTGCAAACTTAACAGATTAAACTTTGGAACCGCAATCATAAGTTCATTAAACTGTTCAAAAAAAGATTTAGAAAAATCAAAATCCTTTCCATAATCAAGGCCGTCCCACCCGTCACCATGCCAATAGTTACTTTTATAAACCTTGTAAGGACTACTTTGCGGAAACATCGAAACCATATTTTCCCCTGTCGCATCGCACTTCCTGCTATACAAAGTTCTCTCATTTCTCATACAGAAATGAGCTTTTTTATTACAATCAAAACATACAGGACTATCCTCAATTTCGAATTCAACTCCACATTTTTTACAATGTTTTGGCATAATTAAAACAATTTTATCACATTATTTCCAACATAACAGGCAAATGATCGGAAAATTGACCATGCAAAATTTTGAGATTTTTCACTTTCACCCATTTTGAAACCAAAAACAGATCTATCACTTGTTTCGGCTGATATGCAGGAAAAGTTTTATCAGAAGCTGTATTTACAACATTCAAATTGCATGATTTTACAAATTTTTGAAAATGTTCATGCCCCCAAAACAGATTGAAATCTCCACACAAAATCACATCTCTACCTTCAGATTCCCTATCAAGAATTATTTTAGAAATCGCATCATATTGAGATAATCTTGCCCAATTCCAAAGAGAAAAATGAGCAAAAAATAACGAGATTTTATCATTCAAAAAAATTTCATACACTAATCCCTTTGCAGATTTCCTCAAAAAATATTTTTTCAATCCAAACTTTTTCTTCGCCAAAACGCCACTACAATTTGAGCTATAAAAAGGCAAATATCTAAGAATACTGTTGACAGAATATTTTACTTCCGTATCAGAAAAAGAATATTTCACCAGCGAAGACAACTCCTTCATTTGGTTCACAAGAGCCCTATTTAAAGCCCCTTTATTAATCTCGAGAAAACAACAAATATCAGGATTTTCTCTTTTAATAATATTTCCAACTTTTTTCAAAATTCGCATTTGTATAAATTTCGGACAAAACAAATATTTAATCCCATGAAAAACATATTGGAACAAACTCCCATCCACTCCTGTACAATATTCCAAATTTGAAAGTAAAATTTTCAAAATATTTTTTTACGTAACCTTGAAAATATATTACATCAAACAAAAATAATAAAAAACGCCAGATTCTTTTATAAACAAACCAAAAAGAAGTCGACCTTACATCGACTCCTTTTTTAATTCTAAACTAAACTTCTTATTTTTGTACCAACAAAAAAAGTGGTGCAAGTACAAGTGTCAAAGTAGACAAAAGTTTGATCAAAACATGTAGGGAAGGACCTGCTGTATCCTTGAACGGATCACCAACAGTATCTCCAACAACCGCAGCTTTATGAGCAAATGAACCTTTTCCACCATGTGCTCCCATTTCAATATATTTTTTAGCATTATCCCAAGCACCTCCTCCATTATTAAGAGTAAGCGCCAAAACAACACCGGCAATAGTTCCAACCATAAGAGTCGCTCCAACAGCCTCAACTCCAAGAGCAAATCCAACAATTGTAGGAACAAGTACAGCTACAAGTCCTGGAAGTACCATTTCTTTAAGCGCACCTTTTGTACAAATATCTACACATCTAGCATAATCGGGTTTTTCAGTTCCTGCCATAATTCCTGGTTTCTCTTTAAACTGAGCACGAACATCATTGATGATGTAACCTGCAGCACGAGAAACAGCACGAATTGCAAATGAAGAGAAAACGAAGATAAGCATAGCTCCTATAAGTCCTCCAACGAAAACAATTGGTTTAGCAAGATCGATGCTTGTAAGTTTTGCAGCCTCTAGGAAAGCAGAGAAAAGCAAGAATGCCGCAAGAGCCGCAGATCCAACAGCATAACCCTTTGTAAGAGCTTTTGTTGTGTTTCCAACAGCATCAAGACGATCTGTTCTCTTTCTGATTTCTTCAGGAGCTTTTGACATTTCAACGATTCCACCAGCATTGTCTGTGATAGGTCCAAAGTTATCCATTGCAAGGATATAAGCCGCAGTCGCAAGCATTCCCATCGTCGCAACAGCAGTTCCATAAAGTCCACCGTGAATTATTCCAGTAGCATTCCCAAGATAATAAGATCCCATCAAAGCAGCAGAGATAACAAGTACAGGAAGACCTGTGCTTTCAAGTCCAACAGCGAAACCGCTGATGATATTTGTAGCACCTCCTGTCTCAGAAGCTTCTGCAATTTCTCTCACAGGACGATATTTATATTCTGTGTAATATTGAGTAATATAAACAAACGCAACGCTGGCAATAATACCAACAAGTCCAGCTCCGAAGAACCATAACCATGCATTTGCTGATGAAGGATTAGCTGCTAGATATTCCGCTGACGGAGTCAAAAGCAAATAGCTTGAGATCGCAAATCCAACAATTGATAATACTGTTGTGACACAATAACCTTTGTTCAAGCCTCTCATTGGATCTTGAGATTCTTTTATGGAAACAACCATAACTCCAACGATAGAAGCAACTAGTCCAAATGCACGAGCCACAAGAGGGAAAATAATTCCTTTAAATCCAAAAACAGGGAAAAGCGCGATTCCAAGAATCATCGCTCCAATGTTTTCAGCAGCAGTAGATTCGAAAAGATCCGCTCCACGACCTGCACAATCTCCAACGTTATCACCAACTAGATCGGCAATAACTGCAGGATTTCTAGGATCATCTTCAGGAATTCCAGCTTCTACTTTTCCAACTAAATCAGCTCCAACATCGGCAGCTTTTGTATAGATTCCACCTCCAAGTTGTGCGAATAGGGCAACAAAAGAAGCTCCGAATCCGAAACCAACCAATAGAAGAGGAACTTCTGTAGGATTTGCAACTCCGCCGTAAGCTACGAAAAGTCCACCAACTCCAAGAAGAGAAAGTGCAACCACTAGAATACCAGAGAAGGCTCCACCACGAATCGCCATCTTAAGAGCTTTGTTTACGCTGTGTTGCGCAGCAGCTGCAGTTCTAAGATTTGCTTTCACACTCATATACATTCCCAAAAATCCTGAAAGAGCAGAACAAGCCGCTCCAAGTACAAAAGCCAAAGCAGTGTGCCAACCATAATTAAAATCACCACTTAAAGCATATGCGCCAAGAATAACAAAAACCATAACAAGTGATAGAATACCAATTGTTACGTATTGTCTTTTCAGAAACGCCATCGCTCCCTCTCGAATAGCCTCAGCAATTTCCTGCATTTTTGCAGTACCAGTATCTTGTTTGACAACATGGCGTGCAAGTAAAATCGCCACCACAAGGGAAACAAGACTAATGCCGAATATCGAAGCAAAAAGATATGTAGACATAGACATCTTAAATAAATTAAAAAATATAAAAAGATATATAAAGTTCGCGACGAATCTTATCAATTTACAGTCATGAGTTCAAGTTAATTTTGAGACATCGACTCTACTTAACAACATTTATAACAAACTTAGTCGACGCACCACCCCATTCAACTGATATTTCATTTTCTCCCGGAGCAACACTCAGCCATGGCGAACCGAAAGAATCTTTTAAAGAATCATCAACCAATCTAAAAGTGACAAGATTATTTTTAACTTCCATAGGCTTTATATAGACCGATTCAGCTTCAAGACAACCAATTCCATCATCAGAGTTTATAGAACCAGATTTTTTTACAGGTTTATTCGTCACAATATATAGAGGCACATCCTTACATGTCATCGAAGAAAAAGGAACAGGACTAAAATTTGAAAGTTTAGCTTCAATATTAATAATATCTCCAATTTTATAAGATTCACTCACTGGATCAACCGTTACGGCCATAGATAAACCAATCTTAAACTTCCACACAAAAAATAAAGAAACAGAAATAATCAACAAAATCAAAAAAACTTTCAGTAATAAACGAGATTTAGGAACTTCAGAAATTTGATTAATTTCAGACATATAAATTTATTATATATTGGCAAGAATACAGCATCTTAAACCTAACATAATCACATAAAAACATCAAACAAACATAACCATTGAAATCGCAGAAATCGCAGCAGTTTCCATCCTCAACACATTCTCTCCAAGTAAAAAGATTTTCGCACCTTTGGATTTTGCATCAGAGATTTCTTCATCTGTAAGACCTCCTTCAGGACCAATAACAACACTTACGTTTTCTTTAGACGAACGTCCATTCAAATATTCCCCCAACCTCACATCATGCTGTCTCGCATCACCAACTAAAACTTCACCTTTCGGAAAATTTTCCAAAAAATCTTTATAAGAAATTACCTCATGCAGCACAGGCAAAATACATCTCTCACTTTGCTCCGCAGCCTCACTTATAATAGCCAAAAACCTCGGTACATTGCGAAGCTCCTTCACCTGACATCTATTCGTAATTATAGGAAAAATATCCGTAACACCAATCTCCGTCGCCTTTTGGACTATCAATTCTAGTGTTGCAGGTTTTTTCGACAAAGCGATATAAAGATTCACTTTTCGGCCATTTGCAGCGCATTGGGTCACTTCCGACAAAACGATAACAGCCTCCTTTTTTGCAACAACGTCAAAAACTCCACTTGCTTTAGCCCCTTTCCCATCCAAAAATACACACTTATCTCCAGCCTCAAACCTCATCACCGTTTTCATCTGATGAACAAGGTCCGGATCTGTAACCACAATCTTTCCCACCTTCAGTTCCTGATTTATAAAAAAATGTTGCATGGCAGCATAATACAACATTTTAGGAAAAATTTAAGTAAATTTAATGTCGGAGTGTTATAAAGAAACAAACTTAGATTGAAAAATACATGGATGTACGTTATCATGTACATATAAAATTTAAGTAAAACAATATGAAAGCAAAAACAACTTTATCTATGACAGAAGCCAGAAAAAACATATTCAAGATCAGTGACGAAGTCCAAAAACCAGGAAATTATTACACTTTTACGGAAAATGGCATACCAAAAATAGTAGTAATGTCGGCCGAAGAATTCGAATCATGGCAGGAAACATTTGATGTTTTAAGAGAAAATCCAAAT
>CALRHQ010000055.1 GCA_943359415.1 Candidatus Peribacteria bacterium
AATAATACGTAAAGTCACGAACTTAAAACAAGTTTAGTTGTTAAGGACAAATTAGTCAAAACTCCATAGCAGAATCCAAAACTAATTATTTGACAAAATGAAAAATCATCTCCACCTTTGGCGGAATATTTTTCAATGGTGGGCCAGCCGGGATTTACCATCCGGGTATAAACTTCTCATCCCTCGCCGCAAATTGAAAACCGCCTTTGCTTTCAGCAAAGTCACTTTTCAATGGTGGGCCAGCCGGGATTTACCCCTCCGGGGCATAAACTTCTCATCCCTATTGGCAAAAGAAAAAATCATCTCTGCCTAAAGGCAGAACTGTTTTTTTCTGGTGGGCCAGCCGGGATTCGAACCCGGGACCAATTGCTTAAGAGGCAACTGCTCTACCGGCTGAGCTACTGACCCTAAAGAAAACAAGCACGGGAAAAGTTACCACCTATGCGAAACTTTATCAATAAAAAAAAATCAGCTATACTGCGACACGTGAAAAATATATTACTTTACACAGACACACCACTCGCAGGAGGAGCCGAAATCCAGATGTTTTTGCTTGCAAAATTTTTAAACAAAAACGCATTTACACCAATTATCGCAGTAAGCAACAATGAACCACTCGACAAACTTGTAGAAAATTTCGACAAAGAAGGAATCAAGGTTCTCAGGATCAACGCAAAAAGCAAACACAATCCAGTACATTACCTTTCATTGAGAAGAATAATCGCTGAAGAAAAAATCGACATACTACATTTAAATTTATGGAATCCGGCAAGCTGTCGTTATGGTTTTTTAGCTGGCAAATCAGCAAATATTCCAGTCATAGTAACAGAGCATGACCCATTTGAACTCACAGGATTTAAGAATGCATTCAAACAATATGGATTAAAAAATATTTCAAAAATCGTCACAGTTTCTTTAGAAAATCAGAAACTACTCAAGAAATTTTTCCCAGAACATAAAGAAAAAATCGAAGTAATCCAAAATGGAATCGACACAGACTGGTGGCAATCACAAGTTTTAAGATTCACAGAAAAAGATAGAAAAGAAATAAAAACTGAAATTTTTGGCACAAATGAAAACACATTAATAATAATTTCAGTAGCCGAACTTCATGAGAGAAAAGGGCTTAAATACTTGATAAAAGCAGTGTCGGAAGTAAAAGAAAAATATCCAAATATCAAACTTGTAATTGTAGGCGAAGGCCCTGATAGAAAAAATCTCGAAGAATTAATAAAAGATTTAAAACTCGAAAATCACGTAACGCTTTTGGGAAGAAGAAAAGAAATCCCAAAACTCTTAAAAAGCTCGAACATTTTTGTTTTGCCATCGCGCAGAGAGGCTTTTGGGCTCGTAAATCTCGAAGCAATGATTACTCCCCTGCCCGTCATCGCAAGCAAAGTTGGTGGAATACCGGAAATAATAAAAGATGGAGAAACTGGAATTTTGGTCAAACCGGAAAACGAAAAAGAACTCGCAGAAGCCTTAGAAACACTTATCGCAGATCCTCAACTTCGCGAAAAAATGGCAAGTAATGGATTTTTACGAGTAAAGGAAAATTTCTCCGCTCAAAAAATGGCTGAGAAATACGAGAAACTATATTCGGAATTACTCTAAAACATTTTTTCAAGACGATCGTCAACACAATCAATCTTGACGGTGAGCGTACACTCACCTATACTCTGGTCAGTTTAATCCTCAATTATGAAATTAAAAACTGTCTATATTTGCTCAAACTGTAGCCATGAAAGCCAAAGGTGGGTTGGCAAATGTCCAAACTGCGAAGCGTGGAATAGTTTTATGGAAGACGTTATCAATGTCGGGAAACCTATCAAACAAGGGATTTCATCAACACCAAGATCCTTAAGAATAGAAGCACTATCCCCTTCTTCACTTCATACAAACAAAACAGGAATATCAAGATTTTTAACAGGAATCGAAGAATTTGATCGCGTAATAGGTGGCGGTATCGTTGCAGGAAGTTTGATTTTGCTCAGTGGTGAGCCTGGAATCGGAAAATCGACACTCACCCTTCAAATTGCAAACAATATTTCTAAAATCAAGAAAGTTTTACTAATATCAGGAGAAGAATCAGTAGATCAAATAGCAGAAAGAGCACAAAGGCTTAATCTAAACGAAGAAAATCTCACAGCTGTGAATGAATACAATCTCGAAACAAGCTTAGAAACTATCCGAAAAGAAAAACCGGATTTTGTAATAATAGATTCTATTCAAGTAATCTCCAGCATAGACATCCCAGGATCAGCAGGCTCTATAACACAAGTAAGATATTGCACAGAACGAATAATGGAAGTCGCAAAAACTTCAGGGATTGCAGTGATGCTCATAGGCCACGTAACAAAAGACGGAAATCTTGCCGGACCAAGAGTTTTGGAACACTTAGTAGATACAGTGATGCAAATTGAGGGCGACAGATTTCAGCAATTCAGAATGTTACGTGCTTCAAAAAACAGATTTGGTTCATGTAATGAAGTCGGAATTTTTGAAATGACAGAAAATGGTATGACAGAGGTAAAAAATCCATCGGAACAATTTCTTGAAGGTAGAAAAAAAGACGCAATAGGAAGTGTAATAACAGTAGCCATGGAAGGAACAAGACCATTTTTAGTTGAAGTACAAGCCCTTGCTTCAACAAGTCCATTCGGATATCCAAAGCGCACAGCAAACGGTTTCGACATAAATCGCCTGCAAATACTCATAGCCGTTTTGGAGAAACATGCCAAGATAAATCTACAAAACCAAGATGTATTTATAAATATAGTTGGAGGAATTCGCTTAAATGAACCGGCTGCAGACTTGGCCGTACTCATGGCAATAGTATCATCACACACAAAAAAACCAATTCCGGAAAAAACTGTAATATACGGAGAAGTTGGCCTTTCAGGAGAACTTCGAAAAGTGAGTCACGCAGAAAAACGAGCAAAAGAATCAGAAAAATTAGGATTTACAAATCAAATAACTCCAGATAAATACAAGGAAATAATTCAGGCAATCAGAAACACAACAAATAGTATTCAAGAATAAAATTACATTAACCTACAAATTCACTTCATCCTTTCAAAAAACCTTTTTGCATTTTCAGTAGATTTTTCACAAACCTCTTCATAAGAAATATCTTTGATTTCTGCAATTTTCATAGCAGTTTCCGCAACATACGCAGGTTGATTCATTTTCCCTCTGAATTTTTGCGGAGCAAGATAAGGAGAATCAGTCTCAACCATAAACATATCCATAGGTGCATTTTTAGCGACTTCTTGCATTTCTTTTGCACTTGGATAAGTAACAATTCCTGTAAAAGAAGTTATTATTCCCCTATCCCATAGTTTTTTAGCAAAATCCAACGTACCACTATAACAATGAAAGACTATTCCTACATATTTTCCATCAAATGAAAATTTTTCATCCAAAATCTCCAAACAATCTTCATAAGCATCCCTACAATGCACAACTAAAGGAACATTTACACTTTTTGCAAGATCTATCTGCAACCTAAAAGCATTTTTTTGTACATCTTTTGGAACCTCAGCCTTGCAATAATCTAAACCACATTCTCCAATTCCAACAATTTTTTTATTTTCAGAAATAAGTTTTTTCCATTCTTCCATCAAGTCATTGGTAGCCAAAACAGCATCATAAGGATGAATTCCAAGAGTTGCATATAAATTTTCATATTTTTGAGACAACAATACTGCGTCTTCAGAAGACTTCACGTCACACCCAATATTAATAATTTTTATAACACCAGCCTCTTTTGCCTTAGACAAGACATCTTCAAAGTTTTCATCAAATTCATGAAACATCAAATGTGCATGTGTATCTATTAACATAATTACAGTTTATTAATAATTTTTTCACTCTCTTTGAAAGCTTTTTTCGAAAAATCTCCAAGAAATTCACTGACCTTTTCAAATCTTTTTGAGAGTTTTTTTATATCATTTTTTAAAATCAATTTTTCGTAATCTTTAGAAGTTTTTCCGAGGAATTTAATCAAATCTTTCGAATAAGGATTATTCGCAATAATAGCAGTACAAAGACCAGCATCA
Organism: Candidatus Peribacteria bacterium; assembly: GCA_943359415.1. Taxonomy (GTDB): domain Bacteria; phylum Patescibacteriota; class Gracilibacteria; order UBA1369; family LOWO2-01-FULL-3; genus UM-FILTER-38-24. The sequence continues at coordinate 4,062 of CALRHQ010000055.1, forward strand.
CGGGAAAAGATTCTACCTATAAAACTCATTTCCACCTTATACATTGGGGTTCCAATATCATAAAATTTTTCAGGATTAACCCCAAAAAATTTCATCATTTCTCCAGCCAAAATAATTTTCAAATGAGGAATAAGTTGAACAAGAACCATAGCTTTATCATGCTCCTCAGCAGTCATAACAATAATTTTAAAACCAAGTTTTTCGAAAAGTTTTTTCATTTCAATAAACACTTTTTTATCGCATCTACTTGGACAAAAAACTAGGTTTGAATCTTTTATTTTTTCATGCGTCGGTCCAAACAATGGATGCATTCCTATTACATTCCCTTTCGATTTATTCATAACATCAAGTTGATTTTTCTTTAATGAACTTACATCCATAACAATCTGATCTTTCCTTGTAGAAGATGAGATCTCTTTCTTCATAATTTCAACGCTTTTTTCAAGTGGAACACTGAAAACAACAATATCAGATTTTTTTATAAGATCTTTATTTGACATTTTCGTACCGATATCAGAAACAATCACATCAAATCCCATTTTTTTAAAGAAACCAGCAAATTGGCTACCCGTAGCTCCATTACCGCCTATGATGCCAACAATTTTTTTCATAAAATTTGACTTTATTTAGAATTAAAGTAACATTCCAACTGTCTTACTTTACAATGTACATGCAAGAATCAAAAGTAAAAATAGCAGTTCTCAAAAATCCATTACAATGGGTTGCTGACTTATATTTTTATTTTTTTGACCTACTTGGCATGAGATAAACGTTTATAGTAAGCCACATTATCTCACTGCCAAGACTGGCATTGGGATTTTTTTATATTCTTAACCCAAACTTACAATGGGAAACAAAGTCTTTACAAATCAGGTAGCAACAATAGAATCTATATACTTAGCCTTTAGAAACTGAACCAAAACTAATAACAACAAAAGACATGATAATAGTAATGAAATTTGGCGCATCAAAAGAAAGCGCGGAAAAAATAGTAGAAGAATTAAAATCAAAAGGACTTCAACCACTTCCCTCATTTGGGATAGAGCGCATAGTGATTAACGTAATCGGCGAAGAAAGATTACTTAGTCTCGAACATTTGGAATCCCTTGAAGGTGTGGAAAAAGTTATGCGTGTAGTTAGCCCATACAAACTTGTAAGCACCGAAGTAAAACCAACACCAACAATAATAGAAGTAAACGGAGTAAAAATTGGAGATTCAAAAACATTCGCAGTAATTGCAGGACCATGCTCTGTCGAATCAGAAGAACAAATGGAAAACACAGCAAAACCACTTGCTGAAATGGGTGTACATTTACTTAGAGGAGGAGCATTCAAGCCAAGAACAGGCCCATACGCTTTTCAAGGGCTTGAAATTGAAGGATTAAAAATTATTAAACGTGTAGCAGATAAATACAAAATGGGAGTTGTCACAGAGGTTACAGACATAAGATTTTTGGATGAAATTTGCGAATACAGCGACATAGTTCAAGTTGGCGCACGCAACATGCAAAATTTTCAATTACTAAAAGAACTTGGAAAAATAAAAAAACCTGTTCTATTAAAACGCGGACTCTCAGCCACAATTGAAGAATTATTACTTGCCGCTGAATACATTCTCGCTCACGGCAATCCTAATGTGATTTTATGCGAAAGAGGAATACGAACGTTTGAAAAAGAAACAAGAAATACTCTCGCACTTGCAACAGTACCACTTGTAAAAGAGCTTTCTCATTTACCAATCATCGTAGACCCAAGTCATGGCACAGGCAAAAAATCATTAATAGAACCAATGACAAAAGCGTCTATTGCATGTGGAGCAGATGGAGTTATTATTGAAGTACATAGCAATCCGAAAGAAGCATTATCAGATGCGCAACAACAATTAACTCCGGAAGAATTCAAAGAATTGCTAAAAAATTCAGAACCGATAATCAAAGCAGTAGGAAAAACAATGCAATAGATTAAACCCATCCACATGCCAAAAATCAAAGTGAAAATCGCACATCGTCAAAGAGATAAATACACAATTTTTATAAAAGAAAATTGTATAGATTCTC
>CALRHQ010000056.1 GCA_943359415.1 Candidatus Peribacteria bacterium
TAAAATCATTTTTGGTCTCATTTCTACTCATAAATATGGGACTTACGATTTATGCATTTGCTACATTAGCTGGTAATTCTCAAAAAGCATTTGCGTTGAATCCTCTTGATAAAATACAGGAAATAGGAGGGCAAACGAAAACCCCACAAAGTCCGGGACTTCCAAGTTTCACGACAGGACAGCATCCTGACGCACCGCCTGATTATGCACAACCTGGTACGGGAACACTGACAAGTCCTGTATTTTTCGCCTTAGATATGGCGAAATTAGCACTTAGCGGAATTGCAATGATTATGATTGTGGTTGCGGCAATTAAGCTGATCTCAACAACAAATGAAGAAGATGCTGCTAAGGCTAAAAAAACACTTATATACGCAATAGCGGGAATGATCCTTATTCAACTTGCGGAGGTAATTGTTCGAAATATGTTCTTTGGAGAGCAAGGCGATGCATTCGAAAATATAGCAGTAACAAAACTATATGCAGAGCAGACAGTCGCTCAAGTAAGAAATGTTATAGGGCTTGTAGAGGCATTCCTTGGAATAGGTGCGGTACTTATAATAATAATTCGTGGGTTTAAAGTAATGACAAGTGGTGGAAGCGAAGAAGAGCTTACGAAGGCAAAGCAACATTTAGGTTATGCGATTGCCGGCCTTTTTGTGATTATGCTTTCAGAAGTTGTAATACGTGGAGTTGTTTTTCCAGAAAACGGAGAAGCAATGCCTAATCCAGAGATTGCAAAATTTATAATAGTAAAAATAGTAAATTATGTAGTTGGATTTATTTCAATAATTGCATTCATTGCTCTTTTCTATTCAGGATATTTGTACGTTACATCTGCCGGCGATGAAGAGGCTACGACAAAAGTAAAAAAAATATTTACAGCTGCGGTTATTGCCGTAATATTGGCATTTGGCGCATTCGCGATAGTGAATACATTGATAACATTTACACCATATTACGGTACAACGCCCGAAGGCGCGATTCCTCCAAGCGCAACGTCAACGCCGGAGGTAAAATAGATTGCTATAAATATTTAAAAAAAATATAATCAGATAAAGTGCCTCACCACTATGAAAAATAGAATAAATAAAATAACAAAAATTGCTTTAATATTAGGAGTTTTTGCGACACTTTTTTCGGCGAACATGCTTGTGGCATCTGCGGATTGGCAGGACGATTTGAAAGATGAAGCGAAAAAACTTTTTACAACAAAAGAACAAGGTCAAGATTTTTCACAATTCAAGCCTGGAGAAAGCCTTACTCTAGGGAAAGAAGGTATAAATCCTGCGCTTACACAATCAAGTGATATACGTGAATATGCATTAAAAGTTGTAAATTTTGTCCTTGGATTTTTAGGACTTATTGCAGTTTTGATTGTCATATATGCAGGTATTCTTTATTTGACGGCAGCTGGTGAAGAAGAAAAAACAGGGAAAGCGAAAAAAGCGATAACCTTTGCGATCATAGGACTGATTATCGTTGTCGGATCATTTGCATTTGTTAATACGATAATAGGTGGAATTGGTGGAGGTGGAACCGGCGGTACAGGTGGCGGAAAAGTTGTTGGTGTAAATTATGGAAATAGTTTCAATGCTTCGGCAATACAGGTTCAAAGTGTTGCAAAAGAAATTTATTCAAATTTCTTGCTTTTTGCTCAAAGTGCTGAAGAAATAAAAGGAGTGGTAAACGACTCAAACAAAGATTCTCTAAATTATTCAAAAGTCCTTGTTTCAAGACAAGACGTGTTGAACTTTTTATTTAGCGAAAAGGAAAAAGTTTCTAATATTCGAGGAAGGATTTCACAGTTTTCAACGGCATATGTGCAAGCAAATATATTGATAAACAAGATAGAAACTCAGATGGATGCGATAAAAATAATCCCTGAAATGTTAGTAAAATATGATCCGGCGACAGGAACAGTTGGAGACTGTGCGGATCCTACAAAAGATGTATGTACAACGTATCCAAAAAGTCTTTATGAAAAATGGACAGAAATAAAGGCAGAAATTAATAGTCCGGAAAGTGGTCTTATAAAACTTTTTGAAGCGGTCAAGCTTGACTATCTTGATAGATTGAAAAATGATTACATGCCGGAGCTTTATGCTATGAAACAAATCTTCGGAGGCTTTGATGCAACAAAGGATGCAGGATCAAGTGTCGCAAAAGCATTTAATGATATGATGGCCGATTATGGATATAATCCTGCAAATCCAAATACGTATCCGTCAGGATCATTCCTTTATAGAATACAAAATTGGAGTGTAACAACTTCATCAACTACCGACATTAGCGGAGCGACACAGTTGCTTGTGAAAATATTGAAAGCACAAATTGCATTTGCTGATGGGCTTCAATCTGTTCAAAGTGTGGAAGCGCATTTGAGTGCAAATGTTGTAGAAGGAAACGGACCATTGGTTGTTACCTTCAATGCACTTGATTCAAAAGATCCTGCGGGAGGAAGTATTATAGATAAAAGTATAGATTGGACAAATCTTGGTGGGTCAAAAACTTTCACTGGAACTTCTGTAGATGTTTCGGATGCAGTGGTTTGTACGGCACCAATTGAAAAGGAAATTTATGGACCTGCCTATAGACAGTGTACATTCAGATATCCAGGTACATATGTTGCGACAGTAACAATACATTCAAACGACCCGACAAAATACGTACCTGGAATGAGCAGTTTGGTCATCAAGGTAAACCCACCTACAACAAAAATAGATTTACAGGTTGGTGTTCAAAACAAAAAGATTCCTATCATGTCGTATTACGAAAACGGAATTTTAAAAAATGATAAAGATCTTCTAAGTGTTACCTTAAACGAAGCTAAAAAGGGAATAATCTTCGATGCTTCAAAAACTGAAAATGTAGAAAATTATAAATGGAGTTTTGGTTCCGGAAAAGTTTCAGGAACAAGTAATAATGCTGTAGATACAGATCAAACCGGGCAACAAACAGTCGTTTTTGAAACAGAAGGAAAGAATGTTATCAAACTTGATGTCATGAGCAAGCTTGGAGAATTGGACAGTAAAATATTTGTCCTTGATGTAAGAAATGTCGCTGCAAGAATTCAGGTTTCTCCAAATGAAAATATTTTCATAAACAGACCTACTATAATAGACGGAACACAATCATCAGCTTCTTCAGGAAAAATAAAATCATATGAATGGAAAATAACAAAAACTTCAGGAGAAGTTAAAGAAATTGATTTAGGTCAAAATGTAAACAAGAGTTCATTTATCCATAAATTCAAAGAACCAGGGAAATACAAAATAGATTTAAAAGTAACAGGTGACCTTGAAACAGTTCAGGCGGAACCATATGCATTGACAGTGGAATCTCAAGCGCCTAAGGCGATCTACGAATATTCAATTCCAGATTCTTCACAGCCAGGAACGGTCAATTTTAATGCTTCGAAAAGTTTCGATCCTGATGGAATAAATCCATTTATAACATACAAATGGAGTATTTCACCGGATTCAAAAAATGGAGACAATTGGGTGTTACTTGATGGAAGCACTATAAGTGACAAAAATCCGACGATAAAATTTAGAAAGAAAGATGATTATAAGGTTACATTGAGGGTATCAGATTCAAGTACTACAGGATCTGGATTGAAAGAGGAATACACGGAAGTCACAAAAACCGTATCAATACAAAATGTATTGGATGTCGCTTGGGGAGGCTCTCAGGTCACAACTGCTGTGATCAATTCAGAAGGTAAAGCAACTGTAAATTTCCTTCTAGTAAGCGAAAATGCGATTGCCTATGAAATAAAATTCGGAGATGGGGATTCAAGTACAGGAGACATTCAACAATCAAAAGTAATTCCGCATACATACGCGAAAGCCGGGAAATATGATGTCAAAGCCACGGTTTATGATGAAAATGATAACGACAATTCGCTAACAAAGAAAATATTTATCGGAGGAGGAGACACACCTGTCGCAAAAATGACGGTATTCGTAAATGGCATTGAAATCACAGATTTATCAGATGAAATCAAGGCTTCAAAAGGCGACGTAATTACGTTTGACGCAAGTGAATCAAAAAATACAGACGGAACTGGAAGGAATCTAAAATATAATTGGGACTTTGGTGATACATCAAAGAGTTCAAACAAATCAGTAACTCATACCTACAAGGAATTAAGTCCTGAAGATCCTGGATACTTCACTGTAAAATTAAAAATATATGACAAAGATTTACCTGACAAGACAGCAGGCGACGAAATAAAAATGAAAATCACAAACAAAGCACCGACACTTTCTTCTTTAGAAGCAGTTCCAGATTCTTTAAACAAAGATTTGATAACTCCGGTAAAAGTAGATCTAAAAGTTTACGGAGCTGAAGATAGGGATGGAGAAATATCTCAATTCAGATGGTGGTATTTCGATGTTGATGATCCTGAAGAACCTCTTGGAATGCAGATTACTCAAACGCCTGAAACAAAAATAACAATTGGAACAAATGGAAAAGAAGGTAGGCAAGTTGAATACGGATTTGCAGTCGAAATAACAGACAATGACAACGCAAAATCTTCAAGTGCGGACATTTTAACAGAAGAGCAAATTCCAAAATTAAAAGTGAAAAATGGACCAAATGAACCTCCTGTTTCAAAATTCAATATTAGCGCTACAAAAGTTTTCACAGGTGATAAGACAATATTTACAAGTGCATCAACAGATGCTGATGGTCAAATAGTGTCTTATATCTGGGATTTCGAAGGAGACGGTTTTTTCAATAATGCCCCTACAAAAGATTCAGTGGTAGAACATGTATATTCAGGCAAGAATTTAAACGGTTACGATGTAAGATTAAAAGTAATCGATGATAAAGGAGGAGAAGCTGTCTCCACTGTTCTAAAAGTTTACGTGGATAGTCTTTCAAAACCACCTAAAGCTGCATTTAAATATGCTGTCATGGATGGCAGCGACGGGAAAAAAGTAAAATTCACAAATAATTCAATCGCAGACACAGAAACAGGTGCGAAAATAGTAAAATACACTTGGGATTTTGATACGAATTCAAATCTTTCCACCGCTGATTCAGACGGTGATGGGAATAAAGATAATGACAAAGATTCGGCTGCTAAAGATCCTGAAAGACTTTATACAGAACAAGGAACATACACTGTAAAATTAACTGTCACCGATACAAATGGAGTCTCAGATTCAGTAATGAATACTATGAAGATTCCTATGGCAAATCCACCAAAAGCCGCTTTCACATACAAGGCCGAAGCAGACGGAATTCATTTTACAAATAATTCAACTGCAGATAAAACAAAAGGTGCGACTGTAGAAAAAAATATTTGGGATTTCAATACAAGTGTTGATTCAAACGGAGATGGATTTAGCGATAACGATACAGATTCAAGCGACAAAGAGCCTGTACATCTTTATGACAAAGCCGGAAAATTCAATGTAAAATTAACAGTAAAAGACAATCAAGGAAATTCAGATGAAGTGATAAACATCGTGGATACTTCATCCGGCCCACTTCCTGATATTACAGGCGTGACTGGAACGCAAGCCGGAACAAGTATAAAAGCAGTTCTTGAATCAACTCCAAAAGAATCATCCGACGGAGTGGTTTACCTTACGGGGGCTACAGGTTCAGTCGTATTCAATTTCGCAAATTCACAAGGAAACATCGCGACTTATTCAATAGATAAAAATATTTATTTTGATACAGATGGCAATGGTATAAAAACTGATGATAACG
>CALRHQ010000057.1 GCA_943359415.1 Candidatus Peribacteria bacterium
CACTATTTATTGGAAAAAGTATTAGCCCAAAGCGAAGAATGGCACAACGCAAAGAAAGACGCACTCGAAACATTACTAGGATTTATTGGCTACAATAAAGCGATATTTGTACCGGCGGACAAAAAACCGGATACAGCTATGCAAGGTCTTATAAAAGATTACATACAAAAAGTGGGATCTGATTTGGACGCGGCAAAACAACTCATAACAGACAATCAAGATGCTTTTCTTTTAGCTCAAGGGATTTTTAATATGGCACTTGCTGTACAAAGAGCACATGACCTTAAAAAACGAATAACAGGTGATCAGGATGTAAGTTTTAAAACAAATGTAGAAGTGATTCGTATTGAACTCGGCACGGAAGAAAAGATTCCTCCGGATAGAAAATCCGGCCTACTTTTACTCGATGAAAATAGCGGAGTACTGCCTATGGAAAGAGATAAAGATCCTGGAATAGAAGACGAAGAAATAGTACAAAAAGATGAAGAGCCATCAGACAAAGAAGAAGATACTCCTGTCGATCAAAAAGATAAAACTCCTCCGGCATCTGATGACGCAGGCAAATCAGAGGAACAAGCTCCCGCTGCAAAAGCTCCGGATTCCCCAGCCGCTACACCAAAATACCTTGATAACAGCACATTGTTTAGCGACGGACAGTGGTCACAAAAAGGAACGCCAGATGAAAAATTCAAAGGGAAGGTAATCGATGAAAAAGGAATTGTTGCGACAGGGACATGGAGCAAAAAATCAAATAAATGGGAAGAAGGCTTTACATACAGACGCATAACTCAATCAGAATGCGAAGCCCATATAAAATACCGACTTGAAAATACGCCAGCACTAAAAGATTTAAAGGTAGAACTATTTGAAGGTAAAAAATATGATTATAAGAAATTGTGGGCAAACACATTAAACATTATCGCAGGCCTAAAGAGCATTAAAGCTTCTTTGCTAGCATATATAAAAGACAAGAGAATCACGGTTAAATTAAATCCAGATGAAAAACTATTAGCCTCAGACAAAAAGCCAAATCAAATAATCATAAAATATAAGGATCCTTCGGCCAAAATCAAATCAGCGATAGAAAAAGCCGTCAAAGGCAATGCAGAGCACGAAGAAAGATAGTCTCGCCACCATTGACGCAAGCGTCAAAACCATCTAAAATGCAATACTCTTAAATTTCAAAATGCCACTATTCGGACCACCAAAAGGAGCAGAAAATCGAGACACATTAGGATGCCTAGAATTACTTCCTGAATCAGAAGTAGATCCAGCAAACATAACGATGGATAATCCCTATCACATCAAGATGCTTGCATACCAAGGTAGATCTCTTCCAGCAATGAAAACAACAGACGGGAAGACAAGGTTTGTATCAGCAATAAATGGAAGAAGTATCTCAAAAGTAGATCCTAGAAACCTGTGGATCGGGGATCATGGCGATTTTAAGGGAATAGTATATTTTGAAGATGCTCCATCAAAACCAGTTTTTATTTTATATGGAGAGGAAATAACTCACATAGACGATTTTGATTTATCGGAGGCAGAAAAGATTGACCTTGTGTTAGACAATCCAATCCAATTACACGTAATAAAAGACGGACAACCACTGCTATTCACGACAGAATCAGCAACACGACAAGAAGATGGAAAATTATCGCAGAAAAAACACGAAGAGAAAGAAAATTTTATTAGAGAAGTATCACGAAAGATAGAAAGATTTTACATTCCCATGCCTGCTTTTTATTCAAATCAAGAAGAGCTAACAGTAAAAATAAAAGGAGCAATAGACGAATTAACACAAGAAGAACTTACTACAATTAAAGATCAAAATATAGGCATATGGTTCACAGCCAATGAAGGAATTACAAATGATTTTGATGGAGGAATATGGATATACATGACTCTCCCTGCCGCAGAAATGGCCGCAGAAATTAAAAAATTAATCAGAGAATACGCCACTGCAAAAGGAAGACCTATGCCGCCGGAGGGTGCAGTAAATCCTGTGTTAGATCAGGATAAACAGCGTAGAGGAATTGATAGTAAATTACAAAACATGGCAAGTTTTGCTGGTGTAAATCGCATCTCACTGTCTCCAACTAAGCTAAAAGATTATAACGCATTATCGGAAAATTTAGGGAAATTGGAAAATGCATTATGGGGGCTTAGTCCGGAAGAAAAAAAAGAATTAAACGACGAAGGATTGGAAATTGTAATTTGTGATAAAGGCATGGCAAGTGTATGGGCTTTCAGCAAAACCATAAAAATTTCATACGACGAAACGGAAGAAAATATATTAAACATGATAAGAACTGATCTCGCATCTTATCTCAAAAATAAGCCACAGACCCCACCGGCTAGCCCTATCGTTTTTGACCCACCACGGCCGGCAGTGCCAAGAATAGGAACAGCAGAAGATGATGACAGTGGGATCATTTTTGATCCTCCTTCAGGGGACAAAACGCCACCAGAAGGAATTGATATATCAGCGATGGAATTAGGAGAAGAACCAAGACCATTTACAGAACCAGTAACTTCACATATAGATCTAGTATCCTTTCATGATGGAACTCAAGGCGTCGAACGAGGTGATCAGAGATATTTGCCAGCTGTGGTCGACAACGGACCGCCGACTAGAACCACAAAATCTTCACCTAGAGATGAGCCAATAGATTTTGACAAATTGTTAAGGGATGCAGTTGCTGCAGGACCAGGACCAAGAATGCCAGCAGAACCCGTTTCTCAAGCATCACCACAGCCTTCCGCAAGAACAAGATCAACAACTCCGGCTTCAGTAAGACAGCATTTAGAAAGCCCTGAACCATCAATGGCAAGAATGAGAATAAATCTACTGCCAAATGAAAAGCAAAAAATTCAGATTAGAGATGTTCCAAATGTCGTAATAGAAGCGGTAATGAGCAGAGTAGGAAAAATTATGGATTCATTGGCAGATCGTTTAGATGGAAAACCTCTCAAACCAAAAACTGCAAAACCAGCCCTAAAAGCAAAACCTATTGCTACTCAAAAACAAAAAAATCCAGGAGCTATTCGAGGATTTATGAACAATAGAGCATTAAGACTTTTAGTGGGAGGAACCTTGGTAGGAGGTGCGATGGTGGGAGGAGTAAAACTAGCGAATAGAGCACCAATAGTACAGAATCTCCCTGTCCCAAAGTTCCCAACATTGGGTGATGTAGAAAAAAAAGTTAATAAAATCTTTTGGGAAAAAGAAACGCCATCCACGCCAGCCACTCAAGCGCCAAAACAAGTCGCAAAAGAACAACCAAGTGTTCCCGCAAAGCAGGCCAAAACACAACCAGTTACTCCAGAACAACAACCAGTCGTTCAAGCGCCACAACCAGTCGCTCAAGCACCACAGCAAGTCGCTCAAGCACCAATGGTTCAAAGATCAGTAGCTAAAAAATTGGCTCCAGCAAAGGCACCTGCAAAGGCGGTTTCCAAGGCAATTCCAAAGGTAATCCGAAGAGGAATGGTTATTGTTCCAGCATCGAAAGCAGATGCAGAAAAACGAGGACTCATAATTGTTACAACAGAAGGTAAGACAAAACCTGCTACAGGATGGAAATGGACATATTTATCAGTATCAAAATTCTCAGAAAACGATCCTCGAAGATTCTCTGTCACAAAAGAATAATACTAAAAAAATCATGCCAAAAGAAGATCAAAACCAAAATGCAGACACAGAACAAACTTTCGAACAACAATCTCCGGAAGCAGCACAATCAAACGGGGAGTCGGTCCAAAGCTCGGATGGTTTTATCAAAAGAATGACTGATAAAAGATCAGTGCAAATCGCTGCTGCATTGGCAGGTTTTGCGATAGGAGGAGGCGGTGTTGAACTTGCAGATAGAGCAATATTCGAAACAAAACAATCCACAATCGTCGCCACTCCAGAGCCAAAAAAAGAAACTCCACCTACAAAATCCACTGTACCTACCACTACTTCTACACCAACTCCTACTTCTACGCCAACGCCCACTACTAAACCACCAGAATCAAAAGAAACCAGAGTACATCCGTCGTTTCAGGGCGCAATAGATGATCAAGTGAGAATACTTTCATCGACGGTAAAAACAGCATATTACTTGGACGCTAATTTTAGAATCATTGGATCTTTTATTTATGATTTTGAAAAACCTGTACAGCAAGAAAAAGAAAAAGAGGGAACATATAAATCAAGAGTTTCAAAAGCTTTAAATGAATGGCACACCGAAAATCGCAAAAAACTTGCTGCACAAGGTATAGTAGTGGATTTGGAAAATGACAAGCCTCGCGCACAAACAAGCCATGAACCTGGATTTGCAAATAGAATAAAAAGAAAAGCTTCTCCACTAATCAAAAGAGTTTATCCAAACTACAGAGACGCATTTGCAAGAACAGAAATTTCGAAATATTTTGTAGACCCAGAAACAAGAAAAGAATTCATGGACACATGTATTTACGGACAGGCAACAGTTGAATCAGGATGGAATGAGGAAGCGGCAAGCAAAGCAGAATGCTATGGTTTATGGCAGATGCAAGCCAATGAAGATAAGGGAGAATTTTCAGGAAGTTCTGTAGACCTCTTAAGAAAAAACAGGAAAACATTAGCACAAGATTTTGATTTCAGATTAAATGGAGAAAAATATCAGGCATACTTGCTCACATTGCTAACTTCTCCGGAGGCATCAAGCGTGATGGCGCCATTCAACTATGATGCATATCTAAACAGAATCAAGGATTCACTTGCAGAAATTAAATCAAAATTTCCTTTCAAATCAGAGGCCTCATTTCAAAAAAATTTCGCAGTCCCGATGCTATATTGTTCGTATATAGTTGGAGGAGGAGGCGTAAATAGACTTCTGCAAAAATTCATGGAAACAGAAGTCCCAAATTATTTAAAAGATTTTGATGAAGAAAATTTTGCCTGGGAGGTCATACAATGGTTTTATGCCTATGACAATAGCGAAGGAGGCAAAAAAGCTTTTGGAATAGATTCGGTACAATATGCGATGAAAGTTTTTGCACACGCAAAAGTGATGAAACCTGTTTTGCAGGGCGAAGTTCAAGAAGACAGTGAAGCAGAAAGACCACTTCTGTATAAAGACAAATTCAAACACAAAGGCAATTACGCAGGTGAATATAGCGCATTGCTGAAAGCAGCAAAAGACTTAGGGGTAACTACACTCGAAGGGTCGATAGATGATTTGGTCAAAAAAGGCGAATTAGTGAACGTAGATGCCAAAAATGAACCATTTTCATTTGCTAAAGACCTTTTAACTCATCCAAATGTAGCGGAATATGCATTGTATCCATTGCGGGAAATTGCCGAAGAATTCACGAAAGAATCAGGCGGATACAAACTTGTAGTTTCAGATTTATACAGACAACGTGAAGATCAAAAAAAATTAAGCCAAGTTAAAATAATCAAAAAAGGAAAAAAGAAAATAAAAGTAGTGGTAAATTCGGCCGCAACAAAAGGCACATCTACGCATGAATTTGGAAATACATTCGATATTACAAAAACGAGAATAATAACACCGGAAGGAAAATTGGAATTTTTCAAACAAGTCCCAAATAAATATACAGACATG
>CALRHQ010000058.1 GCA_943359415.1 Candidatus Peribacteria bacterium
ATTTAAAGCACCCACTAGATATAGTATGCCGAATAAAAAACGGCCACTATATATGGAATTTCCTCATTCCTATGGGAAATGTCTCCCCTGCTTTATAAGCATGGGGATAAAAGCAACAAAACATTAACCTCGTATTCCTATGTCCCCTATCAAAAAAATAAAGAAAAGAAATGGTGAGATTGCTGATTTTGATCAAGCAAAAATAACTGAAGCCATATGGAAAGCGGCGGATTCAGTTGGCGGAGAAAAACCTGAAGTAGCAGAACAGATTTCAAATCAAGTAGCAGCAGTATTGGAAGTATTTTTCAAGGATGAAAGTAATATTCCTACAGTTGAACAAATACAGGATTTAGTTGAGAAAATTTTGATAGAAGGAGGACATGCAAAAACAGCAAAAGCATATATTCTATACCGTGAAAAACACAAAAACATTCGTTTTAAACAAGAAGAAGTGCTTAATGGAAAAACTACAAAACTTCCATTTAGCATCAATGCTCTAAGAGTTTTAGCAGGAAGATATTTACAAAGAAATGAAAAAGGAGAAGTCATAGAATCTCCTGAAGAAATGTTTACAAGAGTTGCAGGAGCACTTGCAAGTGTAGAAAAACAATATGGAAAAAGTGAACAAGAAATAGAGGAATTCGCCGAAAATTTTAGAGACATTCTTTATAATTTCGAATTCATTCCGGCAGGACGAACACTAGCAAACGCAGGAGGAAAGACAAAACTAGTTGCAAACTGTATCGTTCTACACGCAGAAGACAGCATGAAAGGAATTTTCGACACACTAAGGGATGCATCACTTCTTCAACAAGCCGGATCAGGACTTGGATTTCCATGGCACTTACTAAGGCCAGCTGGAACACGCGCAAGTGCAACACAGGGGGTCGCATCAGGCCCTGTTTCATTTATGAAAGTTTACAACGAAGCTTTTAGCGTCATCAAACAACAAGGCCGTCACGGAGCAAATATGGGGGTTATGCGAATCGATCATCCGGATATCTTGGAATTCATTGAGGCAAAATGGGAAGAAGGATCATTTGTAAATTTCAACATCTCAGTCGCACTTACAGATAAATTCATGCAACAAGTCGAAGATGGCTCAAAAGAGCCATGGATGTGTACATACAAAGACAAGGAGATGAAACCAAGAAGAATCATCAGAAATAAAAGAAGCGCTTTTGTAGAAGCAATTGAGGAAACAATCACAGCTTCCGAATTGATGGACAAAATCATAAATTCCGCTTGGAGAAATGGAGAACCGGGAGTTCTTTTTCCAGACGCGGCAAATCGCACAAATCCAATTCCAGCACTTGGAAGACTTGAAGCTACAAATCCATGTGGAGAACAATGGCTTCACGATGGAGATGTTTGTAATCTTGGATCAGTAAATTTAGCAAAATTTGTAAAAGATGGAAAAGTCGAAGAGGAAAGACTAAAACACGTAGTAAAAATGGCGGTAAGACTTCTTGATAACGTAATAGACATGTCAGAATTCCCTGTAGAAAAAATAAACAAAACATTCAGAGATAACAGAAGAGTCGGTCTTGGAATAATGGGATTTGCAGACATGCTTTACAGACTAAAAGTTCCATACAATTCAGAACAAGGGCTGGCAACAGCTAAACGAGTAATGCATCTCGTCGACGTCACGGCTCATGATTATTCAGAGCAAATGGCAAACGAAAAAGGCACATTCCCAAACTGGGAAATCTCAATATTCGGACCAAAAGAAAAAAATAGAAAACAAAGAAATGCAGCTTTGACAACAGTTGCTCCGACAGGATCAATCTCGATGCTTCTTGATTGCAGCTCAGGAATCGAACCATTCTTTGCATTATCGTACCAAAAAGAAGTGATGAGTGGACAAAAATTGATGTACATAAATGAAATTTTGGAAGAAGAACTTAAGAAATTGGATTTATATAGAGAAGACATTCTAAAAGAAATAGAAAGAACAGGATCAATCCAGCACATCATGGAAATTCCAGAGGACATAAGAAAAGTATACGTTACAGCAATGGATATCGCTGCAGAAGATCACATAAAAATGCAAGCAGCCTTCCAAAGCGAAGTAGACAACAGCATTTCAAAAACAATCAATTTCCCATACAGCGCAACTCGAGAAGACGTTCGCCAAGGATATATAATGGCATGGAAGTCAGGACTTAAAGGATGCACAGTTTATCGTGATGGAAGCAGAAAAGAACAAGTTTTGACCGTTGCAAAAGATGAAAACAAAGAAGAGTCAAAAGAAAAAGACACCTCATGTGAAGTTTGCGACACTACAGAACAAATTGAATTGAAACAAAATTTTGAAGAAATAATCCCACCACCAGTAGCAGAAACAGCCGCTCAAACAGAACAAGAACAAAATGCACGCATGCACATGTCCTTGAGCAAAAACGAAATAATCAAAAGCCGTAAATGTCCGGAATGTTCAAATCCAATTCAGATCGCTGAAGGATGTATGCTTTGTCTAAGCTGTGGATTCTCAGCCTGCTCAGCGTAGGAATACGGGTATAAATAAGGTTGACATTTTGAGCGAAATATTATATTGTTTTCGCTCAAAATATTTTGGAAATATTTAATACGAAATGGCCACAAACTTAAGCGAAAATCAAACTGACAATTTATCAGCAGAAGAACAAAATCCAGAAGACCGTTTCGAAGATATAAAAAAATCGAAATTAACTCCTTCTGAAATTGCATCAGTCCAAGACGGAAGATTAAGCATAAGAGACATCGTAAACGAAAGAAATCGAAAGGCTCAACAAGCTAAAAATGAACTTGGCAAATTAGCTTCTTCTTCAAAGGATAGGAATCAAGTCATAAGCTTAAAAGAATACAAAGATTATTCCGAAAGAATAAGGGAAACAGAAAGTGCTGAAAAAATGCAGGGCATTTTAGACGAAATAAAAGAGCTTCCGGAAAAAAGAGCAAAAGAAATGGAAGACAATGCCTCTCAAAACGAAATGCTGGAAAAAGATGATCCAAGATTAGAAGAACTCAAAGAAGAATTCGATGAAATCTGCGATGACAATGTTAAGTACATAGGTGCCAAACAGCTTGATGGATTTAAAAAATGGTTTCAAAAAGAAGCAGACAAAAAACCACAAATAAAGCATTTAAAAGACGTAATAAAAAGATTGAAAGGAGACGGCTCAACAGATTCAGGAGGACTTCATCCTCGTATGGAAGAATATGCAAACCTTCAAAAACTTTTCAAAAAGTACGGTTTGGACAAACCTGAAGATTCAAAATACATCGAAGAAGAAGGTTTGAGCGAACGACGTGAATATAGAAAAAACGCACAAGGAATAGAAGAACAATTAATGAAGGGAAAAGAAAAAGGATTTTATTCCAAAGAAGTCATTGAAGACACAATGCAAAAAGTTTTGACTGCAGATTCTCCAGAGAAACAAAAAGAAATTCAAAAAACATTGGATAAAGTTTCAAGACTCGAGTCTGAAGGCTTCACTCATCTGAATTCACATATCACAGTTGGTGGCATCACGATAAGGAAAATGAGCCAAAAAGGAAAAGATTTCTTGATAAATTATTACAAAACAGTAGCCGTAGATCAAAGAGAAGAAAATGTGAAAAATTGGCCAAAGTTCATAGAAGCGGAAGCAAAACTTGCAGAAGATTTATTGGACATATATGAAGGAAATAAAGAGGGATTCCGTCTTGCAATGGGAAGTTTTCAATTTCTTACATTCGAAGAAAAAGAGGAAGCTTTGAAAGATCACAAACGCTTGGTAAAAGAAACCGGCGACAAAGAAAAACTCGAGAAAAAACTCACAATAAAAGCTGCACATGGAGCAATAGATGAAGCCGCAAGAAATAACGTAATCGCAAAAGGAACAGATAAAACACAAGGGAAATATAAAGAATTTTTTGAAGAAGATGAAAATTTCAAAAACAAAAAAACAGGAGAAGAGGGAGATTTGGATGAAATGAAAAAAGCTTACGAATTGTTGATAAGCCCAACACCAAATGAAAAATACAAGAACCTTGCCGCATACGAAAAAAGACGCGATAAATATGTAAAAGATATAAAAAGTTTAGAAGAATTTGACGATGAACTTACTGAAGAAGATAAATCAGAAATGCAGGAAGAATTTGACGAATCCGGATGGTCAGACAGAGAAGATTTACAAGAAGACCTAAATAAAAGAATAGAAAAAGCAAAAGAGAAAAAGGCAAAAATGAGACAATTAACAAAAGGATTGGATATAGAAAAAACAGGAAAAAAGAAAAAAGAAAAAAGTGAAAAAGACGAAGAAGGACCAAAGTCACCGGAAGAAGCTGTAAAGGCCGCAAAAAAACTTCTAATGGATGATGAAGCACTGGATGCATTGGATATCCTTGTACAATTCTTAAAAAAAGACAAAGAAAAAAATCCGGAAAGCGAAGGCGATCCAAAAGTAAAATTCTGGCTTGAAACAGCAGCAAAACATGTAAAAGAATTGGGTAGTGGCAAAGGCAAAATAGATCAATCTTTAGAAGCTGAAATAGAAGACGAAGCACAAAAGGCAATGAGAGAAGAACCAATTAAAAAATTTGTTCAAGAAGAACAAATCGAAACATTGAGCTTGGAAGGAGCAGAAGAAAGTGAAAGACTTCATGGAAATAAAAAATCGGCAAAAGAAAGAGCTGAAGACGAATCATTGGCTCGTACAGGAACAGTATCTTTGGAGGCGGAACTTACTCAAGATTTCTATGAAAATTCTGATGAAGAATTTATCTTGAATAAAGAAGGAACAGGTGAAGAATTAACAGAAATTCAATTCGATGATATAGAATATAAACAAGAAGAAGTAGATGAGCTTAAAAGAGAAGTATTCCACAAACAAGACAGACTTAGAGAAAAACGTGGACTTGTAGATACAGTCTTAAAAGATAAAGATGGAAAAGTAATCACAGCAAAAGAAGCAGAAAGACTACAACAAAAAGATGTAGATGAGTTGGAAGAAGACGTAGTAGATAAAGTAGAGGAAAACATGGCCACAAAAAAAGGTTTATCAGAAGGCACAGAAGTTTTCAATTTAACAGAAAAAATTGCGGCAAAAAGAAAAACAAAAGAAATGATTGATAAACGACTTCACGAAAGACTCAAATCAGAGAACTAATCGTTTCAACATAAAAAACACTGCAAGAAAATAATAAACAAAAAATACTTCAGGCGTAAACCAATTAATCTGGTGATATGCAAAAGGAATATTTGCGAATACATCAACCAAAAAAAGAACGAATTTCAAAATAGCATATTCAAAAAAAGCAAAAAACATACCAACTTTTAAAGAAAAAATTCCAAAAAACAAAACAACAAAGCCAAGAAACATAGCCATAGGGATAAGAGGCAAAACAAAAATATTCGCTATAGGAGAAATTGCACTAAAGGTTCCAAAATTGAGTAAAATCACAGGCATCGTCAAAATCTGCGCAGAAATAGTCATCAAAAAAGCACTTCTAAATCCACAAAAATCAGGAATAAACTCCAAAGATTTTTCCATCACCGGATAAAAATAAACAATTCCAAAAGTA
>CALRHQ010000059.1 GCA_943359415.1 Candidatus Peribacteria bacterium
GCTCATTCTTTTTAATTTCTTGGCTTGAGCGTCATTGTCATCGATTGACCAATTTGATATAGCGGAATATTTTAGGCAAATATCAATAGCGTTCTCTTTATCTGTTTTGTAGGCGTTTGCTGCAACTTCGAGTGCGCATGAATATTGTAATTCATTTTGTTTTTTGTCTTTGTTTACGATTTCTTTTTCTTTAACGCATTTATTTATTTCTGTGGAATATTTGCTTAAAGCGTCGGAGGTTTCCAAGTTTTTTAAAAGTTTTGGAATTGATTTATAGTTTATTATTATGAGAATTGCTATGAAAATTAAAACTCCTGCTATTTTTTTATTCTTTTTAGTCATTGTTGTTTTTTGATTGGGAAAATTTTTGCCAATTTGCTATTGCTGTTAGAACTATCGGTGGCAGGAGAAGAAACATGATTCCAGTAACAGCTGACATATATGTATCAAAAATAATTACTTCTATAAAAATTAGAATGATGGCGGCAATTGATGTATTTAGATATTTATGTCTCTCTTTTTGTATCTTTTTCATGAATATAATTCCAAGTAGGCTCCCAATTGAAATTCCTATGATTGCAAAAAATACACCACCAGCTTCATAACCAGCGTTGCCTCCAAATGCAGGAAAGCCGTAATTTGCTCCAATATCAGCACCAATTCCTAGTCCAACGATTCCTAATAATATGCCAATTATAAGGCTTGTAACAAATTCAATAAAAATATTCATACATTTCTTGTTGATGATTTTTACAGTTGAATTATATATGAATTGGAACATTTTTCATAGTTTATATGGAATAATGTGCTTTCGAAAAGATTTTAGAATTTTTAATAAAAATTTAATGTTTACCTGTTATGGGCTGTTTAAGTTAAAAAGTATTCTTATATATTGAAGAAATTAGCGAAGAATAGATTTTTTGTTGAGTGTAAGGAGGCGAATATTGCTCAGGAATTTTTGGGAGAGGATATCCCTGATGTATTAATAGATTTGCCGAAATTGATTTTGGCGGAGAAAGAATACAATGAAGGACGGGCCGATGTAGTGAGGTTTCGTTTGAGTGCTGAGGATAAAAAAACGATTTTGAAAAAGGCTTATAAAAAAGGATATAAGAGTGTTTCCGGGTTCTTGAGAGATTTAGCCTTGGGGGCTTAGGACTATCTTAAAAAGATTTTAACTTTTTTTAATAAAAATTTAATGTCGAAGTGTTAAGGTTCGCTCGTAACCTATTTTTTTTGTAAAAAGATTATGAGGAATTATGCTTTTATAGATGCGCAAAATCTGCATATGGCCATTAGTGCCTTAGGCTGGAAAGTTGATTATGTAAGATTTAGGATTTACTTGCTGGAGCATTATCGTATTGAGAAAGTGTACATGTTTATGGGCTATAAGCCTACAGAGCACAGAATGTATGATTTTTTGTAAAAGGCCGGATATGTTATTGTTTTTAAGCCTCTAGTGGAAGTTGATGCTAAGGTTAAGGGAAATTGCGATGGGGAGATGATTCTTCAGGCAATGATAGATTTTAATAATTACGATAAGGCTTTGCTTATAACAGGTGATGGAGATTTTTATTGTTTAATTAGATACTTGAAAGAGAACGGAAAACTTTTGATAATTTTGGCGCCCTCTCGTAAGAATTGTTCTTCTATTGTTAGAAAAGTTGCAATGGATAAGTTGAGATTTGTTTGTGATCTGAGGGGGAAGATTGAATATAAATAAATGACTAATACTCCTTGAAGACGAAACATCAAGGGATATTAGTCGAGTGTGTTACGCGTATATTTTACCAAAACAACTTTGTACGGTCAAATTTTCAAATGAAAAAGAATTTTATAAAAAATTTAGGTGGATATGGATCTAGTTTTGGAGACCTAGAGTGTTGCATTTTTTGCTTTAAAATATAAGATGTAGGCATGATTCATTATGTTTTGGGACATGCTGGGGGTGGAAAAACTATTTATTGTTTAAATAGATTTTCCATGTTGGAAAATGCGGTATTCTTTACCGGTTTTCGTGATGAATTTGATCTAAAGGCTGTTTCTGGATTTGATACTATTAATTTGGGAGATAAGATTTTAGAAAAATGTGTGGTCGATTTTCTGAAAGTTTATAGAAAAAATCTTGAGGATAGAAATTCTTTTGAGAAAATGATGGAAAATGCTATTGGTGAAGCTCTTAATTTTAAAAAGGCAACGATATTTTTAGATGAATTTCAATTATATTGTACTGATAAAGTGCGAGATTTAATTCTAAATGCTGAACAGGATTTTTATATTATTCATCAATTTTCGAAGCAGTTGAGTGATGAGTATTTTTCTTCTATTTGGAAAAAGAGCGATAAGAAATATCTTTTAGATCCTTATCAACCAAGTGAGTTTTATAAGGTTTAGACGACAACTTTGTCTTACAAACTATCCCTTTCCTTTTTCAACTTATCGTATTCCCTTTGGAAAAATCTTACGGCGTTTAGGCATTCTTTTGCTTTTTGGTTTTCGGGATCGATTTGGAGGGTTTTTTTGAAAAGTAGTGCGGCTTTGTCGAAATTCTTTTCGTTTAGATAAACTACACCGATGTCATTTAATATTAATGGGTCGTTTGGAGCCAAGAAAAGGGCTCTTTCAAGAAGAACGACTCCTCTTTGAGCTTGGCCGAAATGATACATGCTCCAGCCCATACATCTCAAAATTTCAGGATGATTTGGGTAAAGTGCGTCAGCTTTTTCAAGTAGTTCTACAGATTCTTTCCATTTTCCTGTGCAAGAATAAACGAAACCAAGAAGATAGTTTGCGTTTGCACTGTCAGAGTTTACTTTTATTGCTTGGAAAAGTGCTTTCTCGGCATTTTCGTATTTTCTTAAAGACAAATAATTGTCGCCGATTTCTTCGTATGCTTCTACGCAACTTAAATCATCAAGAAGAATTCTTTCGCAAATTCTGATCGCTTCGACGTGTTTTCCTTCGCCTTTCATTTTGTCTGCTTCCTCTATTAGAGGATGCAACTTTGTTTCTTCTTTGTGCATTTTTTTGTTTTTATTTTTTGTTTTGCCTTTTTGTATTCAGGTAATTATACCAAAAATGGAAGGGGATTGCAATGAAGTGGGGTTTGACAAAACGGAAGGTTGTGTGGGGAAATTCCGTATATTGTTTGGAGTGTTTTGTGTGATTATTTTAGGTCGCTGCGTTTTTTTGCGAAGTGTGTTGTTGCTTTTAGGAAGCCAAGTTTGTCTCCTGTGTCGAAACGCGTGCCTTCGATTTCAAGTCCGTGAATTTGATGAGGATTTTTTATTGTATCGGTTTTTAAATAATTTATCATGCCGTCTACGAGGCGAAGTTCTTTATCTTTTGTTGAAGATTTTGATTTTTCAAGTGCGCGAAAAAGTTCCTGAGTGATGATGTATTTTCCGACAATTGCTAGATTTGATGGGGAAAATTTTGTCTCTGGTTTTTCTACGAGTGATGAAATTTTATAAAGATTTCTTGGAAGTTTTGATGATTTTTCAGGTGTAATTATTCCATATTTTTTTGAATCTTTTTTGTCTATTTTTTGAAGTCCGATTATTGGAGTTTTAAGTTTTTCGTATTGTTTTATCAGTTGTGAAATCGCTGGAGTTTTGCTGTCATAAATATCATCGCCAAATAAAATTGCGACAGGTTCGTTGTTTATAAATTTTTTTGCACAGAGTATAGCGTGGCCGTCCCCAAGCGCTTCTTTCTGTGTTATGTAATGAAATTTTGCAAGATGTTCTATCGATTCTATCATTTTTAATTCTGCAGTTTTTTTTGTTTTTTTAAGTCTGTCTTTCAATTCTTTTATGTCTTTTTTCTCCGGACTGAAATAATTTTTTATAAATAATTTTGAATCATTTATTACAAAAATAATTTCTTTAATTCCACTTGCTACAGCTTCTTCGACCAAATATTGAATGCAAGGTTTATCGATGATAGGTAGCATTTCTTTTGGTATGGATTTTGTAATTGGAAGAAATCTTGTGCCAAGTCCTGCTGCTAATATTATTGCTTTTTTTATTTGCATTGGACTTTTAAGACTTTATTTTTATGATTTTATTCGTTTCGTTTTCAGATTTTGGAATGCGAATTTCGAGAACGCATTGTTCAAAACTTGCTGAAATATTTTTTATGTCCGCTTCTTTTGGCAAGACAATCGCACGTGAAAAACTGCCCCAAAAACATTCTTTTGTGTAGTATTTCTCGTCTGTCACTTCCTCTCTTTGAGCTCTATCTCCTTTTATAACAAGGATGTCTTCGTTCACTGTGATATTGATGTTTTCTTTTTCAACTCCGGCAATTGGAGCGACAATAATTATCTCTTTATCTGTTTGATAAATGTCCAATGAAAGTTGTCCCACTTCTTTTTTTAATGGTGTGTCTGATCCATCTGCCGGATGAATTTTGATGCTTGAATTTTTCATGGTGAATTATTGCTTTAAAGTATTTTTTACTTTTTATTCGTCTGTTGCCGCCTCTACTTTTGTAACTTTTTCTTTTGGTGGAACTGTTATTCCTTTGAAATATTTTTTGATATCTTCGCCGTTTAGATTTTCTTCTTTGATAAGATCTTCGGCTATTTCTGTCATTGTCTTTTTATGCTTTATTATTAATTCTTTTGCTTTATCGTATGCTTTTTCAAGTGTTTTCTTGATGAATTCATCTATTTTTGAAGCACTTTCTTCTGAATAATTTTTTATGTGTCCGAAATCTCTTCCTATGAAAACTTCATCGTTGTTGTCTCCAAAAACTATAGGTCCTAGTGAGCTCATACCGTATTTTGTTATCATTGAGCGTGCAAGTTTTGTGGCTCTCTGAAGGTCACTTGATGGGCCTGTTGATGTTTCTCCAAAAAACACTTCTTCTGCTACGTATCCTCCAAGCATCATTGCCAAGTCATCTTCGAAATTGCTTTTTGAAACATAACTTTTCTCTTCGTCCGGACGTGACCATGTGACTCCACCAGCGCTACCTCGTGATATTATAGATACTTTATGGATTGGATCGCATCCTGGTAAAAGATGTCCGACAAGTGCATGTCCAACTTCGTGATAAGCAGTGAGTTTTTTTTCTTTTGGACTCATGATCCTTGATTTTTTTTCCGGTCCAAGTAAAACTTTTTCGATTGATTGTTCCACTTCGTGCGAAGATATTATTTTTTTATTGTTTTTTGCTGCTAGAATCGCGGCTTCATTCAGTAGATTTTCGAGGTCTGCCCCGCTGAATCCTATCGTACCTTTTGCAACTTTTTTGAAATCAACATTTTTTGCTATTGGCTTGTTTCGGGCGTGAACTTCTAGGATCATTTCACGAGCTTTCAAGTCCGGAATATCTACTACTACTTTTCTGTCGAATCTTCCAGGACGTAGCAGTGCTGGATCGAGGATGTCGGGACGGTTTGTGGCAGCGATAACTATTACGTTTGTGCCTGTTTCAAATCCATCCATTTCTGTAAGAATTTGGTTTAATGTCTGTTCTCTTTCATCGTGTCCTCCTCCCATTCCTGCGCCTCTATGT
>CALRHQ010000060.1 GCA_943359415.1 Candidatus Peribacteria bacterium
GCTCCTTGACTAAAATGATTATCAGGACCTCCATCTTTCATCAATTTCCCCAAATCAACCATCATTGTTTCAGCAAGAAATTGTTCATTCATCCTGTCTGATATTCCAAATGCTCCGGCGAATCTATTTCTCATAGATGCCGCAACAAGACTGAATAAATGCGATCCTACTCCAAATGGAAGTGCTCCAGTAGGAACCGGCGCATCGAGAGTTACTTTATTTACTCTTCTTAACTGTATGTCCGGCAATAAATCGGGTCTCGCCAATGATTTTGCCAAAACCAAACCTCCCATACTGTAGCCTTCCAAAGATATTGGCGTATCATTAAATTCTGCTATCAATGATGAAATTTGAGCGGCAGCTTGTGGTAAATAATCATCGTCTATACTAGTTTCTCCTCCCACTAGAGAAATTCTTTTTGGCTTCTCTACGTATTCTTCAGTCCCTCCACCAAGTAAATTTATAAAAACAAATCTAATTCCAGCCACTGCAAACGGAATAAAATTTTTATAATAATGTGGAGTGTTCACGCTGTATCCACCAAGGATTATGTGAGTTTCTTTGATGTTTTTTGGATCCTTTGGTTCGACTATTGTTTCTGCGACTTCATGCTCTTTTTCTCCAACTTTTATCTTTCTTTTTCGAATAGTTAATGTGATTTTTTGCCCGTCTATGTCTAAAGTTTCCGGTGAACTTGTTGGAGTGTAAACATTATCCGGAGGTCTAACTACGTGTGCATGAAGAGCATCCCTCACCTCTTTACTTACTTTACGTGCGACGCCTGGATTATTTACAAATGACCGTGCTTCTTCAGGTGGAGTAAGCCCTAAATATTCTGTGATTGGTTCCGGTTGTGATAAATGTGAATGCATACTTTATTTATTTTTTCCTGATAAAACTTCTTTCGGTATTTCTCCCGGGAAGATACTTCTGAGAAAATCCGGCTCAATACTGGCAAGTACCTGCTGCATAGTTAATCTGGTTTCTATTTGTCCTGTTTTTATGTCATTGTCTTTTTTTCTTACGCTGTCTGCAAAATCTTTACTTTTAGGAAACCGACTGCAAATTTTGTTTGCCAGTGGGATTGACCGAGAAAGCTCAGGTATAATGTATCTATATTCTTCAAGTCTTCTTTGATATAGTTGCTCGAAATTTGTTCCATCCCTGCCATTTAGCATGTCGCGCAAAGTTGCGTGGAAAAGTCCTTCCTTAACCGATGCGTGCATCATTACAGAATATGGACGCAACCATGGTGGAAGCAACTCAGGCTTTAAAAGGTTGCCTACTGAGCCTACTCCATCCACAATCAAAAGACGTGTATGTGGCCTTAAAGTCAAAGTATGTCGAGTAAATTTTCCACCGTTATTTCTGACATACGCCTTTGGGATTTCTATTTCTCCACCTTCCTCACTTCCAACTATATCAATTGCCTCACCAAGAACTCTTTTGGCTTCCTCGTAACGAATATACTTTCTCCAAAATGACATGGATGTTGCAGTAAGACCTGCTCTTTCCGGTGTATCCCGCTCTGTTCCCAAAAAAAGATCCACATCAAGTGTGAAAATATTGCCTTCTTGAAGTAAACCTTCTTGTACGGCTTTAGCTTTAATTTTATCCCCCAATCCACTTTTGCCTGTGCCCGGAGCTCCATCCAAAAAGACGGCCATTGAAGCTCTTTGACCAAGAGTGTCTCTTAATTCTTTGCATACAATATCTGCCATTGCAGGTCTTCCATCAACAATTTTACCATATGGTTTAAGCGCTCTTAACGCTCTTAAGTCTCTTTCCGGAATTAGTTCCGGAATGCCGCCATTTTCTAAACTTCTTCCTCTCATAAAATGTAGTTTTAAGCGCAGGCATTATAAAAGATTTCGGCAAATTGTCAATGCCGATGGCTTAGATGTGATGGAATTTCTTATCAGACCTCTTTGAAATAGCACTCCTCGCAAAGGATGTGTTCTTTTCTTTCCGGAGAGTAGCTTGTTTTAAGATTTTTTTTGCAATTGTCACAATTTCTGTCCCAAAGTTTTCGAGGATTTCTTAGGGCTATTCTGTCGAAATGGCGAGAGTCTGCGCATTTATTTGGAACCGGAATTCCGTATCTTTTGTAAAATGCCAGTTCTTGTGGAATTATTTTGTAAAGTTTTCCGCAATCCGTGCATGTCAGGATTTGCTTTGTTATTGGCGCTAAATCCGGTTGTGATTCGTCATATTCTATTTCTGAAATATTGTCCGGAATTTCGATTTTTGGTCCTTGATAATCATACTCTTCGTCTCTGTTTATCCACTGCCAGCCACGAGAAAGCGCTTCTTCTTTTGTGAGATTTAAGTGCTCGTATGCGAGTGATTCGTTGTAGGCAAAAGGTGAATATTTCTCTGGAAAAAATTCGCCCCATGAGCCATCTTGTTTCATATATTCGATAATTTTCGGAACCAACTTTTCGTACTCTTCTTTTGAATATTTTTTATTAAAAATGCAGTAGGTTTGTTTTTTAAGGCCGATGCATCCGAAACAATTTTGAGAAGAAAAACAATTATCGCAATATGTTAAATTTGAACAATTCGTCCAACAAAGATTGCAGAATTTCAGGTTAAACAAGTCATATCCGCATGCTTGGCATTCGTAAGTGAGTTCGCTATTTTCACCCCAATATGAATGATCCATCGCATTTTTTGCTTTATTTAAAGTTTGAGAATGTGAACAATCTTCGCAGTCATCCAACTCAAAACATTCATGACAATTTTTTGTATTTTTCAAATAATTACCTGTGGAATTTTCTATGCTTGTTCCAATGTAATATTTTGCAAAAGAATTTTCGCACATTTTTTTAAAAGTTTCTTTGGCCTGAGTTATGCTCTTTCTGCTGCCTAAATCGAATTCCTTAAGTTTTTTAAAATATTCGTCTTTTGAATATTGTTTGTTGAAAATACAGTATTGTTTTTGATTTAAATTCACGCACATAAAACAATCTTTGCAGGCGATGCAGTTCTTCAAAAACCATGAATTTGAGCAATTTTTTGAGTCCTGACAGAAAAAACATTCGTAGCAATATCGGCAATAAATACAATCATAACAAAAGTCACAATTTTGCACGCTTAAACTATCGATACAATTTTTGCAAAGATTGACCCATGAGCCATAATAACAATCTTCGCATTGGTTTGTTGAAAACGTGAGGTAGCAATTTTTAAGCCTACTTGCTGCGTTACAATATCTACTGTTTTCTATCGGTTTTTGTTGAATTACGGCCATGCGTGGAACATCTGATTGTAGTTCAAAAAATTGTTCGAAGAATGGTTTCGAGAAATCGAAATCGCGACCGTAGGCTAAGGGATCCCATTTATCGCTCCACCATTCGTCGACATCGTAGACCGGAAACATTTTGGTCGGCCTGTTTATAGGTGAAATTTTTGGATATGCTGAAATGATTTGTTTTCCGGAAATATCACAATTTCTATTATGCAAAAATCTTTCTTTTCTGTATGAAAGTCGGCGAATCATGCGGCAAAAAGGGCATAGTGTAGGCGACGGAACATCTATTGATTTGTAAAAGGCTTCATCTTTTTCTGTGATTTCGAATTTTTCTTTGCACTGTTTACAAGTTTTTGACAGAGAATTCATGATCCTACGAGTTATGTGCCTCTCAAGTGGTCATGCTAGACCATCCATGTCCGCACTGTCAACACTCTTAAACAAAATTTGCGACACATTAATCCCCGCTTATTGGCTTAAATTACGCTTGATTTTTATTTTTTGTATATGATATATTTGTTTTGTAGAAAAAATTTTACAAAAGATTTCATGCTTGCACCGAAGCTGATAGAGATAGGATTTTCAGAAGATGAGGCGAAGATTTATCTTGCCCTTCTTGAACTTGGTGGCGCTTATGCCAGCAATATTGCGAGAAAAACGCGGATAAACAGGGTCAATGTTTATTATATTTTGAATGAATTGAAAAAGAGGGGAATCGTGAGCGAAGTCGACAGAAATAAGTTGAAATTTTATACATGTATTGCTCCAAAATCTCTTCTTAAAAAAGAAGAGGCTGTTTTGGAAAAAATAAAAACATTGATTCCAGAGCTTACCGCTCTTGAAAATGTGCATGCGATAAAACCTACTGTAAAATATTTTGAAGGGATCGAAGGAATTATTCAGGTATATGAAGATACTTTGACAGAGCAAAACGAAATCGTCGGATACTCGAATTTGGAGCTTGTAATGAACGTTATCAGTGAATATATGGATAGATATGCGACAGAAAAAATGAAAAATAATTTAAAATCTAGAATCATTGCTCCTGGCACAGAGAAGGCAAAAACGTTTCTTGATAAATTTTATTTGAAAGATCCTGAGCGAAAAATTATGGAAATTTTATTTGTGTCTCCGAAGTCTTTTGTTTTCGAGAATGATATTTTTATTTACGGAAACAAGCTGGCGATCGTCAGTTTGAGAGAGGATGAAATGTTTGGAATGATACTGGAAAGTGGCTCCGTTGCCCGCACGCAGAGGTCACTCTTTAATCTTGCTTGGCTTGGAGCTACAAGTTTTGTGACGGGATAATTGTTTGCTGGATAATTTTTAAAAATGTAAAATAAAATAGATTTAACCAAATTCCCTATGGATTATATTTTTTCCACCGGTCTTATTGGCTCATTGATTCTAGTAACTGGCGCGGCTTGGCCGGAAAGCAAAGATGTTAAACATCCAATGAAATCTCTAAAAAATTGGCTGTTTGCAATCGGAGGATTTGTCATGCTTCTTTATGCAATTTTTGGTTACATGCAAGGTGGTCCGATTTTCTTCATGATTCTTGAAATTCTCGTTGCAGTATCAAGCATTCTAATGATGCTAAATACTCCTGACAGAGTTGATGTACCAATCCTAACGATCAGCAGTTTAGGCTTAATCGTTTGGTCGCTATTCCTTTTTGAAGGTTATTCTACAATTCTTTTTATTCTTGGACTTTGTGGAATCGGACTTGGGTATACACTTCAAGTCGGAACGTTGCGACGTAGTGTGGCTCTGACAGTTGGAAGCATTCTTATCGCTGTGTTCAGCTATATCGGAGCGAGCTGGATATTCTTTTGGCTAAACGTTTTCTTCGCTATTTTCTCAGCGTATTACGTTTACAAAGGGCTTGCGGGGAAGAAATAAATTCGATGAAATTTTAAATGAAAATTGGAATTTTGGACATTCAGGGGTCGGTTGAGGAACATTTGAAAATGCTTAAATCTCTTAAAAATGTTGAGGTCGTTTTTGTAAAAAAAAATGAAGATTTGGAAGAAGTAAAAGGACTAATTATT
>CALRHQ010000061.1 GCA_943359415.1 Candidatus Peribacteria bacterium
CAGAAATGGTTTTTTTGGGAAAACTTTTTTGCTCTACAGAAAAAAGTTTTTGCGGGAACTCTTGCAGTTTTGATGTCATTCTCGGTTTTTAGTTTTATGAGTTTTGATTCAAGTGTCGCGAGAGCTGAAAATTTTACAGTTTTGAATTCTTATAAAGGTTATGTGTCTGTTTTGAGGGATGGCAAAGTTTTGCCTGTTTCTCAAAATATGAAACTTGAGGAAAAAGATCAGGTCGTTACCGGAAATGATGGATATGCTGCGATAAATTTCTTTGATGATAGTGTAAGCAGACTTTCAAACGATACTGTTGTTGTTTTGAATAGACTTGATAAAGTTGATGATAGTAATGTGAGAAGTTATATAGAACTTTCTTTGAAAGAGGGAAGACTTTGGACACGAGTTTTAAATCTTGTGCAGAGTCATTCTTCTTTTACTGTTGAGGCAAACAAGCTTTATGTGACTGCCAAAAAAGCGGCTTTTGACGTTGTAATTAATGATAAAAAAACTGATGTTCAGGTGTTTAATCATGTTGTTGATATTTCAGGAGGCGATGTAAACAAGGCTGTTAGTGGCCAAAGAGTGACGATGGACAATGATAAAAAGGTAAGTGTGGAAATTTTAACTAATATAGAAAAGAATGATAACTGGGTGACGACAAATCTTGATGATGATAAAAAATATCTTGCTGATACGGAACAAAGGCTTTTTGATGCGAAGATTGCAAGTGTTGGTGGAAATGCTAAAGATGTTTCTTTTGATAATTCCTTGCAGGAAAATGCGGTTTTATTTTTGACTTTTGATGATGTAAAACAGAAAAAAATAGAACTCGATCTTTCTGAAAAGAATTTCGTGACAGCTCAATTAGTGCTTTATTCTACGACTTCTTCTGAAGAAGAAAAACAAAAAGCGAAGGAGGCTGTTGTGAAATTTTCTACTGATGTGAAGAATTTTTATACATTTGTAAAAGATGTTGCGACTACAGATGTGAAATATGGGGATGAACTTAATAAATATGTTGAAGATAAAGTTTTAGCGCAGAAAAAAAACTTGAGTCTTGTTTTGCCTGATTCGCTTTTGTATGAGGCAAAAGTTAGTTTGGATGATCTTGAAACTTCCGGAAATTTGAAACCTGAAGATCTTGTCGCAATAAAAATGGATAATGCTTTGGGAAAACTTTCCGATGCTCAAGATGTTGAAACTAAAGAAGGAAAAGAGGCTGCTTTTGATATTGCATTTGAAGGATATAAAAGCGATGTAAAAGATGTAATAAATGTTATTCAAGATATGCCTGCTGATCAGAAAGTTAAAGATAAACTTGCTGAAAAAGTTATTAGCGATATTGATTTTGCTAAGAGTGTCACAAAGATTGATGATGACATTAGAGAGCTTAAGACTGCGGCTTTGAAGGTTAAAGATGTGACAGTGCCTGTTGTTGTGGATGTTGTTAAAATTGAAGATGTAAATACTTCAAGTGTTGTACAACCAGCTGTTGAAAATGATCAAATTTCCCCTGTCGCGACTTCTGCTGTTGGTGAAGCAAAAAGTGATGAACAGAAAAACTCCGATGAGTATGGCGTGAAAATGGAAGGCGATAAGGTGTTGCCTCCGCTTATGGGAAAATAGCCTTATCTATTTGAGTGTGGATAGTGCCAAGATTGTTCCCGTTGCGGTCATGATTCCGCCGATTATCCAAAAGCGCATTACGACTGTAAATTCAGCCCATCCGCTTTGTTCAAAGTGATGATGGATTGGTGCGATTTTGAAAACTTTTCTTTTGAAGAATCTTTTTGAAAAAAGTTGGATGATAACTGAAAGAGTTTCAATTACGTAAATAAATCCTATTATCGGAAGGGTTAAAGCTTGATCTGTTAGCATTGCAATGACTCCCAGTGTTGCGCCTAAGGCTAGAGATCCTGTGTCTCCCATGTAAAATTTTGCAGGTGGAACGTTAAACCATAAAAATGCAGAGATTGTTCCGCAGATTACTCCGCAAAGTGCAGCTAAAATAAACATACCTTTTGCGAATGCTATGATTCCGAATGCGCCAAATGACATGATGAGTAAGCCACTTGCAAGTCCATCTAAACCGTCTGTGAAGTTTACTGAATTTGCTGTTGCGTTGATTATTATGATGAAAAGTGGAATATACCACCATCCTAATTCTATTGGGCCTATGCCTGAAATTGGCACTGATATACTTGTGAATCCGAGCTTTGAATAAAACCACCAACCTCCAATTGCGCTAAAAACTATCAGCCAAAAAGTTTTTAATTTTGCTGAAATTCCTTTTGTTGCACCTACTCCTTTGATGTTTAGATAATCATCAATGGCTCCAAGTACGCCGCATGTTATCATAGTAAAAAGTGGAATCCATGTTTCTTTTCTGTTTAAAAGTGAGTGGTCAAAAATTCCAAATCCTGATGCAGCTCTTGAGATCAATACTACAACTAAAACTGTGCCCCAAATCAAAAGTCCGCCCATTGTTGGAGTGCCTGATTTTTTTGCATGTAGTGCATTGAATAAAGAAGCTTTTTCTCCTGAAATAGCATTTTCTCTTATTTGTTTTCCGATTTTAAATTTTATCAAAAGATTTGTAAACCATGGAGCCAAGATGAATGCTATTAGAAATCCTATGATGCTTGAGCCGAATATTAATGAAAGTCTTTCAAAGTTTTCAGATAAAAACATGTTTTTTATAATTATTTTTTACCAACTAAATGCTCGAAATACCCAATCTATAAGAACTTTTGCTTCAGTGAATCTGTTTTGGCTGTTTAGCAATACTGTTGTTATTTCGTGTCCTTCATCGTTTTCGGCTATAGTGACCAAACATTGTCCCGCAGCGTCTGTAGTGCCTGTTTTTAGGCCTTTAACGTTTAAATAGCCTCCAAGTAATTCATTGGTTGTCTTGATCTTATGTGTAATTGATCCGTCCACAGAAAGTACTTCTATTTCTTTTAATTCTGCGGCATGTTTAATAAATTTGTTTGCATAGACTTGTTGTGCGAGAATTGAAAGATCTCTTGCTGATGAGTAATTATTGGCATCTCCAAGGCCGCTTGCTGTCGAAAAATGTGTATTTGTAAGATTTAAACTTTTTGCTTTTTTGTTCATTTTATCAATAAATGCTGAAGTCGATCCTGCGTTGTATTCCGCTAGTGCTACGGCTGCGTCATTTGATGATCCTATTAGTGCGCCGTAGATTAGGTTTTCTACTGCGATTTTTTCACCTATGTGTAAAAACATTGTGCTGCCTCCTGTTGAGGCTGCGTTTGATGAAATTGTTACTGTATCTGATAAATCATTTTCGTCTAATATTATCAAAATAGTCATTAATTTTGTTATGCTTGCGATCGGTAGTTTTTCATCTGCGTTTTTTTCAAATAAAACGGACTTACTTTCGTTATCAATCGCAATCGCACTTTTTGGGTATATGATTGGGGAAATATATGTGCTTTTTTTGATTGGTTCTGATTTTGAGCTCAATATGTTACCCAAATCTATGTCTAAAACACTCGCAAAGGCTGCGTTTTTATATGAAGTAACAGCCTCGAAATCGGGGTTTATTATTGATGCAACATACAAACTGAGTATGCTAGATATTATCATTTATTTCTTCTTTTGTTAGTTTTCTGAATTTACCCAGCTTTAAGTCGCCGAGTTTTATTGTTCCTGTCTCTATTCGTTGCAAGTATTTCACATTGTGGCGGAACATTGCAAACATATTTCGGACCTGTCTATTGCGACCTTCATGTATTTCTATTTCAAGTTCTGTTTCATCTTTATCGCGGCTTATTCCTTGAATTTTTGCCGGATATGTTTTTTTCCCTTCCAACATTACTCCTTCTTCAAGGTGTTCCTTTTCAGCGTCTGTTAAAAATCCTTGTATTATTACGCGATATTTTTTCTTACATTCATATCTTGGATGCGTATGTTTTAAAATAAAATCTCCATCGTTTGTGAAAAGTAGAAGGCCTTCTGTCTCTCTGTCTAGCCTTCCTACAGGCTTGAGGTTATCAATTGGAGGGAGTAGTTCCATCACTGTTCTTTTTGCGTGTCTGTCCTCGCGTGTTGTAATAAAACCCATTGGTTTATTTAATGCAAAATATACTTTTTCTTCTTTGTGTTGCGTTATTTCTTCTCCGTTTATTTCTATTTTATCTTTTTCCGGATCTATTTGAATACCAAGAGAATCGGCTGTTTTGCCGTTTATTATAACCAATCTGTCTTTTATCAAAATATCAGCTTTTCGGCGAGAATATTTTGAATTTTCTGCGATGAATTTATTTAGGCGCATTTTGTGTTGTTGGTATTGTTTCTGTTGGAGTTGTTGGTGCGGCCGGTGTTGCGGGAGCGAGCATTGGAAGGCTGTAGAATGGGTCTTCCATGTAGCTTGGTGAGCTTGTGTAGTCAGTTCCGAGTTCTAAAATTATATCGGAATCAGTGTATACTAAATCTATATATTTTTGTGGAATGCCTTCAACTTCTTTTCCTGGAACAAGTTTTTTTAAAAAATCGAGTGTAAGTGGTCGTGAATCTATTGGTTCGCCTTTTTCGTCTAATTTAATTTTGTAATAATACGTCGTTTGACTGAAATCTTTTTTTTCTGCATTTCCAAATTTTAAGATATTAAAACAAAATCTTTGAAGTATTTGTTTTGTTTCTCCAGCTACTCCTGCGCGTGGAGTTCCATTTAATATTTGTATTTTTGAATTCTCTTTTGCGATGGCAGAAAATCCAAAAATTAGATCTGCATATTTGTGTATTGTTTCAAATCCTCCTGCCGGCACAAGTACGAATGCGCCGCCGTAATACGATCTTTCAGGTGTATATAAAAATCCTCCGCATCTTGTTGGATCATCATGAATTAATCTTGTAACTATGCTGTCTTTTGAATAATCTTTTGCGATACTTCCTAGTGTAAGTATTTCTTCGATTGTGATATTTGTGTTTATATTAGATTTTATTATCTCCAAAATATTACTTATTTTTTCTTTACTGAAAATAATATTTGCTTTTAAAGCACTTTCTTTGATTGCCATTATTAATATTTGTTGACGTTTTGATCTGTCAAAATCTGATGTTGTTTCTCGACTTCTTGCGTATTTCAGAGCTGTTTCCCCATTTAAATGTTGCAGACCTTTTGGCATTGAAAATGTTTCATAATCCGTTGTTCCCATCTTTGGATATAGTGGGTCGTAAATTGCTTTTTCCACGTTTATGTCTACACCTCCAATT
>CALRHQ010000062.1 GCA_943359415.1 Candidatus Peribacteria bacterium
ATCAAATCAAAGCATTAAAAATATCAAATGCGCGAGGTCAGATATTCTCACTCTCAGATATCGCAGATATAAGCCTAGGATCATCACTGACCTCAATCAGCAGAATAGACGGAAAAAGAATAATCTCACTTTCAGCAAGTGTTGAAAAACCACATATCGCAGCAGACATTCAAGCGCAGTTTCAGAAAAGAATTGAACAAGAACCACTGCCAAAAGGATACGAAATAAAATTTGGAGGACTTCAGGAAACAAATGCGGAATCAATTTATTCGATATTAAAAGCGATGATAATCGCAATGATTTTGATCGTTGGAACACTCGTCCTACAGTTCAATTCATTCACAAAAGCGATCATGATTTTGACAGCAATTCCATTTGCCGTCACCGGAGTATTCTACGGATTTACACTCATGGGCTTCACTCTTTCATTCCCCGCATTGATAGGAATTGTCGCATTATTCGGAGTCGTTGTTAAAAACGCAGTTATCTTAGTAGACAAAATAAACCTAAACCTAAGAGTAGGAATTCCTTTTACAGAAGCCATCGTCGACGCCGCGAAATCAAGGCTAGAAGCAATTTTCCTTACATCAACAGCAACAGTTATAGGAATGATTCCAATCACACTAACTGACGAAACATGGGGAGGAATGGGAGCAGCACTGATCTTTGGACTTTCAACTTCAACACTTTTGACACTAATCGTTCTTCCGATATTATTCAAAATCCTCAATAAAAAATCTCACGAAAAAGAAGAAAAATTCAGACAGCTAAAGAGAATTGCAGAAAATTCATCTGAAAGCAGTTTGTAAGATTTAAAAGTTTTTGTGCTATAATCCGTGCATGAAATACGCACAAGTTTTATTCCCACAAAAGATAATCTTCAAGAACTCAAAAGACAATTCACTAGAAGAATTGAACTCAACTCTGACATATAAAGTTCCAGACGACCTAAATGTAAGAAAAGGATCACTCGTAAAAGCTCCAATTAGGAATTCACAAAGAATCGGGATAGTTTTAGGGATTTCAGAAGCAGAGCCACCATTTAGAACCTTCGAAATTAGAGAAATAATGCTACCCTATCCGGTTTTGACAAACAGTCAAATAGAGTTGTTAAAATGGATTAGCTCGTACTACTACTGCCCTATCCATCAAATAATAAAGCTATTTATTCCAAAAAAACTACTAATAGCTAAGGAGACGAAAAGCAGGACGAATAAGACCAAACCAAAAGAAGTTGAACAAATTATTAGCTCTGAACAAAAAAACTTAACAGAAGAACAAGAAACAGCCATAAATAAAATACTAAAAGACCCATCGAACACTTTTTTAATACAAGGAGTGACCGGATCGGGCAAAACAGAGATTTATGTACATCTGGCAAAACATTTTATAAATCAAGATCTTCAAGTTTTAATACTTGTCCCCGAAATTGCTCTAACTCCTCAAACAATTGAGTACTTCGAAAGGTCAATTGGCATAAATGCTTCAGTAATACATAGCAAACTTTCCGAAGGTGAACGCATAAAAAACTGGAAAGACATATCAGCAGGGAAAACAAAATTAATCATTGGATCACGTTCTTCAATATTCACTCCATTCAAAGATCTTGGCTTAATAATCATCGATGAGGAACATGAATCATCATACAAACAAGAAAACGCACCAAGATATTCCGTCCAAAAAATCGCAGAAAAGATTCAAGAATTATCGAAAGATCGACAAATAAAAATTGTTTATGGAAGTGCAACGCCATCGATAGAAACAGCCGAACTATTAAAAAATTCAACAATAAAACTTTTTAATCGTATCGGAAATATTGCACTACCAGAGGTGGAAATCATAGACCTTAGAGAAGAATTTAAAAAACAAAATCATTCAATATTTAGTGAAAAATTACAGCAAGAATTGCAAAAAGTTTTGGCAGAAAACACTCAAGCAATTTTATTTTTAAACCGTCGAGGATCATCTTCCTCAGTAGTATGTAGAGACTGTGGATTCGCATACAAATGCACCGATTGCGAGATGCCGATGACATATCACGAGAAGACATTAGGGACGCCAAACATGATCTGTCATCATTGTGGCAAAATATCAAAACCACCATCGACTTGTCCGACATGCAACGGAGTAAACATAAGATTTCTAGGAATCGGGACAGAAAGAATCGAAAAAGAAATTCAAAAACTTTTCCCAAAAGCAAGAATACTTAGAGCAGACAAAGATACAACAAGCAAAAAAGACAGCTTTAAAACGATCTACAAAGATTTCAGAGACCATAAAGCCGACATACTTATTGGAACACAGATGATCGCAAAAGGCTTACATCTTCCACTTGTAAGTTTAGTCGGAGTGATTTTAGCAGACATAGGATTAAACATTCCAGATTTCAAAACAATGGAGAAAAATTTCCAACTTTTAACGCAGGTTTCAGGCCGAGCAGGAAGGTCGGGAACAAAAGGGAAGGTCATAATTCAAACATACGACCCAGCAAATCTTGCACTAAAATATGCACAAGAAAATTCATACGATGAATTTTTCAAATACGAAATAATCCAAAGAAAACTACTATCTAATCCCCCATTTTCAAATCTTATAAAACTTATTATCGAAGATAGATCACTTACAATGTGTCAAAACAAAACAGAAAAATTATACACACAAATAAACAAAATTCTTTCAAAATTAAATGCAATGTCAGAAGTAGAAGTTTTGAAATATCCAGCATACATGATGAAATTACATGGAAAATATCGCTATATAATTCTTCTAAAATCAGTGGAGAGAACCATACTGGATAAAACATTAGAAAATATTGCAAAAGAGATTATAATGGACACGTCTATAAAAATAGACATAGATCCAAATACAACATCATAAAAAAATCATGGCAGCAGCAAAACGAATTTTATCAGGCATACAGCCAAGCGGACGTGCTCACCTCGGAAATTATTTAGGAGCAATGAGACAACATATCGAAATGCAAAAAGATTTTGAATGTTTTCTTTTTATCGCAGATTTACACGCACTGACAACAGTTCACGACGCAAAACAGATGCAAAATAACACATATGATCTTGCCGTCTCATACCTCGCACTAGGACTTGATCCAGAGAAAACAGTTTTCTTCAAACAATCAGCTATTCCTCAACACGCAGAGCTTTGCTGGATCTTTGACTGTTTGGTAAAAATGCCATTTTTGGAAAGAGCACATGCATGGAAAGATGCAAAAGCAAAAGGCAAAAAAGAAATAAGCCTAGGTCTTTTCAATTATCCGGTTTTACAAGCTGCAGACATTTTGATGTACCAACCAGACCTTGTTCCAGTAGGGAAAGATCAGAAACAACACATCGAAATGAGTCGCGACATAGCAGAAACATTCAATAAAACATTCGGAGAAACATTCAAAATTCCAGAACCATTTATAAAAGAAGAAGTAGCAGTAGTTCCAGGAACAGACGGACAGAAAATGAGCAAATCATACGGGAACACAATCGATATCTTTGCAGAAGAAAATGAACTCAAAAAACAAGTCATGAGCATAGTCACAGATTCAACTCCGCTTGAAGAACCAAAAGATCCAAAAAAATGTTATGTCTTCAATATTTACAAACTTCTTGCAACAAAAGAAGAAATAAAAGAACTCGAATCAAAATACAAAAAAGGTGGTTTTGGCTACGGAGATGCAAAAAAAGCACTTCTTGCAAAAATCCTTGAACACTTCAAAGAAGCACGAGAAAAATACAAGACTCTTTATCCACAAAAAGACATGGTTTACAGCATTCTAGAAAACGGCTCTGCTAAGGCAAAATTTTTGGCAGAAAAAATGCTAAAAGAAGTTAAAACAAAAGTAGGATATATAACAAGATAAACGGAAGATTTATCACTTGAACTTTGCCCACCCTTCAATTAAAGTAAACAAGAAGGGGCAATTAATTTTAGAAATTTGTGTAAATACATATTCGTCACCGGAGGCGTTTGTAGTTCATTGGGGAAAGGAATTTCCGCAGCGTCCATCGGCGCACTACTAAAGGCTTCAGGGCTAAAAATATTCACACAAAAATTGGATCCATATTTGAACGTAGATCCTGGCACAATGAGCCCTTTTCAGCATGGAGAAGTCTTCGTCACAGATGACGGAGGCGAAACAGATCTAGATCTTGGCCACTACGAAAGGTTCATTGATACAAACCTAAGCAAACTTTCATCTGTAACAACAGGAAAAGTTTACAGTGAAGTTCTAGACAAAGAGCGAAAAGGAAGTTTTTTAGGACGCACAATCCAAATTATTCCTCACATCACAGACGCTATTCAAGAAAAAATTACAAAGGCCGCAGAAGAATCAAAATGTAACATTATGATCGTAGAAATTGGAGGGACAGTCGGAGATATCGAAGGACAACCATATCTTGAAGCAATTAGACAACTACGAAATAAACTTGGAACAGAGAACACATTTTTTGTTCACCTTACGCTTTTACCTTACCTTGCGGCCTCAAAAGAGCTTAAGACAAAACCAACTCAAGCCTCAGTAAAAGAACTAAGATCTATAGGTATACAACCAGACATGATTTTGACAAGAGCTGATTATCCAATCAAAAAAGAAATTCTAAAAAAAG
The DNA here is from genome assembly GCA_943359415.1 of Candidatus Peribacteria bacterium. Lineage (GTDB taxonomy): Bacteria > Patescibacteriota > Gracilibacteria > UBA1369 > LOWO2-01-FULL-3 > UM-FILTER-38-24. Next base: position 4,617 of record CALRHQ010000062.1, read on the forward strand.
TATCATTGTTCTGCGACGTTCAAGAAGACTACGTAATCCCCGCCCCTACTGTAAGCACGATTTACGAAGTTCCCTTGAATTTTGAAAAATATAACATCACTCAGCTTATTGCGGATAAGTTAAATCTTGGTAAGCTAAAACCAAATTTAAAAGAATGGGAAAAAGTTGTTGAAAAAATAAAAGCAAAAAAATCATCACTAAACATTGCTTTGGTCGGAAAATATACAGGCCTTGATGACGCATATTTAAGCGTAATAGAATCATTGAAGATAGCTTGTTATCACAACAATCGAGATTTAAACCTACTTTGGGTTTCATCAGAAAGCTTGGAGGAAAAAGATAAAGAAACTTGGGAATTATTGCATACAGCAGATGGAATCGTAGTTCCTGGAGGATTTGGATTACGTGGAATAGAAGGAAAAATCTTGGCTGCAAAATATGCGAGAGAAAACAATATTCCATACCTAGGACTTTGTCTTGGAATGCAAATCATGACAATCGAATTCGCAAGACAAGCCATGAAGGACAACAAAATAACATCTGAAGAATTTGATGAAGATAAAAAACTTTCACCTGAAAAATACGTTATTCATTTTCTTGCA
>CALRHQ010000063.1 GCA_943359415.1 Candidatus Peribacteria bacterium
ATTAAAGTCTTCGGTTCCTGTCGTAGAATGTGTTGATTCAATGATAGACTTGCTGATTAAGCAACGAAACGACAGGGCGTTTACAGAAAGAGAGAATCAGTATTATCAACAGACTCGTTATGATAGTGAGGCTCATTATGATCAAAATAATGGCGTTGATGATATTAAGTATGTGCGTTTTTCGGATGCTGAGAGGTATAAGTTTTCAGAAGTATTAGATTCATCATCTTTTTCTAAACAGGAAAGAGTGGATATTATAAAAAAATACTCATATGCCGGATTTTATTTGATTATGTTTGTTGATTCACAAAGAAAAAATAGTGATTTTATGTCTCGTAAGAAATTTATTCTTGATCATATTCCTCAGTTTTTGCAGGTTGTTGGTAAAGTTGAACCAGAGCTTGACTCAGGAGATGATATGTTGTTTCAATTTGAGCGTAAGTTTTTGCCGAAAAATTTTAGTCCGGATCTTTTAGAATCAGGTAGCCATTTGAAGATTTTGGAGGAGCTTAGACCTTATTTTGAAGTATTGGATTTTAAGAATGTTGATTCAGTTTATTTGAATAAGTACGGAGAGAGATTTGTTAATGTTTTAAAAAAAATTGGGGTGGATACTAATTCTGCTAAATATGTGGTGCCTGCCGTAGATGAGGTTGAATCCGTTCTTTCTACTCTGGAAAAATGCAAAGATGAATATACTTGTGAATATTTGAAGAAAAAGAAAATAAATAGTTTTAAGGCAGAGGATAAGGAAATAATTGATAATTTTGGCTGGATTTCGGATGCCTATATTGATTGGCGTCGTGAAAATATTGGTCAGTATTATAATAGTCAGGATGAGAGAGATAAGGATCAGGCTAATTTCATGCTTAAGGTTAAAAAACCTGAAAATCAGCGATTGATTGCTGAGGGTAAAAAGATTTTGGATTTTATTTTAAAAAAACAAGCGGAAGATTCGTACAAAAGTGTGCTTTTTGTCAAGTCTTTTCGTATGGAGCTTTTTAAGGAAATTATTCTAGATAGAGGAGGTTATGCTACAAAATTTACGAATGATTGTCTGAAATATCCGGAGCTTTTTAATATTTTGTTTAACGATGCTACGTTTAGTGATTTTGGTTCTTCTTCTTTTTCTTCTTCTTTTTTGCGTATTTGGAATGATTTTTTTGAAAGGATTGAAGATACTATTCACAGTACTGATGATTTGGAGAAATTATATGAAGCGTATAGAACTCTTCGTTTTATCAGTGAAATTCCAGGAGTGGGTCATGGTGATATTACCCGTGAAATGTTAGAGCTCAAGGATCCTAAAAAGATAGATATTTTATCCAGAAATAGCTTGTTTATTGAAAATTATTTTTTAGTTAATGGGTTGAATATTCTTCAACTTGCAGTTTTTCCTCTGGAATTGGTTGATGGGCATCAAGATGAATGGTTGCTGCTTGCTGAAAAATATGGAAGAGGTGTTTTGGGTAAGTTTATTAATTATGGAGCGATTAAAAATATAGATCAGTTGAAACTTTTGCTTACTTCTCAGGCTTTGCACCAGATTTTAGCTGAACATAATTATATTTGGAATGGTCACGATGTTTATAAAAACGTCCCCGAGGTAGCTGTATGGCCTTTTATGGAACAAATTCTGGCAGGTAATTACAGTAAAGGTTTTGCTAATTTGTATCCTGTTTTACTTGAATTATCAATCAAGGATCCGGCTTATTTGCAAAAGAATTATCTTAAAATTAAAAAAATAGCGGAGATTATTGATAAAAGTAATAGCAAAATTGATGAGTTTGATAAGGATCATTTTCCAATTGGAATGGATATTATTACTTTAATTCCAAAAAATGCTAACCTTGATAAGGTTATTGAAGTATTTGAGCAATTAGATCTGAATGAAATGAGTGATTTTCATAATGTGCTTGCTATTCTTTCGGAGGGAAAATATGGTACGGATCGGTTTAACGAATTGTGTGAGATTAATGCTAAGTATTCTGCTAAAATGGAAAGAACTTCATGGTTGAGTGATGATCGTGCTCGTGTTTCATTTGGCATTCCAAAATTACAGATTCACGCAACTATAGTGTTGCTGGAATCTTTGCAAGCACCTCAAGAATATGTGGAAGAATTTGTGAAAAAAGCTAGGAGCGTGATGATTAGTGAAGATATGCGTGAGTTGATTGAAGAGTATTTTTTGACTGATCCGTTGGATGATTCAGATTTAAGAGAGTTTGATTTTTCCAAGCTAAAGAAATATGAAGTGATTTTTGATTTTTTTAGAAAACAAGGCATGACGATTAGTGAGGAAAATTTCATTAAAGAAATGAGTTTTGAGAAATTTAAAAAAGGAATAGCTGATCAAGATATTTTTACGGTTGAGGAGAGTCTTAATTGGATTGGTAACAATCTGGATGTGCGTATTAAAGACAGACTTGAAGTTGAAATCTTTTTGAAAAAAACTTGCGACGGGAAATTTTTTTCCAGTACTCTTGGTAAATGGGTGCACAAAGGAAATGATGGTAAAAATAAAGCTATTGATGTGACTCAGAAAAATATTAAGCAAATTAATGCTGTTTTGAGATTCCTTCTACGTGCAGGCAAAGAGACCGGTCAGGAGGATGCTAAAAAAATAGCCGAAGATATTCAAAAACTTTTTCCGGATTTTGAAAGTTCCGGCAATATTCAACGAGATATTTCTTGGTTAGCTGGAAAATTTGATGTGCAAGAAATAAATTTTAAATTTGTTGATAGCTTTTCCAAACTTGTGGAAGTTTTGGATTTGTTGGAAGCTTTAAAAATGACTGGTGTACAGGGTTCTGCTGAATTTTTGCAAAAAGCTTTTGATGCGATAGATTTCAATAATATTAATTTTGATGGTAATACTTACTCGATTTTCAAGATTCAAGAAATTGAGAATTTGAGAGATATGATGAATAGTAAAAGCAGAGTTTTGGGGGATATGTTAATAGATAAATTGGGCTCAAGTTTTTTGGAGAAAAATTGTTGTGATTACGATAATTTGCCTAAGTTGCTTGGTTTTGCTGAAGCTTGGGAAAATCCGCCATTTGAAAAAGATGTTAAGGGAATTTATGATATGTATTCCAGTTTTGCCTATGTGGAAGTTGCGACTTTTTTGAAATCAAAAATTGAGGCGGCTAGAAAAAGTGGTAAGGAAAAAGAAGTGAAAGTCTTGCTTAAGGATAGGGGGCTTGATTATGATGATTTGGTTAAAAAATTGGAAATTAAAGGTGTTCTATATCTGACTGAAGGTAACGTGCAGAAGGCTATTACTGATTTGAAAGCGGGTAATTATTCATATGTTTTTAGAAAAGGTACTCAAAAACTTTTTGGTGGTGATGAAGTGAAGGTTGAAAATGAAACTGTTGCAATGGAAAAAAATAATTGGTCTGCCAGAAAAGGAGTGGAAACTTATGTTTTGAAAAGTGGCGATAGAGAATTGGCTGTGATTATCAAGTGTGATCCTGCGGTGGTTAAGAATAAAATTCTTGTAGAGAGAGATGGTGTTGTGGATATGGAAGTTGAGGAGAAGAATCTGGGAGCTAAGTTGATTTTTTCTGCACCGATGACTTTTACTACAGGTAACCATAAGATGACGGAGCTAGCTTTCCGTGATGGTGAGCAAATGAATTATCTGCTTTCTCCTCATACGAAGGATGGTTTGTTGCTGGTAAGCAAGAGCGGTGAAAAGAAGGTTTTAAATAAAACTAGGTTAAAAGTTAGTGACTTTTTGAATACAGCTGATCTTGCTGATCCCGGTATTGATCTTGCTGTTAAGCATTGGGCTGGATTAAGACAAGTGAGTCCCGATATGGTATTGAGCGAGTCTATTCGACCGGCTGAGCGTTTTGTGGATAAGAAATTTTTCTTTGAAATTTTGAAAATTAAAGAATACAGCTTGCTTGGCGGTATGTTACTTATTGATAAACCGGAAAATAGCGAAGAAGGTATAGTTGTTAAATTGAATGATAATCAGGATTCGAGGCGTTTATATTTGGAATTTGCTGATGGTAAGTTTGGAATTTTTGATTCTACCGAAAACATGTCTACGGCACGGGCTGTAGAGCTTGCTTTGTCAGTGGGAGCAACGAAGGCTATGTATATGGATACAGGTATGTATGATATGGCGACCTATAAAGATGGAGGTGGTAGTGATCATGTTATGGGGCATCAGGATACTAAACAGTCTACGAATCGCGTGATGTTTTACGAGAAGTAATTTTATCTAACCGATTATTACAGAAAGCGTGTGGTATAATTTTTTTGTATGATTCTAAAAACTGCTTACAATCAGGTTGTAGATAAGGCTGTGGAAGTTTTACGTAGCGGTTGCGTAGTCATGCATCCGACGGAGACTTGTTATGGTTTTGCGGTGGATGTGGGGAACGCTGAGGCTCTTGAAAAATTGTATAAACTTAAGGGGCGTGATGCGAATAAGCCGGTGAGTATTATGGTTGCAGATTTGGAAATGGCGAGGACATATGGTGAATTTTCTACTAAGGCATTGGAATTGGCGGAAAAGTATTGGCCAGGTCCGCTGACTATATTGGTTCCGCGATCGTTGAATTTACCGGAGAATTTTAATAAGGGTCAGGAGTTTGTAGGAATTAGATGTCCTAGTCATGAATTTTCAAGAGAATTGGTGAAAGCTTTTGGTTCTCCCATTACTACAACTAGTGCAAATCTTTCAGGCGAGCCTCCTCTATATGAGGTTGATTTAAAAAGTTTTGGAGAATTAGCGAAAGAAATTGATTTAGTGGTTGATGGAGGTGAAATTCCAATGAATAAACCTTCTACTATTGTGAAAGTAATTGGGGCTGAGATTGAAATTATTCGTCAGGGAGATTTAGAGATTTATGAGAAATAGTTCCAGAGTTCGAGGATGGATCCAAATCCGGCAGCTATTAAAATTGCAGATATTAAGCTTCCGCCTGTAACGATGAGTGTGATTTTCCAATAACTCATTCCAAGAATGTAGGCCATTATTCCTCCTGTTACGTTTCCGCTACCTGGGAGTGGTGTAGCTATAAAAAACATTATTCCCCAGGCTCCGTATTTGTGGAAGCGGTGAAATTTTTC
>CALRHQ010000064.1 GCA_943359415.1 Candidatus Peribacteria bacterium
TCGCAAAGATATATGGTTTCGTCGGGAACAACCCAAAAACCGCATTCTACTGCCGAAGTAAGTATCACATGAGGAAAAAATTTCTTGAAGGAAATATCCCCTCTCCAAAATTTAAACTTTGCAAAAATTACGAAGATGTAGAAAAAGCCATCCAAGAAATAAAAGTTCCATGCGTTTTAAAACCGGTAGGATGGCATTCAAGTTTCGGGACATTCATGATCAGAGATTCTGAAGATTTAAAACAACTAGAATCAAATTACAAAACATCAATTGAATTCTTATTAAAAGAAATAAAAGAAATTTGTGCTTATGAAAAAGAAGATCTAGATCTGATCGGAATTAACGATGAAGTGAACATGGCCACAGATTATTTGGTTGAAGAATTCATGGATGGACAAGAAATAAGTGTAGATGCAATGACTCAAAACGGCAAAACAACAATACTAGGCGTCGCACAACAAGTAAGAATGGCTCCACCATATTTCGTACAATTAGCGGAAAAAATACCGTATGTTTGCGACGCAAAAAGATCAGAAAAAATCAAAGAACTTATCGAGAACACAATCGCAGCGATGGGCATAAAAAATTCAGCCACACACACAGAAATAATTTTCACTAAAGAAGGCCCTAAAATCGTAGAAATAGCATGCAGAAGCGGCGCAGACAACATCCATGACGCCATCTATAACGTCACAGGCTACAGCACTTTATACGAGAATGCGATGATAGCATTGGGAATAGAAAGACATTACAAAGTAGAAACAAAATGTCATACAGCGATGCAATATATCTTACCTGCAAAAGAAGGTATTTTATCAAAATTCGAAATTCCAAAAGAAGTGTCAGAAAATCCAGACGTATTAGAAATAAAAACAATAACAAAAGAAGGATCAAAAGTCGCTCCACCTCCGCAAAATTTCGATTACATAGGATATGTATTGGTTAAAGGTAATACACCTGAAAAAGCTGAACAAAATTTACAAAATGCACTAAAGAAAATATCCATTCAAATCGACTAAAATGAAAATCGCAGGATATGAACATTTAGAACTTTTATTATCTAGCAAAAAAAACAAATATTACCAAATATCCTTTGCGGATAGCCCTGCGTACAATTTCATAAAAGCAAATATTCCACCGAAAAATCTTATTACTCTCAAAAGCGACGGAAAATTAAAATCATTATATTTGGACGAGAATAAAATATTACAAAAAACAGACGTAGTAGATAAATTAAATGTAAAAAATATAAAAGCATTTGCTCCAATAGATTCTTCGTCGACATACAAAGAAAAATTGGCTAAGGATAAAGGTCTAACCATCATAGCTCAACCATGGAAAACACAGAAAAAATTCGAAAATAAAATATTTTTCGAGAAATTATTGACGAAAAATGATTTACCAAAACCAAAAGGTTGGATTTTAAAATCAGCAAAAGATATAGAATTGATAAACAAATTTCCAGCAGTTCTTCAATCACCAAACAGTTCAGGCTCAAGAGGAACATTCTTTTTGAACAATAAAAAAGAAATAGAAAAAACTATAGAATCAGAAAAATTGAAATTCCCATTGTTATGTAGAGAATTCATAAATGGCTTACCTTTGGGAATAACCATACTCATAGGCAAAAAAGAAATAATACTTTCAGCCCTTAGATTACAAATGTATTTTACAAAGAAAGATGGAACAAGTGTCTATTATGGGACACAATGGATCAAAGAATCTGATCTTTCAAAAGAAGTAATTAAAAAAATAGAAACCAATATTTTGAAAATAGGAGAAATCTTAATCTCACAAAAATTTCACGGAATTGCAAATTTCGATTTCATGATAAAAGACAAAGAAATATTTTTCATAGAATGTAATCCAAGACTTGTAGGACCAAGTCCACAAATGTCCAACACGAAAGAACTTTTACATGATTTAGATTTCTCAGAAGAATTCATCAATGCATCTACAAACAAGAAACTTAGCTCACACAAGCCATCTATTCCAGATACAAAATTCAAAGGTTGCACGGTAGATTTGGATTCACTAAAATCACAATTGCAAAACATTAGAGTAAAAGAATTACCAAAAATCGGATATTACAAAATCGAAAAAAACAAACTTGAATACGTTTCCGAAAAAATTAATGATTACAACAAAGCAAATCTAATATTATTAAAACATTCATTACTACCAAACGAAAAAATAAATAAAAATTCACTATTAGGCTTCGCATTCACAAATGAACAGATGTCAGAAATACACGGAAATACATACAAAATAACAAAAAACGGAGAAAAAACACTTAACGCATTACAATGGATACTGGGGAAAAAATATTAATTGTCACAGGCTCGGATTATACAGACGCGGTATATAAAGCTTTTAACGACGTAAAAGAACTAGGCCACAAAGTATATCTTTTAAGTGACGGATCTTTCGAACCAAGACCTGGAGTTTTCGAAAAACATTTTTCATACGACCTACGAAAGACCAAAGAGGTCTTAGACTACATGACAAACCAGCCTGAAAAATTTGATGCAGTAACAATAAAAACTTCAGAATGGCTCACTCCACTAGTCGCACTTTTAGCAAAACAATACGGATGTATAGGAAACGAACCAATCGTCGCATTCAACTGTCGAAGTAAATATCACATGAGAAAAGAACTCGAAAAAGGAAACGTTCCAATCCCAAAATTCAAACTTTGCAAAAATTACGAAGAGTTGGTCGAGGGCATAAGAGAGATCAAAACTCCATGTGTAGCAAAACCTGTAGGAGGAAATGCAAGTTATGGGACATTCATGATTAGAGATGAAAAAGATTTAGAAAATCTAAAAGAAAATTACGAGAATTCAATAAAATTTCTAAAAGAAAAAGCAATAGACGGAGATGTTTTTGCCTTTAAAAAAGAGGAAATGGATCTAATTGGCGTAGATGATCACGTAGATATGATCACAGATTATTTGGTTGAAGAATACATGGACGGACATGAAATAAGCATAGATTCACTAATACAAAATGGGAAAGTAACAATGATGGGAGTTGAGGATCAAATAAGAATGACTTATCCATATTTCATGCAATTGGCGGCAAGATTGCCATACATCTACGAAGAAGGAGAAAAAGATGTGATACAAAAACTTTTAGAAGACACAATGAAGGCCATGAACATCAAAAATTCAGCCACACACACTGAAATAATGTTTACATCACAAGGTCCAAAAATCGTAGAGCTAGGCTGTAGAATCGGGGGAGATGACCTACATGAGACAATTCTCGAAGTAACAGGCTACAACTTAATGTACGAATCAATGATGATAGCGCTTGGAATTCATCGAGAATATGATGTACAAACAAAATGTCACACAATGACAACAGTAATCATGCCTGAAAAAACAGGAACAATAAAATCAATAAATATTCCGGAAGAATTAAAGAATAATAAAAATATTTTCAATATCGATACAATCGTAAGTGTAGGCGATAAAATCGGGACTCCACCGGAAAGATTCGATTATATAGGTTACATCTCAGGAAAAGGAACAACTCCGGAAGAAGCAGAAAAAAACATGAACAAAGGTATTAAACTTCTGAAAATCACAATCGAATAAAAACTAATTTACAAAAATAAATTGAGTGATTGTTTTAAACAATTTTTCTTTATAGGAACCTTCATCACTTTGAGAAAAATCCATCAGTTTTGAGCCTGCAGAAAGCGCATCCTGCATGTCTAGCATCGTCAAATAATGTCCAATACCTGGGCATTTTTTTGTATCATTTCCACAAAGCAAAGTCAGATAAATATCTTTAAAAATAAAATTCAAATCCACTCCAACAATTTCACCGGCAACCTTCACAGAAATCATTCTACTTCTATATGTTTCACCATTTTGCCATTTTTCGACAATACGGTTAAAGGTCTTCACAAAGCGCTCATCCTTGAGGGGTGAATCATCAAATTTATCAGTATTGAATTTCACAAGTTCACCAAAATCATCAACATTATCAAAAACAATTTCAGGATTCAAAGACTCAATCCTTTTTTTATCTCTACGCAAATTTTCACGAAGTTTTTTAGGCAAAGTCATAAAAAAATCATCAACAGAATGTATGCCATCCATACTCAAAACTTGTTTTGGAAGAGTTTTCGCAAGTCGCTTATCCCCTACTAAAAAAGCACACGCACTCTCTTTCAAATTATTTAAAACAGTAGATTTCGGACAAACATCAATCAAAGATTTTAAATATTTTTCATCTTTAACCCAAAAAGAAGTTTCCTCCTGCCAATCAAAATCATCACCAATATCTCCAAACCAAAAATACTTATTTTTATCACTAATATACCAAAGAGGGAGCAAGCCAACATTTTGATTATTCTCTACTAGAAGGACAAAATAAGGATTATATTTATAAAATTCCCAAAACGAAACACGAAAATCCCATTCATCAAAAATCGACAAATGTGGAGAAAATTCTTCCCACAATTTTTCACATTCACCTGTATTTTCAACAAAAATTGCATTCATCATTCCCATACATTATAGTATTCCTATACCTCAATAGAAATCAAAAATGACAATATCCAGAGAAAAAATCAGCAAAAAAATAGTTCAGAACACTTCTCTAAAAAAACCTAATAAAAATATAGAAACATTTTCAAATTTCAAACCAAGATTTCAAAAAATTAAAATCTTACAAGCAAAGTTTCTCGATATAGCAAACAAAATCGGAACACCACTTTATATATACGACAAAGAAGAAGTACAAAAAAACGTACAAACTTTCAAAAATGCATTCAAAAAAGAAGGCCTGAATATAAATATATTTTATGCAACAAAGAGCAACTATTATTCCGGAATTTTAAAAACCGTCGTACAGGAACATGAAGGCTTAGACGTCTCCAGTCAGAGAGAACTCAAGCTAGCGATAGAAGCAGGCACAGAAAAAATAATCTATACAGGACCTGGAAAAACTGAAAAAGATTTCGAATTAATTTTAAAGTATAACAATAAAATTACAGTAAATTT
>CALRHQ010000065.1 GCA_943359415.1 Candidatus Peribacteria bacterium
ATTCTCCAGAAGCCATTTCAGCTTTTAGATTAACAAAGTATTTGATTCTATTCTTAAGAGTTGAAAAATTTGTAATTAATCCTGGAATCCATCTTGAAACTACGTAGGGCATTCCGCATGATTTTGCAGATTCCTCAATAAGTTTTAGAGACTGAGGTTTTGTGCTAACAAAAAGTACATTCTTGCCCTCAGAAGCAAGTTTCTCCAAGAAAGCAAGCGCTCTCTCAAGCCCTTCAGCTGTCTTTTCCAAATTGATAATATGCACACCGTCTTTTTCCCCATATAAATATTTTTTCATACGTGGGTTCCATTTTTGTGTGCGATGTCCGACGTGAACTGCGTTCTCGAACATCTCTTGTGCAAGCTTTTTATCCATAATCCTTGTGGTTTACGCCCGCTTTATATTAGTTCGTGTTATGCCCTACTAAAGCAGGGAGGATTTCACGAGTTAAAAAGCAGACTTGAAATAAAATAAATGTAGCAGTAATCTAATAGAAAAGAACCTTATTTGCAAGCCAAAATAACGAAAAACTATGAAATCGATAACCATACTAAGGGAAGAAATAGACAAAGTAGATAGCGAAATACTCGATTTAATAAGGAAAAGAGCCGAAATTTCCGTAGCAGTTGGTGAAGCAAAAAAACTCTCAAAAGCCCCAGTTCTAGACAAAAATCGCGAAAAAGAGATCTTGAAAAAACTCAAGACTCCATATGAAGTTCGGATTTTTAAGAAAATTATTATTGAATCTAGGAAGTTACAGGGAGCTCAGAGGAAATGAAACTGTTTGGAATATGTTTTAGAGCGTATGCGGTCAATTTAGGATAAAGATTGATAATAAACAATATGAGCCTTAGCTCTAAAATATGTTTCAAACAGTTTCATGCTTAGAAGTCTTTGACTTTACAGCCTCAAAATGATATAATAATAAAACTTAAAACAAACAAATGGAGGAAAATACAAAAACAAAAATAACGATCACGTTACCGACAAATGCATACTTTATGTCGGGCATCAGAGATTTTACTCTGAATATGATCAAGAACACTACAAACTTCGAAGAGAAGTGGGCATTCAGATTTCAATCTGTAGTGGACGAACTTTGCAATAACGCAATTGAATATGGATCAAGCCCTGGTAGCGAAATCAGAATAACTTTTATATATGAAAAAGATGATTATTTGGAAATTGAAGTAGAAGATACAGGCACAGGTAAAAACAAAATCAAATCAGAAGAAATGAAAAAAATATTTGACGAAAGAAGAGAACAATCATACCAATTTACAGGAATTAGAGGACGAGGACTCGTAAAAATCATCGGAGAGTGGAGCGATGAAATAAAATTCGAAGACAGACCGGAAGGAGGACTAAAAGTCAGTGTCAAAAAATTCCTTAAGGATCCTAGATTCAAATCAGGATTGCCTCAGAAACAAGAAACAATCATCCTTAATTCTTAAACAATAAAAAAATGACGGAAGTAAATATTTCAGTAGAAGACATAAATCCAACACTTAAAGTAGCTCATATCTCAGGACAATTAGACGAAAGCAATGTCGACGAAAAAATTCAAGGAATATATAAAGCTTTGGAAAATGCTCCAAAAGGGTTAAACCTGATTTTTGATATGCAAAATTTGGACTATATGAACTCAAAATCAATAGGATACCTGACTGACCTATATGGAAAAATCACGGAATTAGGCGGAAAGGCAGCAGTATGCTCAGCAAAATCTAATATTTTAGATATTTTACAGGTAGTAGGCCTTACACAATTAATGCAAAATTATGAAAGCATTGATGCGGCCAAAGCTGCTTTAGCTACGACTGCGCCAGCAGTCCAGCAGGAACCAGCCGTAACGCCGGTACAAACTCCGGTTGCACAACCAGCTCCTGTAGCTCAACTTGTAGTGACTCCTGCACCTGCAGTTACACCTAATGTTCCGGCTCAAACTCCGGTTGCAGAACCAGCACCGGTTGCACAACCAGTTGTAGCTCCAGCAGCGGTCGTAGAGCCAGCTCCAATAGCTGCACCTGTAACGACGACAACAACAACTACAATAGTTCCAGCAGTAGCACCAGCCACGACTGCGCCAGCAGTCCAGCCGGAACCAGCCGTAACACCGGTACAAACTCCGGTTGCAGAACCAGCTCAAGTAGCACAACCTGCAGCTACACCAGTCGTAGAGCCACCAACACCAGCAACACCTGCACCAGTAGCTACTCCAGAACCAGCGCCTGTAACGCCAGCAGAAGTAACTTCAGCAGGAGCATATAAATTTGAAAGCTAAAATGAGCAACAGAAAATGCTATCTAATCCAACCTTCTTACTAACAATATCAACAATATTCGCAGCACTACCTGCTGCAGTATGGTTTTATATATTTTTCAAAAAAACAGAACAAGGAAAAAGCATAGTTGCTCTTGTTTTTGGATTGGGGTGTTTAACGCCACCAGCACTTTTAATACTACAGTGGTTATGGGATCCACCATTAGAACTATTACAGACAGGACTATTTCAGATACCATTTTCTGAAAAAATAATCCAGCTACCTCAAATATTTTTACAAATTTTAGAAATAACATCAAGATTCAATCTTTCAAAATTTGTAGAAAATACTTTTACAGGGGAAAATTCAGGTTTTATAGCAATGTTCGTACTATTTGCGGCACTCGAAGAAATAATAAAAATGTACGTAATAATATACATAGACAAACGTACACTATTAATCAAAACACTGGATGATTCTATAAAATTTGCCTTAGCTTCAGCCTTAGGATTCGCGTTTGCGGAGAATATTTATTATCTTTATGAATATTGGCCAACAATTTCGACAGGGGATTTGATAAACATGTATGTATTTAGATCTATATTCACAGCATGCGCGCACATGATTTTTTCAAGCATTTTCGGATATCACTACGGTATAGGTAAATTTGCAATTGAAATAACCGCACAAAATAAAATTACAGGATCAACACCGTCAATAATTGAAAAAATCATTTCAAAAGTACTCGGATTACCTTTAAGTCAAGCATATCAACAAAAAATAGTACTTAAAGGACTATTCATGGCAATCTTGATTCACGCAACATATAACTACTTATTGCAGTTCAATAAAATGCTACCTGTAATAATTTTTGTAATATTGGGATATGCATATTTGAAGTATTTATTAAGCAGAAAAACAGGAGATTTGGTTTTGACATCGGACATTTCAACAAAGCAAAAATCAACATTTGGAAAAAAAGACGAAGAAGTGGTAATAGAACTTTTAGGCATGTGGTTCAACGAAAAAAGGTACGTGGATGTAATACATGTTTGCGAAAGATTGCTTGAAAGAGATCCGGACAACAATGTAGTGAAATTATTTAAAGCAAAAGCGATGGATCGTTTAGACGATAAAGATACATACAAAACAATATTAAACACAGTCGTAAAAACAAAAGACGACGTATCCGTAAATGATAAGAATATAATTTCAAAATATATTGCAGAAAAAGAAAAAAACAGAGCATCTCAACCATCAAACTATCAAACAAACACACAGGTAAAACAAGAAGAGTCAGTAATAAAAGCTCCAGAAAAAGATATCATCGGAAAATTCACAGGAGATGATTCATTCAAAATATAGGTTATCTGTTGAATTTAAAAAGAAAAAACAATACTATGTAAGAAAGATTTTTTACTTCCTCATGTCTTTAGCTAAAGCAAAAATCGCACTCGTATTCGACTGGATGACAAATCCGGGCGGAGCAGAAAAAGTGAACTTGTTGTTACACAAAATGTTTCCACAGGCTCCGATTTTTACGTCTATATTCAACGAAAAAAAGGTTAAAGGATTTGAGAAAGCTGCAATAACGACGTCATTCATTCAAAATCTTCCATTTGCAAAAAATCATCATCAAATATATTTAGGAATGATGCCTTATGCTTACGAAAATTTCGACCTTAGCAGTTTTGACATAGTCATTTCAAGCTCACATGCGTGTGCAAAAGGAATAATAACAAAACCTGAAACATTGCACATTTGTTACTGTCACACGCCAATGAGATATGCGTGGGACAACTGGCAAAGCTACATAGATCAATACAAAATGAATCCAATTTTGAAATTTTTTGGAAAAAGGAGGCTTCACTCATTAAGAATGTGGGACAGATTATCTGCAGAAAGGGTTGATTATTTTGTAGCGAATTCTTCTACAACAAAACAACGTATCGAAAAATATTACAACAAACAATCCACAGTTATTCATCCTATGGTAAAAACATCAGAGTTCAAAATCTCAGAAAAGACCGGAGGATATTATTTGGCAGTCGGAAGACTTACTCCTTACAAAAAATTCGATTTAATAGTAGATACATTCAATCAAATCGGCCTTCCGTTAAAAATAGTTGGAACAGGAATTTCAGAAACTGAATTGAAAGCGTCTGCAAATGCAAACATAGAATTCATCGGAAATGCAGACGATAAAACTCTTAAAACTTTATATAGCGAATGTGAAGCATTGATCTTCCCACAAGTTGAGGATTTCGGAATCACAGCAATAGAAGCAATGGCTTCAGGAAGACCTGTGATAGCATACAAGAAAGGCGGAGCACTCGACACAATAGAAGAAGGAAAGACGGGAATCTTTTTCGAAAAACAAGACGAACTACATTTAAAAGCTGCAATAGAAGAATATCAGAAAAACAAAAAACATTTCGTTCCTCAAGATATACGAAAACACGCAGAAAAATTCGACGAAAAAGAATTCGAAAATAAATTCCTAAGTTATCTGAAAGATAAATGGGAACACTGGCAAAAAACGTATTACTAAAAATCTTCGCTTCGATTTACAAGCTAGATTGAAGTTACTAATGAGATTACGATATTCACAATAGCCCATGCGGAAAGCGAAAGCACAAGCGCTATGATGCTATTTTTGATAGCATTCTTTCCTTTTTGCTGATCATCAGAAAGTCCTGCAAACAAGTAGAAATACCCA
>CALRHQ010000066.1 GCA_943359415.1 Candidatus Peribacteria bacterium
TATGAGCCAGAGCGGAAAGAAAAAGTTTATTGTGAAAAATGTTATATAAAAGAAATTTATTAAAAGTTTTTGTTATGAAAAAAACTTGTTTGATTACAAAAAAAGAATTTGAAATCAGAGATGAGGAGAGAGATGTTTTACGAAAAATGGGACTCAAAGATCCTTTGTTTTCGCCTGTGGTTAGAGAAGTTATGAGGCTTGCTTTTCGGAATGAGAGAAATCTGAAAATGCGAAAATGTGATGCAACAGGAGAAAATATTTTAAGCATTTATGGCGCTGATAGTGTTTTTCCTGTTTATAAATATGACTATTGGGTTACAGATAAATGGGATGTTCCGCAAAAAGATTTTGATTTTAATAAACCATTTTTTGAACAATATGCAGGTCTTTCAAAAATAACTCCGAGGGCACATGGCTTTGTTCCTTATAATGAGAATTGTGATTATGTTAGTGCGGCTGAAAAAAATAAAAATTGTTATATGCATGTTCTGAGTGATAGAGATGAAGATTGTATCTATACACATGCTGTTTTCTCATCTAAAGATTGTATCGATTGTGCTTTTTTGAGTGATAGTGAACTATGTTATGAATGTACTGATTGTAGAAATTTGTATCACTGTAAAATGTGTTTTTTATGTGACAATTCTTCGGAATTAAATTTCTGTTTTGATATGCGTGGATGTCAGGATTGTTTTTTCTGTAACGGGCTTAGAAATCAAAAATATTGTTATTTTAACAAACAACTTTCTCGTGAAGAGTATGAGGAAAAAATGAAATTGATAAATCTGAAATCTTATAAGGTTTTTGAAGAATTTAGAATTAAATTTCTTGAAAAAATTGTTGAAAAATCGAAATATGAAAGGATGATAAATGCTGAAAATTGTACTGGTAATTTTTTGATTAATACGAAAAATTGCTTTAATTGTTTTGATGTGGAATTGGCAGAGGATTGCTCTTATTTGCGTATAGGAGCGAATAGGCTCAGAGACGTTTATCATTCACATGCTATTGTTGATGGATCTGAATTGATTGTTGGAAATGTGAGTACAACCGAGTCTTATAATTGTCATAATGTGATTGGTTGTTGGACGTGTAATGAGTGTGCATATAGTGAATTTTTGCAAGGTTGTAAAAATTGTATAGGATGTATTTCACTTCGACGTAAACAGTATTGTGTGTTTAATAAACAGTATTCAAAAGAGGAATATGAAAAAATAAAAAGTCATATTATCTCTGAACTTGGTGATGGATGGGGATCTCCTTTTCCGCTTAAGCTTGCACCTTTTAATTACCAAGAGAGTGCGTTTAAGGATTACAGTAGTTTGACTAAGGAACAGGTACGGTCTATTGGTTGGAAATATGGAGAAGTGGAAGAATCAAAAAGAACTGATGGATTATCGGTAGATCTTATCCCTGACGCTATTGATGATTTTGAAGAAAATAATCTTTCTAATGTGTATCAATGTTCAGAGACTTTTAAGCTTTTTAAAATTATTAAACAAGAGTTTTTATTGTTAAAAAAAATAGGTGTTTCGTTGCCACGTAAACATCATGAGACCCGCTTTCGAGATAGAGTGAAATTTAGAAAAGCGACGACAGTTTCTTGATCTGTTAAATAAAATTTTATGAATAAAAAATGTAAAAATTGTGGAATTGATTTTGAAATCACGGAGGATGATTTGAAGTTTTATGATAAAGTTTCTTCTGTAATTAAAGGCAAAAAATATGCTTTGCCTTCTCCGACGCATTGTCCTGATTGTAGGCTTATGCGTAGACTTTCTTTCAGAAATGAAAAGAATTTGTATAAAAGAAAATGTGATCTTTGTGATAAAAATGGAATTTTTGTTTTTTCGGAAAATGTGAAATTTCCGGTTTATTGCGTCGAATGTTTTTGGAGTGATAAATGGGATCCACTTAGTTTTGGATCTGATTATGATTTTTCGCGTTCATTTTTTGAGCAATTTAAAGAGCTGATGGATAGTGTTCCGAAGATGGGGCTTTATCAATTGAACAATGAAAACAGCGATTTTAATAGTTTTCTTGCATATAGTAAAAATGTTTATATGAGTCCCGGAACATATTTTGCCGAGGATAGTGTTTACTGTAGGAAAAGTCAGTATATAAAAGATTCTTTGAATTGTTCTTTAGTCGATAATTGTGAACTTTTGGAAGGCAGTGTTAACTCAAGCCATTGTTATAGTTGTAACTCTTCTTTTAATTGTAGAAATTGTTCAAATTCTTCTTATATCGCGGACTGCATTGGATGCACGAATTGTTTTATGTGTAGTGGACTTAACAAGAAAAATTATTGTGTGAAAAATAAACAGTATTCGAAAGAAGAGTATGAAAAATTGATTAAAGAAAAGCTGCAAGATGGTGATGAAAAACTGATGAATGAATTTATTGAATTTAATAAAACAATTCCGAAAAAACATCAAAATCAGCTTAATTGTGAAAATTCTTCCGGCGATTTTATTCAAAACTGTAAAAATGCTGAAATGTGTTTTGATGCTTTTAATGTACAAGATTCAAAATATCTTGTTGAAACGGAAGACGTTAAGGATTCTATGGATTTAAATATGCATGATAAAAATATTGAACTTTGTTATGAAATGAGTTGTGGTGGAGATAGTAATTATATGTCGAAGTTTTGTTTTGTGTCTTGTCTCTGCCCTGAAAGTGAATATCTTTTTTCGTGTTTTTATGCGAATAATTGTTTTGGCTGTGATGGTATACATTCAAAGGTTAAAAATTGTATTTTGAATAAACAATATTCAGAAGCGGAATATCAAGATTTGAAGGCGAAAATTATTGAGCAAATGCTTGGAGCAGGGCGAGCGCACGGCGCGAGCGCGCAGGTTGAAGCAGAATCTGGCTTTGCCAGTTCGAGCGAGACCGAGCCTAAGATAGAATATGGTGAGTTTTTCCCGATATCTATTTCACCTTTTGCTTATAATGAAACTGTTGCGAATGATTATTTCCCTATGACAAAAGATCAGGTTTTAAATAATGGATGGAAGTGGAAAGATATAGATCCGAAGGAATTTTCTAAGTCTTTATTTGTTTTGCCTGAAAAGATAGAAGATACGAAAGATGATGTACTTGAACATGTTTTCTCATGTAGTGATTGTGGTAAAAATTATAAAATTGTTTCATTAGAACTGAATTTATCAAGGAAAATGAAAACTTCTCTTTCAAAAAAATGTTCAGATTGTAGACAAAAAGATCTTATGAAATTTAAAAATCCAAAAAAACTTTTTGATCGGAATTGCTCTAATTGTGAGGCAAAAATGATATCTGTCTATTCACAAAATAGACTTGAGAAGGTGTATTGTGAAAAGTGTTATCTGAAAGAAATCTATTGAAATTTTGTATTGTATCTATAGGCTGGTATATTATGGCATGGGTTTCTTGTCCTTAGATTGACGTTTTAGCTTCAAAATGATATAATTGAAAACTATTTTAAATAATATCGAATGCGATATTTTCAAGTTGTAGTGCCACAAGGAGATGACAAGAAAAAAAAGGAATCAATATTCCGAGAATTTCTGATCAATTTGCATAATACTTTGCATGCTCATAAAGTGTCATTTGAGATGCTTGGTTATGAGCAATATACATACTTCTTTTGTGCGGTTCCTGATGATCTTTTTGAGACTATGGAAGGATTTTTTTATTCGACTTATCCTGATTGTGAGATCAAGCCTGTGAATGATTATGTAGACAATTACAATCCTGAGAAAATGTCTTTGGCTGGAGCCAGAATTACTCTTGAGATGGGGGACGTTTACCCTTTCAAAACTTATTCTCATTTTGATGAAGATAGCTTAAGTAGGCTTTTTTCAGTTATTTCCAAGATTGCGACAAAGGAACAAGTTTGGTTTCAAATTGTTACAGAGCCTGTTGTTCAGGATGCATGGTATTTGCTTAAACGCAGATGGCTTCTTCGATGGAATGGTTTTAAAAAACTTTTCAGTATTAGAGATCGTGTTAGAGTGAAAGATGAACATAGTGTGATAAATATTAGAGCGCAGCAGGCTGTGCATAAATCAAAAGAAGAACCATTTAAAATTACGATGAGAGCTGGTTATTTGAGCGAAACTAAAGATGAGGCTAACAGAAAACTTCATGCTATTGTAAACAGTTTTTTTCAATTTAATGAAACTGATATTCAATACTTCAAGCCAATTTACCTGAATGAAAAATCTTTTTTGAAAGAATATAAAGCTAGAAGTTTTGTTGATGATTTTATTGTTGGACCAGATGAACTTGCGACAATATATCATTTGCCGAATGCAGATGTGGTTCCGCATATTGTGCATGTGCTTGCGAAAAAATCCGAAGCACCACAAGATTTGCCAAAAGCTGGAAGTGGAGAAGTCAGTGTTTTTGGAACAACAAATTATCATAATAATTTTGATGATTTCGGAATAAAACGTGAGGATAGAAGAAGGCATCTTTATGTGGTTGGTAAGTCCGGTTCCGGAAAATCAAAGCTTCTTGAACTTTTGATTAAGGAGGATATTGAAAGTGGAAAAGGTGTTGCTGTACTTGATCCGCATGGAGATCTTGTCGATAACGTTATGGAGTTTGTGCCTAAGGATAGGATAAAAGACGTGATTTATTTTGATCCTGCCGATACAAATTTCCCGATTTCTTTCAATCCTATGGAAAGTGTTGATGAGGCATATAAGATGCAGGTTACTATTGGTTTTATTCAAATTTTCAAAAAACTTTTTGGATCAAACTGGACCGATAGGCTCGAACATGTGCTTAGATATACTGTACTTGCTCTTTTGGATAGTCCAAATACGACGGTGCTTTCGATCTTGAAAATGCTTACGGATAAAAATTACAGACAAAATATCGTTTCTAGAATTAAAGATAATGTAGTTAAAAATTTCTGGGTTTCTGAGTTTGCAGGAT
>CALRHQ010000067.1 GCA_943359415.1 Candidatus Peribacteria bacterium
AGAAATTTGATCCTGATGACGCAAAATGGGTTGAGATTTGGAATGATGTTTTCATGCAATATAATAAAACTGCGGAAGGAACTTTTGAACCTCTTAAGCAACAAAATGTTGATACAGGAATGGGACTTGAACGTGTTTTGACAGTGATGAATGGCGCTAAATCGCCTTTTGAAACTGAGCTTTTTGAAGAAGTAATAAAAGAAATCAGACTTCTTGGAAATTATTCCGAAACAAATGAAGAGACGGAAAAATCCGAAAGAATTATTGCTGATCATTTAAGAGCAGCTACTTTTATTTTGGGTGATAAATTTGCAGTTACTCCTTCGAATGTTGATCAAGGATATGTACTACGAAGACTTATTAGAAGGGCTATTCGCCATGGCAGAACTGTTGGAATAGAAATAGATTTTTGTAGAAAACTTGCAGGAATTTTTGTAAAAAATTATTGTATTTTTTATACTGAACTTCTTGAGAATCAGGAAAGAATATTTAATGAAATGGCTACCGAAGAAGAAAGGTTCGGAAAAACATTAAATAACGGAATTTCTGTTTTAAGAAAAGAAATTTTAAAACTTGAAAATAGAAAAACTGAAGGACTCAATGTTTTTGCTGAAAATTTCTTTTTTGAAATGTTCGCGACCTATGGCTTCCCTATCGAAATGATTATAGAGGAACTTCAAAACGAAGGATGGATAAAAGATAAAAAAGATTCTAGTTTTATTACTACAAATTTTGAGAAATTTTTCAAAGAACATCAAGACCTTTCAAGAGCTGGAGCGGATAAGAAATTTGCCGGAGGATTAGCTGATCATAGTGAAGAGTCTACAAAACTTCATACTGCGACACATCTTTTGCATAAAGCTTTGCGCACCGTTTTGGGAACTCATGTCGAACAAAGAGGCTCAAATATAACACAAGAAAGGCTTAGATTTGATTTTAATCATCCTGACAAAATGACCCCTGAGCAGATTCAAAAAGTTGAAGATCTTGTTAATGAACAAATAAAAAATGCTTTACCTGTTAGTTATGAAGAGATGACTGTAGATGAAGCAAAAGCTAAAGGCTCAATCGGACTTTTTGAATCAAAATATGGCGAAAAAGTAAAAGTTTATACAATGGGAGAAGATGATAAAGGCACTGTTTTCAGCCGTGAAATTTGTGGAGGTCCTCACGTAAACAACACATCCGAACTAAAAAGTTTCAAGATTCTAAAAGAAGAAAGTTCATCCGGAGGGATTAGGAGAATTAAGGCTGTTCTAGAGAAATAGCAATTCCGCCAATATCTCCTGTCGTTCCTTTAACTTTACCGGTAACGTCAGTGGTTGACGATACTCTTCCGTTAAATATTCCTCCTATTTCATAATGTCCATCACCGCTTGCAGAAGGGCTTACTGTAACAGTCTTTTTGGTTTCACGTAGAGAAGCCCTTCCAAATTCTTTTTGAATTTTTTCCTGCAAATGTTGAAAAGTCAATCCACAACTATTAAGAGCTGCCTCTGTAACCAAGATATCTATTGATCTCGAACCTGCCACCTGTCTAATTGACTTCAATTTTCTCAAAACAGCCAAAATATTCGTTACAAGGATATCGGGAGAGCGAGCTCCATAAATATTATCCATGACAAAAGAAAGTTTTTTTTCGCCATCCCCTTCTTTTGTCTCCAGAACAGTAACGAGTTCATCAGATAAACTTTGAGATGGATCCATACTAAACTCACGAGTAACGATAAAAAATCGATTTCTATCACCAAAAGTAAGATTAGTGTCATTATTTACCTCCTTTTCCTTACAGCCCAAGCACTGGCGAATATGGGCAATAACATCATTAAGGTTGCCTGTCATAGTGCTACGTAAAGTTATAGTCTTATCGCCAGCCTCAGCTACAATAATCTTACGAAAAATACCCAGCCGCGACTTAAATCTATCACTCAACTCACTTGTTTTTGTACTCGCTTCGTTAAGCAATAAAAATTCCTTTGTGATTGTATCCTTAACAGCATAAAGCTCCATCGTAGTTTTCCTCACTCCATCCAAATACCCCTTGGCAATAGTATATTCTTCATCCGTAATCTCATTCCGCTTTTTATTGAGGATAGATTCAAGATATTCAATATCATCACTAATCGGTTTAGCCCCAGAATTACCACTCATCTCTACATCTATTTTCTGAAAAACAGCAATAACCTGAGAAGACGGAGTAAGTGCATCTTCAATCCTACGAACGTGCCCGCCAATATCTGCCGCCTCGATAACCTCCTGAAATTTCAAAAGAGATCCAAAAATACGAGCAACTTTTTGCAATGTTGGCAAAGTCTCTTTTTCATTATCAATAGGTCCAAGCGCCTCAATAACTTCATCAGAATAACTGGCATCTCTAAAGCGCAAAGAAAGAGCTTTCCCAACATTTTTAGATCCAAATCTCTGAATAACAGTAAACAAATGACGTTCTGTCTCACTAAAATTATCAGGATCTTTTAAGTCAGCCGAATGACGATCTATCTCTCCAAGCGTACCAACAATACCTCCACTTTCACCAACCATAACAGCTTCAGTTGATTCATTAAGCTTCGCAAAAAATGACTGATCAAATCCGGCAAAAATATCATACGCCATTCTTTTTGATAGATAGACCTGTATTTGAGCCACATTTTCATCTGAGAAATAAGCAGATAAATCTATCGCCTCTCCTCGTTTAAATGCATCCCACTTCCCAAAAATTTGAAGAGAAATAAAGAACGAAAGTATTAATCTCTTTTCCTGGCTTGCCTCAGCGATATTCGTAAGATAAGTTATAAAAGGAGTAATCTGTTCCATCATTTCCGCCGTAATAGGAGGAAGGTTTTTTAATCCCATTTCTTGTTCTAAGAAACTGCTTAGCATCTGCGTAATTTGGGTATTACATTCCTGAAGAATAACCCTTTGTTGAGCAACATCATCGGTCCCCGAAATTTTCACTGCAAGATCATTCATCATTGATTGGATGCGAGGCATATGAGTTTGAACATTGCTAGAAGCAATTGCAATAAGCGACGTTATTCCCTGCATAATTCCAGACTGCATCAATGCATAATTTTCCCTGTCTATCTGAAGTGCATCAAATGTACTTACAGTGGATAAAAGCAGGTTCGTGTCGAGCCTTATTACCCCAAACTTTTCGTAAAATGAAGCAATATCAGCATGAGTATAATTAATATTTTTCCCATTATTAGTCCTATCCCTCTGGACAAATTTACGCAAAAGCGATTGTGATTTTTCCCTGATAGGCTTAAACGAATCCACCTCTTCCATTTCAGAAGGAATAAAATTCAAGATAAATTTGACCGTAGAGTCAATCATCTTATAATTCGGAACACCATAAACCTTAGTAATTAAGTTCGCTTCCTGAAGCGTCAATCCCTCCCAACCTTTAGCGAGAACACGATCCCTCAACTCGATTAAACGCTCAAGAATGAAATTTTTCGAGGAATCCATAAGTATCTGAATTTGATTACCAAATTCCGATACCTCCTCCCTCGTACGAGGGTAAGAAAAAAGAACAAACTGCCAATTATCTTGGGTCACACCACCAGAAAGATCATATTCTGGAAAAAGCTTTTTGAGATCAGAATAAATCTCCCCAACATCCCAAACCTTAGAAAAGAACATTGCCTTAAGATAGCTTTTCAAAATTGCCTCCTCACTCTGCTCCCCTTTATATTTTTCACGAAAAACAAGATATCTCTCAATAAAATTATATTCACTCCCTAGGATTAAATTATATCCAGAATTAAATATGTCAAAAAGAGCAGGGTCGTAATCTAGAGAGAAAGGAATATTATTAAGCCTAGAATGAAGCTTAATTGCTAGAGAAAGAACAACTATATTACGACAAGTATTCTCTACATCCTGACCACCTCTGTCAATAATCCTTACATATTCGCGAAATATTGCTATATCGTTTTCGAAAATATCCATTCCCTCAGAAGCAAGTTTCATGGCCACATGAGAACCATAGTCTTTAATTATTTCAGCAAATGAAATAAACATTTCTGTATTTTTTTTATATGCAACTTTCAGCACATAAAGATCCTTAATACCTCCGTACTTGCTGGAAACATCCAAGAAAACCTTAAACATTTCCAAATTATCACCATAAACTTCTTTAGCTAAAAGAAGATTGCGACAATCTTCATCAGTAGTAGTTACCATTTTCCTATTCTCATACTCTCCAGAATCAACAGCCGTACGTCCTGCAAGAAATTTCACATATTCCTCAAAGATAGGAATATTATTTTCATATATCGACTGATCCGATCTAATAGAGAATAATACGTATTTCAAATACTTCGGATTAACGCCAGCAATCAAAGAAGAGAATCTTCTAAAACCTTTGACATCTTTTCCGTACAAAGATCGAACATCATCAAGAATAAGAACCATTTCGTCGCCTCCATTAAGCTTTGAGACTTCTTGGTATAAAGATGCAACGCCTTTTTTCTCTGTGAATTTCGCTACTGTTTCATACAACAATTGCAAAATCTGAGTTCCGGAAATTCCAAAAACCACACCTTGCTCCTTGAATTTCGCATCAAAAATCGTTGCCAATTCCTTAGCATTGGATTTCAAATAAGAACTAATATATTTGAATTTCTGCACCGTTTTCAAGAATGCAGTTTTTGACTTTTTCATAGTGTCTCCAAA
>CALRHQ010000068.1 GCA_943359415.1 Candidatus Peribacteria bacterium
AATATGTTTATTTTCTTCGTTCCAAAGATCTGAAGAATATATATGCCAATGATTTTTTTGTACTTTATCAAAAGTGGATCTGATAAGTGGAAGCACTTCTACATCTTCTTCATTTCCGATTAGAGAAACGTCGATTTCTGTTCCCTCTATGTATTCTTCGATAAGTGCCGGTCTTTTGAAGTCTTCGATTATTATTCTTAATTGTTTTTTTAATTCTTTTTCGTTTGTAACGACAGATTGATTGTCGATTCCGAAGAAATTGTCTGAGTTTGCAGGTTTTACTATTAATGGGTATTCAAGTTCATCGCTTATTTTTTCGTCTACACTTTCTACATAATCCCAATCCGGAGTTGGAATGTCGTGATATTCAAGAATTTTTTTTACTTTTATTTTGTCCAAAGAAAGTGAAAGTGTTCCTGGATTTGAGCCTGTGTAAGGCAATTGCAGCATGTCGAACAATGCGGCCGAATGTGATTTTAATAGTGGAGAATTGTAAATTGCTTCACATAAATTCATTACGAAATCCAGATTCGCTTCTTGAATTTTTTCGATAGGTAATGTTGATTCTCCTACGTCGAATAGGCTTACGTTATAGCCTTTTGCTTGAAGTATATTTTTTATATTTTCTCCAGTGAAAAACTTTTTTTCGTTTTCACTATAGATCGGAATTGTTGAATTCGCGATAATTCCAATGTGTAATTTTTTGATTTTGTTTTTGTCTACGATTCTGAGTTTTTCCAATTTAGAAGCTTTGATGATTTGTTCACGGACGATTGATGCGGAGGATAGAGAAGATTCTCTTGTCGTTTTTCCAAGTGATGAATCTTTGTGGAAACGTGTGACATTTATTTCGATTTTGCTCATCACTCTGTTCATCAATGTTTCCGCTTCTTGATATGTTCGTCCTTTTACTACCGCCCATCCTGCGTTTTCGAATCCTTCCGGTGGCACCAAAATCGCGTCTCCTACGTCTTTTGTTATGATTAATTGAAGTACGTTTTTCATTTGCTGTGCTTCTTTGACTCCTTCAATGTTCGTAATAATGCCTGAATGATTTGGAATGAAGTAGCGACAGATTACACATCCTTTTGATGGAGTGTTCTTGTAATTTGTGTTTATTCCGCATGCTACTCTTATTCCTATTTCCACCATGTCGGTGTCCCAAACATTTTTTACGTTTGTGTAAATGTCATCTCCTCCCATTCTTGATCCGACTTCTACTATTTTTGGGCCTGTTGAAGTGATTTTTATTTCTATATGAGCGAGGCTGTTCTGTACTCCGAGAGCTATCAATGCTGATTCCGCTAATTTTATTGCTTCCGGTTCTACATCATCATCAAGCCTTGCCGGTGCGATATCTCCGTATTCTACGAAGTATGGAGGTTTGATAGGTTGTTTCTCGTTTATTCCTATTACGTGTGGAATTCCATATTGAGAAAAACATTCCAAACTGATCTCCATTCCGTCCATGTATTCTTCGTATAAGAAAGTTCCATTGTTGTATTTAAAAATCGGATTGAATTTTTCATTACAGTTTTTTTGAAAATAATCCAATGTGCTTTTTGCTTCTTCTTCGTTTTTTACTAATATTACGAATTCGCTGTCTGCTCCCCATGCAGGCTTCATTACTGCAGGAAAACCTATTTCTTCCATTCCTTTCTTTAAATCATTTTTGTTTTTTACAACTTGAAAAAGTGGATTGCCAAGATTTGTTTCGGCAAGTCGTTTTCTCATTTCATATTTATTTCTTGTTCTGATTGAAGTTTCGTAGCTGTTGCCTGAGAGTTTAAATTCTTCGCATACTCTAGCTAAAACAGGGATGTCGTCTTCCCAAAAAGTTATTGCTCCGTCAAATTTTATTTCCGAATTATTTTTTTGAAAAGTTCGTAATTTTTCGATTACTTCTTTGTGATTGTATGTGTCTGCTTCTATAAAATAATCAACAAGTTTCTTATTTGTGTCTAATTTTTGGTTAACCAGAATGATGTTGAGGCCTAAGCTTTTTGCTTTTTCAAGTGTGAATTTTTTCTTTTTTCCTCCTGAATTTATGAAGATAATATTTTTGCCTGTTAAGTCTTTGTTTGGGGGCATTTGTGATTTTTATATATATGTAAAAACCATAATCTTATTTAAAAAAAACACAATAGTTTTTTCGCTAAAAATGTATTGTTTTCTCTATGTTTTATTTGCGGAAAATTTACTTTTCCTTTAGAGTCCATGGTGTCTTTTATATCACTTATAAACAATTTGTTTTTATGACTGCACAAAATTATTTATGGATTCTTTTCGCCGTTATTGTCATTGGATTTTTGGTCGTTGATCTTGGATATTTTAATAGAAATCCGCATAAAATTGGTGCTAAATCCGCTCTTATACAATCTATTTTTTGGATTGCTCTTTCTGTTTGTTTTGCATTTTTGATATTGGCTTTCCTTGGTAAAGATATGTTTGCTCAATTTATGAGTGCATATCTGACTGAAAAAATGTTGTCTGTTGATAATCTTTTTGTGATTATGCTTATTTTTAGTTTTTTCAACTTGGATGAAAAATATCATCATAAAGTTTTATTTTGGGGAATTTTAGGAGCCGTTGTCTTCAGAGGAATTTTTATAACTGTTGGAGCTGTAGTTATTCATCAATTTTATTGGGTATTGTATGTATTTGGAGTTTTACTTATTTATACTGGGATCAAATTGTTTGCTGATAAAAAAGAAGAACATGCTGATTTTGAAAATAGTCATGTTGTTCGTCTTGCAAGAAAATTTTTGCGATTTACTCCAAGTCCACATAATGGCAAATTTATCGCGAAGGAAAATGGTAAATGGTATTTTACTCTTCTTTTTATGATTATGATTTTGGTAGAAACGACTGATGTGATTTTTGCTGTTGATTCAATTCCTGCTGCTTTTTCTATTTCACAGAGTCCTTTTATAGTCTTTACTTCAAATATTTTTGCTGTAATGGGGCTTAGAGCTTTGTTTTTCCTTGTAGAAAATATTCTTCACAAATTCCATCATTTACAAAAGGGGCTATCTTTTATCCTTATTTTTATTGGTTTAAAGATGCTTGGAGGGATTGTTGGAATTCATATTTCTTCCATCATGTCTTTGGTGGTGATCTTGTCTGCATTGGGACTTTCACTTATTCTGTCAGTGATATTTCCTAAGAAGATATAATTTAATATTAAATATATGAAAGGATATAAGGGGTCTATAGAAAAAATTACGATTGAAAATGATAATTTTAGAAAAGTGCTTTATACCGGAAAGCATAGCCAACTTGTAGTGATGAGTCTTAAACCTAATGAAGAAATTGGACTTGAGGTTCATGATGACAATGATCAATTCTTTCGTTTTGAGCATGGGACAGGGAAGGTGATTATTGATAAAAATGAATATGAAGTTAAAGATGGAGATGTTATAGTTGTTCCTTCAGGGGCTCAACATAATGTTATGAATACTTCAGCTTCTGATTTTCTTAAGTTTTACACTATGTATTCTCCAGCTAATCATCGTGATCAAATTGTTCATGTTACAAAGGAAGAAGCGGAAAAAGATGATGAAAGCTTTGACGGGGTTACAACTGAGCAATGATTTCGGATATGTCGAACATGCATTGTTTGGCTTAAAAATCAGCTATTCGCCAAACTGCTATTGACTTTTGATCGGGTTGCGAGCAAACTGCACCTTGTTATTTTTTAATCACCGTTATGGGAAAGAAATTATACGTAGGGAATCTACCTTACACAGCAACAGAAGAATCTCTTCGCTCTACATTTGCAGGAGCAGGAACTGTTGAATCAGCAGCTGTAATCGCTGATAAATTTTCAGGCAGATCTAAAGGTTTTGGATTTGTTGAAATGTCCACAGAAGAAGAAGCTCAAAAAGCTATCGAAATGTGGAACGGCAACGAGATGGACGGAAGAAAACTTGTTGTTAACGAAGCTCGTCCTATGGAAGATCGACCACCAAGAAGAACAGGTGGTGGAGGATTCGGAGGAGGTGGTGGTTTCGGAGGTGGAGGTTTTAGAAGGAGAGACTCAGGAGACAGAAATAGTTTCTAAGGTTTTCGATTTTAAGAATCATATAGATGGAGCTCACGGGAAACCGCGGGCTCTATTTAGTTGTATTGTCTTTTTCACTTGTTTTGTTTGGATTCAAGCTTTATTCTTAATAAGTTTTAATCCTTCATTTTTGTTTTATGGGTTTGTCTGAATTGCAAGTTCAGAAGCTTACTGGTTTGACTTCAAAAGAAGTTGATAGAAAAATAAAAAAAGATGGTTTTAATGAACTTCCTTCTTCAAAAAAAAGAAATATTTTTTTGATTATTTTGGAAATTATTAAAGAACCAATGATTTCTCTTCTTGTTGGATGTGGAATTATTTATATTGTGCTTGGAGATACTAAAGAAGCAATATTTTTATCTTTTAGTGTTGTTGTTGTTATTAGTATTACACTTTATCAAGAAAATAAAACTGAAAAGGCTCTCACTGCCTTACGTGATCTTTCGAGTCCGCGTGCTTTGGTTATTCGTGATGGTGAAAAAATGCGTATTGCCGGACGTGAAGTTGTTGGCGGAGATATTATTATTTTGAATGAAGGTGATCGTGTTCCTGCTGATGCTATTATTTTGTGGGAGAGAAATCTTTTTGTTGACGAATCTCTTTTGACAGGTGA
>CALRHQ010000069.1 GCA_943359415.1 Candidatus Peribacteria bacterium
GTAATCTCGAAAATGTTTTGCGATAGAAATAGCAATACATCCACTTCCAGTTCCTACATCCACAAGTTTGAGCTTTTGATTGCCGTCTGCGTATTTCACAACACCCTCAAGGAACGCAACAACCATTTCAACAATCATTTCAGTTTCAGGTCTAGGCACAAGAACACGTTTATCCACAAAAAAATCATTGCCATAGAACTCTTTACTGCAAGTTATATAAGAAACAGGCTCTCCTTCAGCTATCCTGTCAGCATAAGAATAGAAAACCAACGCATCCTCATCTGAAACATCTTCGTCACCATGCGCCAAAAGATATTCCTTGGGAACACCAAGTAAATGAGCTAAAACAACCTCAACATCAATAAAAGCGGCTTCTCTAACCAAAGAAATTTTGGTGAACCCGCTTTTAAGTAATTCGAAAATTTTCATCTTAATAGAACTTGCTCTTTTCTTTTTGTGATCGATAGTTTTCACGCATGATCGCAACAATTCTTTTAAGTCTCTTCGTAACAGGTTTTTTATGGTACCTTCCAGCACGAACTTTCAAAAGTTTTCGGCTTGATTGTACTTTTTTATTAAACCTTGTTATGAGTCTTTCATTAGACTCTTTCTCATTTTTCCAGACTGTAACTCTCATAGTTTATTATAATTAAGCAAAAGAATTATATTCATACTTTAACAAAACGCAATAGAAGTTTTAGATATCCAAATTCTTTACTTTTTTAGCATACGATTGGATAAACTTCTTTCTAGGTAAAACCTCAGCACCCATAAGCGTATCAAAAACAGCGTCAGCCCTTTCAGCATCCTCAATAGTGACACGAAGTAGCAATCTCTTTTCAGGATCCATAGTCGTCTCCCAAAGCTGTTCAGGATTCATCTCTCCAAGACCTTTATAACGTTGGATAGAATATTTCGCATCCTTAGCAAGTCCATTCAAAATATCCTCTTTTTCCTTATCATTGTAAGCATATTTTAAAGATTTACCGACAGCAATTTTATAAAGTGGTGATTGAGCAATGTAAATATACCCATCTTCAATCAACTTCTTGAAATACCTGTAGAACAAAGTCAAAATAAGCGTTCTAATATGTGCTCCATCTACGTCGGCATCGGTCATTATTACAACTTTATGATAACGAAGTTTTTCGATATCAAAACTTTCTCCGATTCCAACTCCGATCGCAATAATCAAACTTTTAACCTCATTATTCGCAAGAATTTTATCAAGTCGTGATTGTTCAACATTCAAGATTTTACCTTTCAAAGGTAAAATAGCCTGAATA
Source organism: Candidatus Peribacteria bacterium (assembly GCA_943359415.1). Classification (GTDB taxonomy): domain Bacteria; phylum Patescibacteriota; class Gracilibacteria; order UBA1369; family LOWO2-01-FULL-3; genus UM-FILTER-38-24. The sequence continues at coordinate 1,287 of CALRHQ010000069.1, forward strand.
TCACGATTTCTTCCTTGTTTTGCAGAACCTCCAGCGGAATCTCCCTCAACAACGAAAAGCTCACAATTTGCAGGATCCTTATTCGAACAATCCGCAAGTTTTCCCGGAAGAGTCATACCTTCAAGCGCACCTTTTCTGATAACAGTGTCTCTAGCAGCACGAGCGGCCAAACGAGCTCTTGAAGAAAGCAAACATTTTCCAATAACACCTCTCGCATCAGACGGATTTTCTTCCAAATATTGATTAAATGCTTCATTGAAAACCGCTTCAACAGCAGTTCTCATTTCTGCATTTCCAAGCTTTGCTTTTGTTTGCCCCTCAAATTGAGGATCACCAAGTTTTACAGAAACTACAGCAACAAGCCCTTCACGGACATCATCCGCAAGTAGATTATCGTCTTTTTCTTTCAAAATTTCAAATTTCCTAGCATAAGCATTTATAGTTCTAGTAAGGGCAGCCTTAAAACCGGTAAGGTGGCTTCCTCCATCAACCGTGTGAATATTATTCGCAAAAGTATAAATAGTTTCTTGAAAAGTATTGTTATACTGAAGAGAAATCTCTACAACTCCTTCATCCATGGTCTTTTCAATATAGAAAATTCCACCGATATTCTCCTTACTCTTATTCAAGTGCTCAACATAAGACTTGATTCCTCCTTCAAAATAGAAAGAATATTTTTTACCTTCTTCTCTTTCATCCAAAAGTGAAATCTGTACACCTTTAGTAAGATATGCCTGCTGCCTAAGCCTCGCCAAAATCGTACTAAAATCAAAATCGATCGTATCAAATATACTATTGTCAGGATAAAAAAGAATCTTTGTACCACGTTTTTCGGTCTTTCCCATAACCTTTACTTCCGCAACAGCATCTCCTTTTTTATATTCCTGCATATAAACATTTCCATCTCTATAAACCTCAGCAACCAATTTAGTAGAAAGGGCATTAACAACAGAAACTCCAACTCCGTGAAGTCCTCCGGAAACCTTGTATCCACCATCTCCGAATTTTCCTCCGGCATGAAGAATAGTAAGAACTGTTTCAAGGGCACTTTTACCAGTTTGTCTTTGTTTATCAACCGGAATACCACGACCATCATCCTCTACACTAAGCGCTCCATCCTCATGAATAATAATCGAAATATTATTACAGAATCCTGCCATCGATTCATCAATAGCATTATCCACAATTTCCCAAACAAGATGATGAAGACCGGTAACATCAGTTGAACCGATGTACATTCCAGGACGTTTCCTAACGGCCGCAAGTCCTTCTAAAACCTGAATCTGATCAGCACCATAACTAGCCGCCACATTTTTATTTTCTTTTGAATCTGCCATAAAAAATTGAACCTTTAATAAATCTTAAAGCAGAAAGATTCTAGCATGTGAAATTTAGAATGTAAATGTAAGAGTTTTTTACCTCTTAATCTTGCCAGTAAAGTCTTTTTCAGCAATCACGACCTGCGCAAGTTCATCAAGCGTATACTCCCCTTCCATAACAAGAGGATTATCATTTATTACAAGCATTACGTTTTTTGCTTTTTCACCATTTGCAACAAAATCAAAAGTAATCTTAACATCTTCGTATCCTTTCAAGACTATGTTTGAAACTCTATATATAGAAGATACTTCATCAGCAACAGCAATATTCACAAGATCAAGCACAAATCCAGCCATAGCCACCTGCTTCAAAACATAAGTTCTGGCAAATCGTTGAGCATAACTTTCTTCCTTTTCTTTATCAGTTTTAGGTTCATCAGTTGGAACAATCTCAGCAAATTTACTTTTAATCAAAGACAGCAAGTTTTCTATTTTAAGAGGTTTATCAGACAATATTTCTCCATACGCCATCACATCCTTCAAAATATTTTTTTCTCTGTCAAAAGAAGCAGTGAACGCATATCCACCAACAATTCCATCAACAGAAACATATCTTTCTTTAGGATCTGTGATTTCACCAACTTTTAAATCCGTAACATCTTTAATCTCAGCAAAAACAGCCAAAACTTCATTTTTGACTTCATCAGCAGTTTTTTCTTGAATATTTTCAACTCCAAGCACATCAGCCTTAAGACTCATAATATCCCAAATTTTATTTTTATCTTCAACATAAGCAGAATATCTTTCCTTATGTGTAGGCCCATAAGCTGTAGAATTTGAATATTCAGGTGTATTCAAGTATCCCCAAAAATTACCAAGATCTTTTAATTGAGTTTCAAAAATAGAAATAACCGCAACATCACTACTTCCAGTTGGCATAAGTTCATTTATTTGAGAGAAAAGAGAAGAAACAATTTTCTTCGCATCAATAACAGCAACTTTTCCATCAAAGAAAAACTTCATAAGCCTTTTCAAAAAATCAATTTTATCACTAATCAAATCCTGCTTAAGTTCATTTTTCAGCTGACCATCGGCATAAAGAGAAAGCAGTTCTTTCTCAAGAACAGCCTTAACAGTAAAATATTCATCTTTATAAAAAGTAGGATATTTAATAAAAAGATTATCAAAAAGTTGATTTTGATAAGAAATAAATGTTTGATAAAAATCCAAATCATCCTTAACTCCAAGCACCTTATCCAATTTATCATAATAAAAATCAAAGGCTTCTTTCGCATAAACTTCACCGACATTTAATCCCTTATAAACACCTTTCCATGCATCCCCTATCACTTTATATTTATCATCACCATTAAGGAACATTTCATCCAAAAGAGCCCTATAAATTGAATAAGATTTATCATCTAATGTGAAAACACGAGTTTTACGAATAGAATCAATAATAAGTTTAGTAAAAGAAGGATCGGAAAAAGAATCAACAGATAAAGTTTTTAAATACAAAACAAAAGCATCCAACGAATCTTTTGCTTTTTGAGCATCATTTTCAGAAGAATAAAAAAGAGCATCATTTAAATATTCAGAAAATTTATTTAGAAAAAGTTCCTTTTGTTTAAGCGGCATAACAGTAAGATTTTCTTCAACCCAAGAAACAAAGCCTGTACGAGAAGACAATCCAAAAATACCATTTTTCTGAACTCCGGAAACGACTTCTTGTTTAGTTTTTTCAAGTAATTTTTTATCTTTATTCAAATTACCAAAAGCCCAAGGAGAATCCTTTTCAACTTGAGGGATTATCGAATACTTAAACTCTTTAATAAGCTTTGAATATAGAAGTTTAGCAGTCCTGTCGTCGATTTTGTCTACAGAAATACTTATTTTCGAATCTCTAGGCACAAGCAATCTATTTACAAAAATTGGACTATATTCGTCAACATAATTTTTAAACACAAAATCTTTCGGCAAAATTCCTACATAAGTATCCCCATCATAATTAGCTATTTCAAGTTTTTTACCATCGAAAGAAATATCGA
>CALRHQ010000070.1 GCA_943359415.1 Candidatus Peribacteria bacterium
GAATAGACTCCGCCAAAGAAAACTACAAATCATCTTTCTCAAAATTTGAGAAGGCGTTGCAAAAAGCTCCAAACAATCCAGAAATAATTCTTGGGCTAGCTCGTACTCTTTCTACAGCAAAAAAATACAAAGAAAGTTTATCAATGTACGAAAGATATTTAAACCTTTCCAATATTTGGAAAAACACAAATCTAAAAACAAAAGAAGAAGAAAAAAACTTCAGATTGTTTTTCAAAAATGCGCCACAATTTTCATCGGCGATAAAAGAAACTACGGAAGTTGCAAATAGACTGAATGACACTGTAAAATATGAATATTATAAAACGACAGAAGAATATATAGAGAAAAAACTCAAAGAACTCACTACTCAAAAATGACACACGAAAATTTCCGAAAACCAGAACAGCAGAAAAAAGCGCTTCGGGCACCCGCGAAACAGCCGCAACCAAAGTTGCCGGAAAAACCTCGGCCAAAACTTTCTCCGCTGAGCGCAAAAGTTTTCGCTAAAACAAAAAAAGCATCAGACGGTGTTATTTTATCAATAACAAAAACAAAACTAAAAAAACCGAGAAACGCAAAAGAAAAATTCGCTGACATTCCAAAAGAACAAGTCGAAACAACAAGAGCTACTATAACAACTGCAATTGCAGAATTGCAAAAAGGTACATACAAAACTGCAATAGACTCAAAAAATATAAAACTCGAGGATCCGGATTATTATTTAGCTGTAGCGATAAAAGAAAGTTGTGGAAATCCAAATCTAGTTTCTCCGGCAAATGCAGTAGGTTATTTTCAGCTAACCCCAATAGCAATAGCTCAAACAAATAAAATTTTCAAAACAAGATTTACTCACAATGAAAAAGAAACAGGAGTAAAAGACGCCCCACTTTTAAATGCCATGGCAGGTATTTTGTATTGGCATGTTTGTCGAGACATAAGCCCAAAAACATACGATATAAATATTGAAGGAGAAAAAGAAAACATAGCCGCATTTATGTATAACGCCGGCCCAAGAGCGGCATGTGATTTTGCAATTTTACTAAAAAATCCAAAAAACTATGTAGAGTTTGAAAAAGGATTAGTCTTACTTTTAGGAAAGAAATTTCCCAAAAAAATAAAAGCAACTTCGAAAGCAAAATACAGTCAATCTTATAAAGTAAATTATGTTTCAGCCTTTGAACTAATAAAAAAATTCGAAGGCAATGATTCTGTAAGTGTAGACGTAAATATCGCAGAAATAGAAAAAGGAAAAAAAGGAGAAAAAGATAAAAGAGTCGTCAAAAAGAAAACGCACACGTATCCTGCAAGAAAAATAATCGAGGCATTAGATTATGCAAGAGTCGTCGCGGCAATTCGCGATTCTGAGCGCTACTCTCAGAAAACTATAGCGACTCAATGATTTTTACAGTTGTTCCATTTTAATATTGGAGACCTGCACTGCAGCATCTTCAGTATAAAATCCAATTTTTCCATCTGCAGTTAAATTATCTTTTGCCCCAGTTCCAAACATCGTATAAGGCGCATATTGCTTACCATTTACAGAGAATGTAATGACATTATTTTCCACTTTCATTACAACATTATAATCTGTGTTGATTGGGAATTGGGTCGCATCTGAAGTATAAAGAAATTCCTGCAAATCATTCAAAAGTGACTCCCCCAGTTCCAAACCATTTGGCTTAAGAATAAGGTATTTAAACTTGCCGTCATCTTTATATCCAAACACAGTCCATCCAACTTCCCACGCATTTGGTTCATCATTTTCTCGTAATTGCTTAGTCGTTTTCATCGTATAGCTTAGCTGAAAAGGCTGTTTGTAGCTGGCATTACTGACCACCAACGCGCTGTGTGTTTCAGCTTTCTTAGTAGAAACTTTTGGAGACATATAAAGTTGTTTTAGTGTTTCATCCCAAGTCACGCTACCATATCCATCCCACATCATTGTTCCCCAAGGAATAAGTTTTGAAACTTCACTTTTAGCTTTTTCAGTTGTGAAATCGACACTTGTTTTTACAGAATCTTTTCCGTCAAATGCTGTTACCTCAAATGTATATTTTGTGTCAGCAGCAAAAGTTATTCCGCCTGGTAAAGATGTATAGTTACAGGTCCAATCTTTTCCAGAATCAAGAGGTTTTGCTCCTGAGTTATATAGCTGAACAAAACACGTTGCATCATCTTTTGTTACTCCTTCAGTTCCTTTTCCGTACGACTGTATAAGCTCCCAAAGTACTTTTCCTGCTGCATCTTTTATTGTCCATGTATAGCTAAGCATTGGGTATAATTCTTGGTCAGTATCTGTTGGCGGAAATTTTGTTTGAGAAATTGTTGATGGATTATATGTACCATCCCATACGAATTGCACGTCTTTTGCAGTATCTATGCTGACGGTTTTATCTCTATTAACTGCAGATCCTCTAACTTGTAGGTTTGAAATCCCAAGAGTTCCGGCTGCCGTAACGACAATAGGTTTTACTAGCATGAACGTGTCGTCAGTTAGTGTACGGTCTGTGCCCATTGCCATGACCCTTACCGTGTGGGACGTGTTTTGATCTAAAGCTTTCATTACAAATACATAACGTCCATTGCTGTCTTTTGAAGATGTAATTTTTGTTTTATCCGCGAGGACAGCCTCTTTGTTTGCACGAGGATAATTTAGGCTTACTGTGTAAGTCGTCGTGCCATCTAAATCGACATGATAGTATTCTCCATTAGGATAATCAAATTGCAATAAATAATATGCTGCACTTGGTATTCCAGTCCATTCCGCCTGTACATCCGCACTTTTCCAGCTTGCACTTAAATTGGTAGTTACCACTGGATCGGCTTTAAAATTCACCCACGCCATATAGAATTTGCTCATCCTGTAGGCCTTTAGGGCATCAGTACTTTCTCCTTCCGTGTATATTTTTTGGAATTTAGCATCGAGCGGAGCATTTGCAATTTTTACCCAAACTGAAGTAACGCTATCCATACAGTTTGAAACTGATTTGTATAATTCATCTTTCTTTACAACTCCTGAGTTCCATCCAGCTTTACTTTTAAAACAGAAATCAATACTTGAATACGGCTCAACCGAAGTATCCTTATACCCATAAAGTTCTGCATCTTTATCCGATACAAACACAAATGTATTTTTGTAAGGAACTATTGTCTTAGTCAAAGCCGCGACATCTGTGATTACATTTATTCCATCAAATCCGTACCAAGTTTGTTTTGTTGTTTTCCATAGGCCATCTGCTGCATTATAAAATCCAGCCATATATTCTTGCCCTTCAGATGTTGCTTTGAAATTTTCAGTAATTTCATAGAGATTTGTGTCTGTTTCAGCATATACATCTGAAAGTCCACCTGCTTCTTCAACAAATTTCAACGTTGCTTTGTCTGAGATATTATCCCCATCAATATATTTTTTTGTTTGCTTAAAATTTATTCCAGTTTTGGACTTATCAGCTTTCAAAAACCCAGATGTTTTAGTAGCGGTAGATCCTTGATACAGACCTGTTGCTGCCTGTAAAATAGGAGGAGTAGCGTTTTTCGCAGAATAATTTCTATAGTAAAGTCCACCACCAAGCGCAGCAATAACTACAACAACCAAAGCAATAAGTGCTTTTTTATTCATAGGATAAAGAGGTTAGAGATCTTTTTATTGAACTTACCTTATCATATTTTTGTTTTGTGATAAACTCTATCAAGTTTGTTACAAACTCTTATATGGAAAAGAAATGCACGCAATGCGCAGTAAATTTTGAAGTCACAAAAGAAGATTTAGATTTTTTAGAAAAAATTTCACCGGTTTTTAACGGTAAAAAATACTTAATTCCACCTTCAACTCTTTGCGTGGAATGTCGTCATCAGGACAGGCAGGCATGGAGAAATGAAAGAACTTTATATAAAAGAAAATGCGATGCTACAAGCAAAGCTATCGTTTCGGTTTACTCGGAAGAAAAACCATTTCCGGTCTACGAAAATGAATATTGGCATTCAGATAAATGGGACGCATTGAGTTATGGTCGTGATTTTGAATTTACACGCCAATTTTTTGATCAATTAAAAGAGCTTATAAATGTTGTTCCTCATATCGCTCGCTCTGCACTTTCAAACGAAAATAGCGATTATATAAATCAAGCGGGATGGTGTAGAAATTGTTATTTGATTTTTGAAGCGGATCACAATGAAAATTGTCTTTATTCAAGTTATATTTATGATTCAAAATTTTGCATGGACATGACGATGGCGACAAAATGTCAGCTTTGCTATGAATCCATAGATTGCGAAAATTGCTACAATATAAAATTTTCACAAAACTGTAAAAACTGCTCAGATTCTTGGTTTTTAAAAAACTGTATTGGATGTAAGAATTGTTATGGATGTGTCAATTTAAGGAACAAAGAATATTTTTTCCTAAATGAAAAATTAGACAAAGAAACTTATGAGAAAAAAGTCGCCGCATTTAAAAAAATGTCTGTAAAAAGCCTAAAACAAGCGCACGCAAGCTTTTTGAGTTTTGCAAAAAAATTCCCGCAAAAATTCATGGAAGGGCACCAAAACGAAGACGTGTCCGGAAATTACATCTCAAACTCAAAAAATTGTCACGATTGCTACGACATAAATAATTGTTGGGATT
>CALRHQ010000071.1 GCA_943359415.1 Candidatus Peribacteria bacterium
TAGCTATATCGACATTAGAATCAGGTAGTTTCCTTACAACATCACGACCACGGGCATAAGCCTTCCCAACAGAAGAAAGATTCCTCAATCTAGGATCAACCAGAGGAATATCATCACCTTCTGTCTCACCCACACCACTTGTACTTCTACGTAGAACCATGTTTATTTAAGTTCAGCAGACAATACTACAGGATCTTTTTCGAAAAAGTCAAGAAATAGCCTAATTCCTTTCCTCAACAATTGCATCAAAATCAAATCTTGTTTTTTTCGGTTCTTCCATATTTCGATACCCAAGTGGAACAATCAAAGTCGGAACAAGCTCTGTCGGAAGCCCTAAAACTGCAGAAACTTTTGCAGGATCAAACCCTTCCATCGGACAAGAATCAACTCCGCGTTCCGCAGCAATAAGCATCAAACTCATTCCTGCAAGATAAACCTGTTTCTGTGCCCAAACTTTAATATCTTCGTCAACACGACTTAATATTGATCCGACAATCATATTTTTAAATGCTTCAGTTTGCTCATCAGTATAACCAAGATCAGCTTTTGATTTCACACAATATTCTTCCAAAATTTTGGCAATATCTGTTCTTGCACACATAACAACAACGCAACTTGATTCAACAATTTGTGGCTGATTATAACAAGCAGGCGCAAGAGTATTCTTCAACTCTTGATTTTTAATAACAATAAATTTCCAAGGCTGAAGCCCAAAAGAACTTGGACTAAGAATAGTAAGATCCAATAATTCACGCAAAACACTATCCTCAACTTTTTTCGCTACATCAAAATGTTTACATGCGAATCTAAACTGCATTATATCTTTCATTGATTTATCCATAAAAATTTTGGTTAAGACGTTACTAATTAGAGATCTCTGATTTTCAAATTTTTGGCATGCCCAGAAGGATTTGAACCCTCACTAACGGTTTTGGAGACCGGTGTGCTACCATTGACACTATGGGCATATATAACTGATTTTTAAGCCTTTTGGAGGCGCCACCCGGATTCGAACCGAGGAATAGCGGTTTTGCAAACCGCTGCCTTAACCACTTGGCCATGGCGCCATCTTCAAGCATTGCGGGAGAAACTATAGCAAAACAGGCCTATTTCGCCAAACGATTTTATTTCTTAATAAAAAACTACTTTGCCGCCACTTCAACCTTCTCTTCCGAAAGTTTACATGTTTTTGTAAATACAACTCCGACAGGAATAGTTCCGCTCAAAACCGCAACTCCACCCTTTGCCTTTATTTCACCATCTGCGGAATCTTTTCCAAGACGTAAAACAGTACCTTTTGCTACAGATACATCCTTTCCATTCACAACAAGTTTAACCCCTTCATTGCCACCATCTACAACGATTTCACCACCGGAACTCAAATCAACTTTCACATTTTTTGGCTTATCTCCTTCACCAAGTTTTAATTCTTTATCAACCTTGATTCCATCCTTCGCAGGATCAAGAGCTTCACCTTTTTTCACCTTTTCCAAAAATTTCACCTCATCATAAACTTCGTACATTGGTGCTTTTGGCTGAACTTCACCAAGTTTTAACTTACTTTCATCCACACCGGCAACTCCAAACTTTGGATTCTTTTTTGCCTGTTCATGCATTTTTATCAAATTAGCCTTAAGCCCTCCAACATCAGGTAAAGACCCTACTAACTCATCAAAACTTCCAAGTCCAAGCTTTTCTCCAAATCCAAGGAAGACCAAAATTCCTGCCACCAAAGGATCGCTGCCATCCAACACTTTTTTAAACCCAGCATTATCAACTCCATCAACTTTTTTCCCATACCCAAACATTTTCAAAATCTTTCCAATAGGACTGGCTGCAAGATACGCAACTCTTTGTTCCACAGGCAAAGCCTCCGCAGCTTTTGCTGCATCTACAGGCTTTTGATCCTCAACAGGCTTTGTTTTTGCAAATTCAGCATAATCAGTTTCAAATTTATCTGATCCAGCCAAGTCAACCGAAACGCCAGCTTTAGAATCATATTTAAATTTAGCATCAATATTTTCTGCAGAAAAAGCTTTTCCTGCATCAGTTTTCAAAAATTCATCCAAATGTTTGTATTTAGTTTTAACACCTTCTTTTCCTTTATTAACAAAACTGTTTGCAAATCCCATAGATACAATCGCCATAACACTTTTTTCCAATGTCTTTGGATCTTCAGCTGTTATTCCAAACATTTTCGCAAAACTCGAGAAATCAGCTTTCTTATCAAGATAAACTTTGTAAATCTCCTGATAAAGTCCATTTTTATTATTATTTTTTATAGCATCAAAATCTATTTTCGAAACACTGACAGATCTTTTTAATTCAACTCCGGAAATCTTTCCGATTTCATCCAAATATTTTTGCAAAAGAACTTGGTCTTGAGCTTCATATTCATCTGGAGATTTTTTAAGCGCACTAGTTAGCTCATCTTGCAGCTTAGTCAAATCACCTGTTTTTCTATCTATAATCTCAGCCTTATTGCCATCTACTCCACCTTCACCAGGTTTAGCTGGCACTACAGCACCTGCTTCCACAGCACCAGGCTGTGCGACAACTGCAGGTTTTGCAGCTTCAGGTTTTGAACCTCCACCTTCAGCAACCTGATTCAAAAATCTCTTCTCCTTAAAACTAAATTTTTCTACAGACCTAAGATTACACATGTTTTGATATTTATTTTAATCTAATAATTATACCAAAAATTCACCTCAAACACAACTCTCGCACACAAACATTTGAAGTACGACAATTGTCGTCACCAATCTCAATTGGCACTCACGGCATGTACAAGCCAAAAACAAGCCAAAAGCGCCGTTAACGGTAACGTCAAGCTTCAAGCCCATCTTCAACATTGATCTCTCAACGGATTATCACATAACCAAGTCCTCAGCCTAAAAGTGCAAAATTTCTGTATCTAAGAAATAAAATTTTAGGATAATCCACCCATGAATGCCTCAAATCTCGCCTTATCACCATATGGCCCAATAACCGAGATCCTCATACGATCCGCCTTAAAAAGATCACGAGCAACATTCATAACCTCATCAATAGTCACAGCCTCTACCGCCGCTGCGATTTCTTCAGGAGATTTTGCCTCACCGTGCAAAAGTGCATATTTAGCTAGAAGATGCGCATATTCCTCACTATCTTCAAGATTCAAAACCATTTTTCCTTTCACATAAGATTTCGCTTTTTTAAGTTCCGCCTCAAGAACTCCTTCATCCCTTAAAAGCCTGTATTCTTCAATAATCCCTTTCACAGCATCATCAATCCTATTCAAATCCACTCCGGCATTCGTCACAATCGCACCACCATCCATATAATCATCTGTCGTTGTATGAATATAGTAAGCCAATCCTTTAGCTTCACGAACTCCCAAAAACATTCTACTACTCATATTTCCACCCAAAATCACAGATAAAACTTTTAACGCCCAATGATCTTTATGTGTTTCCGCATACCCTGGAAAACCGATTGCCACATGCGCTTGTTCGGTTTTTTTCTCTCTCAAGAAAATCTTTTCTCCTTCGATATTGGCAATAGGCAAAAACTCAAAGGCCTTTTTCCCTTCAGTCAAAACAAAGTATTTTTTAACCATCTCCAAAATCTTTTCTTCATCAATATTTCCAACAACTGCAATCACAGTATTTTCAGGTGTATAAAGTTGTTTTTGATAATCAACAAAATCTTTATTCATAACTTTTCCGATAACTTCCTTAGTCCCGATTTGATCCCATCCAAGCGGTTGATCACCAAAAATCAATCTCTCAAAATCCCATCCGATTTGATACATAGGAGTATCCTGATACATATTATATTCTTCCAAAATCACACCACGTTCTTTCTCGATTTCTTCTTGTTTAAAAGTAGAATTGATCAACATGTCAGACAAAACATCACACGCAACTTCTACATTTTCAACACCAACTTTCACATAATACCCAGCATATTCCTTACCGGTAAAAGCATTAAATTCTCCACCAACAGAATCGATAGCTTCAGAAACTTGTTTAGTATCTGTATATTTTTTCGCACCCTTGAAAAACATATGTTCAAGAAAGTGAGAAAGTCCTCTTTGCTCAATAGTTTCATAACGGCTTCCAGCTCCAACAAGAACAAGAACAGTCGCAGACTCGGTTCCGGAAAGCTTATTTGTAATGATTTTAAGACCATTTTCCAATTGAGTTTTTTTGTACATCTTTATAATTTTTTAATGATGAAAATATTAAAATTGCTATGCTATAATACCCGCACAAAAATAAAAAAAGAAGCCAATGTACCAAAAAGCATCAAAGCGCAGCCCAATCAACAAAATCACGATTTTCACAATTTTCAGCAGCGTCTGTATGACTATTTTAGTGCTGAGATTATTCCAACTTCAAATTTTGGACAATGAATATTATCAAACTTTAGCTACACGAGAACAATCCGGCTCTCTCGAACTTCCGGCACAACGTGGAGAAATTTTGATAAAAGACAAAAGCTCAAAAGAAGAATTTGCGCTTGCAACAAACACAACATTGAATCTAATTTTCGCAGATCCTACTCTGATAAAAGACCCACAATATATTTCAGAAAAACTTGTTCCTCTACTTTATAA
>CALRHQ010000072.1 GCA_943359415.1 Candidatus Peribacteria bacterium
TCACAAGGAGTGCGTCAAATTGGCTTTCTCCTATGTTTTTTACAGCATGTGCAATAAAATTTTCCGCAGAATCTATAAAATATTTTTTGTCATTTTGATCTGCACGTTTTTCAGAGATCAGTGAATATTTAGCTGATTTTATTGAGTAATATGTTTGATTTGGATTTTCTAAAACCGCTTTTTTGAAATATTCCAAAGTTGTTTTTTTGTCAGCAGTAAATGAATTTATATACCCCTGATCAAAATAATAATCTGAGATAAGAGGCTTGATCGAGAGCTTGCACACCCCAAATATTGAAAGCGTTGCCAGCGAAATTATTGCAATTATTTTTGTGATTTTTTTAAATAAAATTTTTGTCGTAATTGTTTTCGAAGATGATGTAGCCAAAATTATTCCCATTAAAATAAATTGTTGTAGGCGGATAGCTGTTGATGAAAAACTAAACATATTATTTGCAAAAAGCATTATTAATCCAATTGCTGAGGCGAAAGATAATGAGGAAAAAAATGGATTTTCTGTTTTATTTTTTATACCGATGTAAATTGCGTAAAAAAGAAAAAGCAAATATGACGTGAGTCCAAATAGTCCAGTCGTTGCAGCAGTATCAAGAATTTCATTGTGTGCGCGATCTGTTGAATCCGTGAATCTTTCGAGAGTTAAAAGTTCTTTTGGTGAAACTTTTGAAAAAGCTTCTTTAAAGTTTTCCGGTCCATATCCAAAAAATGGACGTTCTTTTATTATTTCAATTGTCGCTGGCCATATGTAAAAACGTGATTTTAAAGACCTCAAAGATTCTTCCGAAAATGTAAGTCTATTTAAAAATTCGTGATTTTTTATAAATGTTTTTTGAGAAAAAATATTTATTGTCGCAAAAATTGCGATGAGAATTATTGGAAAAATTAAAAGTTTTTTATTTTTCATTATCGCATAAAAAATAAATCCGACAAGAATGGCGAGAAGCGCCGAGCGCGTAACTGTGAGAAAAATCGCGATTAGCAATATTGCCGCCGCGATTGTCCAAAAAGTTTTTATGATTTTTTTGTCTGAATATTTTTGAAGAATAAAAAATAATGGAAGTGTTGTTAACAAATAGGCTGCTAAAAGATTTGGATTTCCTATAGTACCTATAATTGTGCGTCCATCGAGAATTTCTATACTGTAATTTGAAAGTAAAATAGGAAAAAAATATTGTAAAACTCCCAGTACAGCGATGAAAAAAGATAGGAGACAAATCCATTCCAAAAATATAAATATTTTTTGCGGAGTATCTTTTTTGTTTTCGCCAAATGCGGAAATCAGCAGCAGAAAAAATGTGATATAAGTTATGATCGTTATGAGTCCTTGTTGTCTTTCGTAAGAGCCAAAAATGGCCGTATGAGGTTGTAAGGCTAGTACCGTCCTAATTATTAAAGATAAAAGATATAGCCCTAAAAATAGATAAAACTTTTTCTGTAATTTCGGCCATGAAAATTTTTTATTTTTTATTGCATCTATAAAAAATGCGAGTGCAGATAAAAGTGTAAATGCATAAAGCGCCACCGTTTTAGATAGCTCAAAAGTGAGATGTACTTGCTGAATCACAATGAGTGGAACCGCAAGTACTGTAAGTGTGAGAATTTTTTTTAGCATTTAGCTTTATCCACAATTTACACAATCACCTGACTCAATTTCGTCTGCGTAGGGCTTAAGGTTGAATAATTTGTTGACATCTACTTCTTCCGTAAGCTCCCATGAGGAACAGTCTGTATCGTCTGGAGATAGACTTCCTACTTCTGTGCATTCATAGCCAATGTCTTCTAACGTGCTGAATAATCCGCTGCTTGGGCCCTTTTCTTTTAATTCAAGACTTGAACCAAGTGTAAATGTTGTTTGCAAACCAGCTCCGGAAGAAACTCCAAATATGTTTTTCATTCTTGTTTTGTCTTCACAATTGTCAGCTGTCAATAATTGCCCTAAATAACTGCCCATGTTTGCATACTGAGTGGCGATCGGATATTCAAGACTTCCTATGTCTGTCATTATTGGCTCTTTGGAACAAAAAGAAGAAGTATCTTCCAATGCTAATAAAACTTCGTATGTTGTTTTTATCGTTGTTTCAAACCCAATTGATAACTTGAGGTAGGCTTCAAGATCTGCTGTCTCGTATTTCTTTATTCTTGTAGCAATCTCAGCCATTTCGCCACGAGTTAATTTGTGAGTAAAACCTGTAACGTACAAAGGAATTATGTTTAGTTCAGATGCTACCTCTACAACTCCCTTGTACCATGGATCGGTATCGTCGTATTTGTAGAAGAAAACTTTTAATGTCATTTTTAGTGCTTCAACCAAGGTCACTTCTTGTGACGGATTAAATGTTCCGTCTTTGTAACCTTGAATTATTCCGTTTGCTTTTGCGTAACACACGTACTCTGTGTACCACTGATTGGCCTCAACATCCTTAAAACATTTTTGGCTTTTGTATTTTGAATCTATTCCCTCTTCCATGTTTGATTCTTGTACTATTTTCAAAAACTCTGCACGATTTATCGTTTTGTGTGGCTTGAATGAGCCATCTTCATATCCACTTACTACGCCTTGTTCTTTAAGAAATTTTATAGCGTAGTAGTAATCTGTGTAGTCGTAGTCCGTTTCATTGTATTTTACATCCGTGAATACTTGGTGAAATACTTTTTCTTTTGGCGTTTCTCCAATCGCAATATTTGCCAAAAATGCGAATGAAATTATTGCCGTGAGGAGAGAAATAAGTTTTTTCATTTGTTTTTGAGGTTATGAGGTTTTTATTGTCTGATTGATTGTATCATAAGCTTTTGTTTTTTATCGTTTTAGTTCCGCCCTTATATTTGCGATTATTTTTTTGCCGGCTTTTGTGTTTATTTCATCTATGATTTGTTCTTTACGCATGATGACTTCTTGGCTCCACGCAGGGGAGTGTGTATTTATTACAAGTACGTTATTTTTGTAATATCCTGGTTCGATATATTTTTCAGGTTCAGGTTTTGTCGAGAAAATTTCCGGAACAAGTTTTTTAAAAATATGACAAATTTCTGCAGCTTCTATTTCTTTTTTTATACCGAATCTGGTTGCTGCGCCAGGAAGGAATTTTTGAAAATTTTCGAACATTTTTAATCTTTTATTGTTGCGTGAATTATAGCATCATAAATTTTTTGGCCGGTAATTTGCCATGTAAACTGTGATGCGCGGATCATTCCTTTTTCTATCAAATCGGCTTGTAGATCTGCATCTTCATACACCTTTTCAATTTTATCTGCGATGTCTTCGACTTTATATGGATCAAAGAATACTGCATTTCCTTGCCCGCAAATTTCAGGAATTGATGAAGTGTTTGAAGCCACTACCGGTGTGCCACATTTCATGGCTTCAAGTGGAGGTAATCCAAAGCCTTCGTATAGAGAAGGAAAGACATAAATATTTGCTGCATTGTATAAATGAATCAGTTCGTTCTCTTCAATAAGTCCCGTAAAAATAACGTCATTTTCAAGATGCAATTCTTTTACTTTTTCTTTTGTTTCAGGATAATCCGGATCCGGTTTTCCTGTTATTACAAGCTCAATATCTAGATTTTTTTGTTGTCTTAAAATTCCAAAAGCTTCGATAAGTCTTGGCAAATTTTTGTGATAACGCCAAACACCGGTGTAAAGTAAAAATTCTTTTTTAATTTTGTATTTATTTAGAGTTTTTTGAAATATTTTCGGATCCTCTATGAGAGTAAAATTGTCGCTTACTCCGTTGTAAATTACTTCTATTTTTTCTTCAGGTACGTTTAATTTTTCGATTAAATCTTTTTTTGTGTTTTCAGAAATCGTGAGAATCTTTTTTGCTTTTACTGTCGCATTTTTTATTATTATGTCGTATGCAATTTTTTGAAAAAATTTCCAAATTTTATTGCCTTTGCCAGGGAAAAGAGAAATCGTAAGATCGTGAATTGTGACTGTGTATGGCCGACGATAAAAATATGGAATATTGAAATGTGGAAAATGTATAAAATCGAGATGTTCGTTATTTAATATTCTCAAAAATTTTATTTGTTCAGCGAAAGAATAGTGACGCGCATTCACAAGCACTTTTCTGACTGATGGATTTGGAGGAATGTACTCATGAAACTCCGGTTCGTTTAAAAAAAGTACGATTTCATGCGGACGTTTTTTTTCGTCATTTATTCGTATGAGATTTTGGACAAGTTCGTGAGTATAACGGCCAATCCCCGTGAACTTTGAGCTGTATATGCGGCAATCGATTCCTATTTTCATATTTCCATATTGATTTATATCCATTGTAAGCTATTGATTCTGTTTTTTGAATATGTTATTTTTCTACTCCTTTTTTATTTTAATTACCATTTAACGATGGCAGAAATTATTGGACCAAGAGATAAATATATGGATGACACTGGTGGTAAGGAAGCTTGTTTGTCTATAATTGCCGGTATTAATATTGATGAACATACAACTCCTGCTGATATTAGGGCTGCTTAT
>CALRHQ010000073.1 GCA_943359415.1 Candidatus Peribacteria bacterium
TAAGACCGGTAACTTTCAGGAAAAAATAATCAGTATTGTTTTTTGCAAGCTCTTCGCCAACCTTCATCCATCCTTCTACATATTCATCAGTAACAACAGGTCCACCGGCTGGGACAAATCCCAATATCGGCAAACTGAAAGCACCTTCATCAAGTTTTTCTTTAACACTATTTAACAGTCCGATTCCACGAGGAGTGTCGTCTTTTTGTATGTATCCTTTTTCTTTAAGCGCACTCAAATGTTTCAGAATGCTATTGTCGGAACTAACTCCAAAGTGTTCACGCATTTCGCGTAAAGTAGGAGACTTACCGTAAGCCAATTGATATTCTTCAATAAATTTTAGTACCGCTTCCTGTTTTTCTGTTAATACTTGATCCATAAGTTTTTATAAGGTGAGTATATGCTCACAGTATAGGTGAGCGTGTACTCACCGTCAATGGTATTTCTACAAATAAGTTGAAAGAAAGGGATTATATGTTGAAGATATTTAAAACATCGTATCCGAAAACGCGAGAAATTGGCTTTAAAACAAGGAAATCACGATGAAGATTGTATTCCCTAATGATATAATTATATTTCTTTACTTCATTGTTTGCGTCATCAAAAATGCTGGTAATTTCACTTTTCGCTTCAAGAAAAACAGTATCTTTCAAAACTTCAGGATTCTCATTAGCAATATCAAAAAGTTTTTCCAAAGTTGCAGAAATATCATGTTCATAAGCTATTCTATTTGCGCTCGGAGTCGATTCTTTTGATGCTATCGCCCTTTCAGCAATCAATTGCTCTATCAACACCTCATGTCCTTTTGCGTGAGCCCTAAAAGACTCTACAAGAAGGGGAATCAAATCCTGTCTTTTTCTGATCTTCAATTCTACATTTTCCCATTGGTTTTCAATATGCATTTTGAGCCCATTCAAATGTCTAACGCCAACTATAACCCAAAGAGCCAAAATAAAGATTACTGAGCCGGTTATTATGAAAATATTTACAAGATCCATTATTTTTTAAATTTATTAATTATATCAACGATGCCACTTGTGCCATTCACTACTTTTGCACTTTGATTTATATTATTGTTAAAAGCGTAATCGATAGTTTTCAAAAATTCACTTGAAGTAATATTTCCTGAAATCATCGACCATCCGAATTTTCTCACAAAAACCTGTGCATTTGCAATCTGTTCCCCACGACTCGCATGCATCGCAAGTGGAATAATCAAAACCTTCTTTTGCATGAGTGCAAGCTCAAAAAGGCTATTCGCGCCACCACGGGAAACGACCATTTCACTCATCGCAAAAATATCTTTCAAAGGTTCATCCAGAAATTCATATTGTCTGTATCCTTCCTTGTGTACTCCCAAATCCAGGTTTCCTTTTCCCGCAATATGTACGACTTGATATCTTTTTAAAAGCTCGCCCAAAGAATCGCGAACCAAATCATTTATTTGTTTTGCACCAAGGCTTCCACCCATTACCAAAATCACAGGACGATGACGATCCAAGCCGGTAAATTTATGTCCACGTTCCGTGTCACCTGATAAAATACTTTCTCTTATAGGATTTCCAGTCACAACAACTTTTTTCATTAACGACTTCGCAATAAAACTTTTTGTTTCCTCAAAACTCAAACAAATTTGTTCGGAAAATCTGAAAGAAATTTTATTTGAAAGGCCAGGACTCACGTCTGATTCATGCGAGATAACAGGCACACCCAAAACACTCGCTGCTATAACAACAGGCACAGCAACATATCCTCCTTTACTGAAAACTGTGTCAGGAGAAAATTCTTTCAAAGCTTTATACGCCTGAAAAATACCGGTAGGAATCTTAAATAAATCTACAAAATTTTGCCAAGAGAAATATCTGCGCAATTTTCCACAGTGAACACCTACGTAAGGTACGCCAATTTTTTCTATCATTCCGCTTTCTACTCCTCCTTTTGATCCGATATAAAGAATCTCAGCAGTACCACGCTTTCTAATTTCTTCGATAACGGCCATATTGGGGATAACGTGTCCTGCGGTTCCCCCACCTGTTAATACTATTTTCATGATAACTTGTGTTTTGTGAAAGATTTAAAAGAATACCAACTGCGACCAAACATGCGATCAGAGATGATCCTCCGTAGCTTACAAATGGTAAAGTAATTCCGGTAACAGGCATAAGACCTGTATTCACAGCAATATTAACAAAAGCCTGCACGGTAATCCATATAGTAAGTCCTATCGCCAACAAAGTTTCAAAACTTCCCTGCGACTTACTCGCGATATCATAACCACGCAAAGCGATAACAAAATATGCAAGAATCACAAAAACAATTCTGAAAAATCCAAGTTCTTCCGCGCTCGCAGCAAAAATAAAATCATCAGATGCTTGAGGTAACCAATAAGATTTTTGCACTCCCTGAGTCAGTCCTTTTCCAAAAGCTCCACCGGTTCCTACAGCGATATTTGCCTGCTGCGATTGCCAACAATAATCTTCTACACATTCTTCATCAACTCTAGTAAATCCTTGGAATCTTTCGCGTACATGAGGAATCGCAAGCACTACGATAAGTGCTCCAATAAACGCTACCAAAAAAAGAATTCCAAGATGTTGCAGTTTTGCACCTGCCATGAAATACATTGCAACAGCAATGAGTGAAATAGTAAGAGTTCCACCGAAATCATTTTGCAAAATGATAGGCAAAACTATAAGTCCACAAATTATACAAAAAGGAATAAGCCCCTGTTTAAAGTCTTCAATATAAGCCTGTTTTTTACTAAACCAATACGCCAAATAAAGGATGATAGCCAGTTTTGCGAATTCCGAAGGCTGTAAAGAAGTATTGAAAACAACGAGCCAGTTTTGAGCAATAGTTCCAAAAGTACTTCCAAAAACAAGTACAGATAGTAGTAGAAGTAGTATGGCTCCAAAAAACGGAGTGGCGATTTTTCTCCAAAATTTAATAGGTAATTTGTAGGAAATATAAAACGCAGAAAGCCCAATCCCAAGCCGGATTAGATGGTTTTTGAAAAGCAGATAACAATCTACATTTGCATCGCTGCAATTCGGATAAAGTACCCCGGGAGCAGATAGCGCAATCGACTTCGGCACGCCAATGCTAGTAATCATAACAAGCCCTAATATAAGCAGAAAAACTACTGCTAAAAAAAGAGGAGTATCAAACTTAAAAACATTTTTCATTTAAAAAAATTATGTCCGACAAGAATAGTACTGGTTTTAAACTAAAAGAGCAATTATAATGAAGCACGTGAAAAAAGTATTTTTGAAAATTACAGTTATTGCAATTTTGGTCGTTTTAGCCGATCAAGTAACGAAATTTTTTGTAGAAAAAAACTTGCCTGAAATAGTAAGTCATAACACCGGAATAGCTTTTGGAATAGACGTTGGTGGTATATGGACGATTGTAGTAGCAAACGTAATTCTTATGGGAATTATTGTGTATGCAGCAAAAAAAGAACTTCAAATAAAAAGTTCACTTACTCAGTTTTTTTTGAGTATGGTTTTAGGAGGTGGAATAGGAAATTTAATAGACAGAATTTTCAAAGGATCTGTCACTGATTTTATTGCCATCTGGATATATCCATCTTTCAATATCGCTGATATTTGTATTTCCGTCGGAATTTTAGGAATAATAATTTTCTTCAATAAAGTCCGAAAATAATCACACTAAATTCTGTTCCAGGACTTTTCCCATTACCTCCACAGGAGCTTTTTCTTCTGTAAAAATCTCAAACTGTTTTACAGCCTGATACAAAAACATTTTATCTCCGGTGATGTATTTTTCGCCTAGTTCCTGAGCTTTTTTGATAAGTGGAGTAATCAAAGGATTGTACGCAATCTCCATAAAACATTCAAAATTTTTCAAATATTCATCACTAAAATATTTTCCGATTTCAGAAAAATCTGCAGTTTTGTTTAGAGTCCAAATTGATGAAGTGTTTATGAAGACATTGCCGCCTATCTTTGGATCCTCAAGCCCAAGTCCAACGATTTCAACTCCAAACATTTCGGAAAATTCTTTTGCCAACTTTTCTGCATTTTCTTTCGTGCGATTTACAATACATGAAACTTTACCTCCATTTTTTAATATTCCATAAATAACAGCACGAGCCGCTCCACCAGCACCAAAAATGACAGCATTAATTTTTTTTGCGTCACTAAAAACTTCTTTCAAAGCTTCCACCGCACCGACGAAATCAGTGTTATATCCATACAAAAATCCACCCTTATTTACTACAGTATTAACAGCTCCGATTTTTTTTGCATCTTCCTCAAGGACATCAATATATCTCAAAATATCCTCTTTATAAGGCAAAGAAACAGAAAGTCCACTCACCTTTTCATGTCTGACATTTTCAA
>CALRHQ010000074.1 GCA_943359415.1 Candidatus Peribacteria bacterium
CAAATTTTTTCAATTCTATAATCATAAGATTTATTTAAATTTTAATACAGCATAGCAACCATGAAAAGTTTCTTGTGTTTCAATAATGTTCAAATTATCAAGACCGGCATTGCCTCGATTCAAATTTAATTGGGCATCTCCGGTTTTAAACATCAATTCTATAGAATTGGACGAAATAATATGCCTAACCGATTTAAGCCCATTTCCTCTTCTTTCAGGAAATCTGCCGGTAATTATTTCGCTAAAAGCCACGCTAAGCGCCTCCTTATGAGAACCCAGTCCAGGTCGAACATTTTTAAGAGTCTCAAGAACTCCACGGCCTCTATCAGCAATCACAATTTGCTTTTTTATTAAATCATAACCAAAAAAAATACCGGGGATAT
Organism: Candidatus Peribacteria bacterium; assembly: GCA_943359415.1. Classification (GTDB taxonomy): domain Bacteria; phylum Patescibacteriota; class Gracilibacteria; order UBA1369; family LOWO2-01-FULL-3; genus UM-FILTER-38-24. The sequence goes on from CALRHQ010000074.1 coordinate 384, forward strand.
CAGGCCAATTTCCAAGATTATGATCGTAAGAATTATTACCAATTTCACCAACAGCAAAGACAATAAGAGAAAAATCAATTTCAAAATCATTTTTACGCTCAAGCTCAACCATCATTTTATCTAATCTTGCCCCAAATATATCACTCGTAGCACAATAAAATTCACCAGCCGGCTCATTCCCGAAATCTTTAGAAACCCATTCCCACGCCAATTTTGAAAGATCATTCAACATTAACCGAAGATCTTCAATATTGTAATACCTATTACCCTTTGGATTTAGCCGTATAGACTTCAAATTTCCACTTAAATCCCACCTTCGCAATGTCTGGATCGAAACCCCCAAAAAATCAGCCGCCTCACCTATAGTTAGTAACTTTTTTTCAACCATAAATCTATACATCAAACCGTAAATCTATACAAATCTACACATAGATTAGCAAAATCTATACAAAAAGGCAAGAACCAAATAATTCTAAATATCAATCAATTTACTCCTCTTCGTTCTTTTTGCCCTTTTCGCCATCACCAAAAGCTTTTTACTAACATCCTTTTTCTTAATTTCGACCAATTTAATTTTCATAAATTTTTAGCTAAATCCACATCCATCATATCACACCAACAATCTCCTTCAATATCCCAACACTATCCAACCCATATTTTTTATAAAGATCTTCTTCTCTCGCAGATTCCACAAATTTTTCATCAATTCCAATTTTTTTCAAAGTAGCAAGCATGCCATTTGCTCCACCGATTCCTTCAGCCAAAATCTCAGCAATTGCAGAGTAAAGGCCTCCAATACCATGATCCTCGACGACAAAAACTTTTTTATATCTAGCCAAAATCTCCAAAACAACTTTTTTATCCAAAGGTTTTATTATCGGAAAATTATAAAGTCCGCAAGATTTTCCATTTTTTTCTAATTCTTTTACAGCAATCAAACATTCAGAGAAAAGTCTACCATGAGACAAAATTGCCATCTCACCGCGATTCAAAACATCTCCATGTTCTTTTATCCTATCAACAGGTTTTAATTCATATTTTTCATCAAAAATGTCACCAACCTCGTAGTCAAAAAGTCGCACATACGAAGGTCCAAAATCCTCAGCAATAAAATCAAAAACCTTTACCGCCTGATAAAAATCAGCAGGACAAAAAACTTTCATATTTGGAATACTTCGCATAAGTGCAATATCAGACGTTGCATGCATTCCAACTCCTCCTTGACCAGCCGAAAGTCCACTTCCAAAACCTAAAATCTTCACATTCAGATTTGGATAACAAATCATATCTTTCATCTGCTCCCACGCTTTACCGGTCAAAAAAGACGAAAGCCCCAAAATAAACGGCAGTTTTCCACGCACAGTACTTCCTGCCGCAGCAGCCACAAGATTCGCTTCTGCAAGCCCAAAATTAAAAACCCTATCATGAAAAAATCTCGCAAAATTTGCAGGTTCAAAAACTTTTGGAAAAGTACCCATGAAAACCATAGAATTTCCATGTTTTTTCAAAATCCTTATCATCGAATCATCAAACGCTTTATATAAATCATTTTTCATAAATTTTCTTTTAATTTTTGAGCCACATCAAGCATTTCATTTTTACTCAAAGAAACTCCTTGATACGAAACTTTTCCTTCAGCAAATTCGATTCCTTTTCCACAAATTGTATGACACCAAATTACGCTAGGCCTTCTATTAGATGTAAAAGCCCTTTCAGCAGCATCCAAAATTTGTTCAAAATTATGTCCGTCTGTGACCTGAATCACGTTCCATCCAAACGCTTCAAATTTATCTTGAAGAGGATAAATATCCATCGCAGCAGACACAAGCCCATCGGCCTGAACTTTATTGTTATCAATAATCGCAATCAGATTATTCAATCTGAAATTCCCAGCAGCCATAGCGGCTTCCCACACCTGTCCTTCTTGAAGTTCACCATCTCCCAAAACTACAAAAACTTTATTTTGTTTTCTATCCGACTGAAGAGCAAGCGCAATTCCCGTCGCGAACGAAAGTCCATTTCCATGCGAAACCCCTGAAGAAAAAACTCCTGGAATTTTCGGATTTGGACGAGTAGTTAAAATTCCACCTAATTGTCCAAAAAAATCAAGTTCATGACGATCAAAAAATCCCAAATCAGCCAAAATTGCATAAAGCGTTGCAGCCGCATGCCCCTTTGATAAAACCAAGTAATCCTGGAAATCCCATTGAGGTTTTTTCGGATCAAAATTCATCACTTTTTGTCGACCCAAATCGCCATAATAAAGCGCGACCAAAATATCAGCCACAGACATCATGCTGCCGGAATATCCATATTCGGCTTTAGATGTCATTTCAAGACAATCCAGACGGATTTTCGCCGCTTTCTTTTTTAATTCTTCAATTGTCATAAGATATAATTATCTGAGAGCTTACAAAAACAGTGTAGTACAAGGAAACAAGGAGACTCTGACCGAGTCGTACTTTTTAGTACGGCGAGTAAGAGGCGACAAAGTTGACGAAGTAATACGCTGCTTTTGTAAGCTTTTAAACAGCCCTCTCGTCATCCGCATATACATGCATATATTCAGACTTATCATAGTTATGCACTTCATCAGGCTTGAAAAACCTTTTCACTTCTTTTTCTGCATTTTCCACAGTGTCAGATGCATGAATAACATTACAAGAAACACTCATTGCAAAGTCTCCACGGATAGATCCACCTTCAGCTTCACGAGCTTTTGTAATTCCAGTAATTTTTCTAACAGCATCCACAACACCAAGTCCTTCCCAACACATCGCAACAACAGGTGTTGATTGCATAAATTTAGAAACTCCTGGAAAAAATGGTTTATCTGCAATATGCGCATAGTGCTCACGCAAAATCGCTTCATCAAGACTCATCATTTTCATTGCAACAAGTTTTAGCCCCTTACGTTCAAATCTTTCAGTAATAACACCTACAAGACTACGCTGTATTGCATCAGGCTTAATCAAAACTAAAGTTTTTTCTGTTACGTTTGACATAAATTTTTGGTTAAAAAGCAGTGGCATTCTACTAGGGAAAAAGCATAGAAACAAGACGAAAATCCTCATTTTATCCCATCAGTGCAGCCAAATCATCTTCTACAAATTGTGGAATTCCATTATTGGTACCATTTGCAATTTTTGCATACTCAGGATGTTCCTTCAAAAATGCATTTATTCTTTGATTTAAGACAGAAAATACACCTTTTGGATAAGACGACAAAGGCGCAAGATTTAAAGAATTTTCTCTTCCTCCTTGTAAAATAACGGCAAAATGTCCAAGCCCCTGAACAAAAACATCATGATGTGGTCTTCCTTTTTCACGAGCATGAATAAAATCCTCTTGTTTATGCGGAATTCCAAAAACTTCACAAAGATTTATTCTTGGTAACGCATGCACACCCAAGTTTTGTTTAGGCCTCTCCCAGCCATCTACAGAAACAGGATATCTGGAAAAAATAGCCATTATTTGCCCCTCAGGATTTTTTTGAAGAGAAGCATAAATAGTTTTTTGAGCAGGGTAAACAAGTTCAAAACACCCGATACCCGTGATGTCCATTCGCCCCTGATAATCAACAGTTTTAGGAGTTTTACCTGCGTAAATAAATCGTTCTCCGGTTTTTAGATCCCTAGCTTTAGGTGTTTTAGGTACAGCATGAAGTTGTTCAGACTCAACAATATCATCCATAGATCTAGCCACAGTCAAAGAATTTCCTTTTTGTTGTACAACCAAATTCGTAGATCCAAAAACTGTTACAATAGTTTGTTTAATACCAGCAATAACTTCAGAAACATTAAAATTAATACCCTTATCCGTAGCATCATCTGCTTCTATTCTTAAAATAGGAACATTTCCTTCCAAATTAGTGGTTACTTTAATACCACCAACTTTTCTCAAAAGCGCTCTTACATGATCTTCAACAAGAGAAATAGCTATATCGACATTAGAAT
>CALRHQ010000075.1 GCA_943359415.1 Candidatus Peribacteria bacterium
ATCCAAATCTAAAAACCGAAATAAAAACAGCCAGAAAAGAATTCAAAAAAGGACAATACGTCCCTTTCGAAAAAATACTAAAAAAAGAACATGTACAAAATCGTAGTAAGAAAAACAGCTGAAAAAGAACTAAGTAGAGTTGAAAAAACACAACGATCAAGGATAGAAAGAACAATTCTAAGCTTAAGCTTAAATCCATATCTTGGAAAACCACTCAAAGGAGAATTTCAAGGCATATACTCATTAAAAGTATGGCCATTCCGAATCCTTTATGAAATCTACAAGAAACAGCTAATCATCCACATAATCAAAATAAGTCACCGCCAAAACGTGTATAAATAGGACTAATACACCTCCTTCAAATAGCACTCTTCACAATATACAATTTCTGGCTTTTCAGGAGCATAAGCAGTCTTCATATCTTTGTCACATTTTGCACATTTTCTATCCCAAAGTTTTCGTGGATTTCGTATCGCCATTCTTTCTTTATGTCTCACATCAGGAGATTTAGTTGGCACAGAAAGACTATGTCTCTTCAAAAATTCAACCTCTTTAGAAATAACTCTAAATTGTTTTCCGGTAACTTCACACGTAACAATATCTTCACCACTCTTTTTAATAAAATTAGGATCATCAACTTCATCAAACCACTTATATCCTTTTTTTACCGCGGCCTCTTTGGTCATCGGATAAAAATCATGTGCGGTCGTTTCATTGTAACAAAAAGGAGAATCGCTCTCAGGAAAAAACTCACCGAATTCTTCAGTTTTCTTCATATGCTCAATGATTTTCTTAACTAAAACTTTGTACTCACTTTCAGAATATTGTTTATTCAAAATACAGTATTGCTCCTTGCTATGAAGCCCTACACATCCAAAACAATCATTCACACCATTACATTCATTGCAGTATATTAAATTATTAGAAGCCATTCCAGAGCCATCACGACAAAAAAGAAGATTATATCCTGCAGACGCAAGAGTTTCATATCCAAGTTCAAGGCCTGCACCATGATGGATACAATCCATACAATTCTTCATTTTTCCAGCAGTAAAACAATATCTCAAATCTTCAGAGTTTATCACATCAAAAGAATAATATACATTTTTCGAATTAAAGATGTGATTACCAAGAACATTCTCGGAATTTCTTGAGTACAAAGCCCTTTTTGGCACAGACGAATAAAGTTCTTTAAACATTTTACGAACCATTTCCTTGTTTTCAGGTTTCAATAATTCTGCAATTTTTTTTGCATATTCCTCTTTGGAATAAGGTTTATTGAAAATATAAAATTCCTTATTCGCAAGACTCACACATCCAAAACAACTCCTACAACCTTTACAGTCGAAGAGATAATAACTACTCGAACAATTCAAACACTCTCTTCCATAAAACAGTTCATAGCAGTGCTCTGAGTCTATACATTCATAGCATTCCTCACAATAATAAGAATAAACCATATCAAGACAATTTTTTGAATACCACAAAATATGACCATAAGAACAACTTTCATTTTCGATACAGCCAGCAACCAAATAACAATCCTTTGAGAAATAAGTTGCATTTGTATAATCACAATTTTCAGAACCTGAGACAAACATTCCAGGGCGTGGAACTGCATCATATAGCTCTTTCAGTTGCTCAAAAAAAAGTTTACTTGAATCAAAATCTCTACCATAATCAAGAGGACTCCATTCATTCCCCCACCATTCATCAATTTTATAAACCTTATAGGATTTATCAGGAGAAAAGATAGAAATAAATTCTTTTCCAGACAAATTTGATTTCCTTTTGTAAAATTTGTTAAAATTACGCCACATCATTTTTCGTTTCCACCTACATTCGAAACATCGGCCAGGTTCTAGAAGCAAAAACTTTTCACCATCAATAACCGGAGATAAATTTTCCAAAAACTTCAAATCATCTTCCGTCACATCAAATTTTTCACAGCATTGTTTACAAACTTTTTCCATGACAAGAGAATACACAATCAATACACCTCCTTCAAGTAGCACTCCTCGCAATATACAATTTCTGTCCTGTCTGCGGTGTAAACGCTCTTCATATCTTTCTCGCATTTCATACATTTTCTATCAAAAAGTTTTCTTTTTGGACGTAATGCAAGCCTGGCAAAATATCTACAATCTGGACATTTTTTTGGCGCAGGAACTTTCATTTTTCTATAAAAATCCAATTCATGTTTCAAAATTTTATAACGCTTTGAACACTTTTCACACGTCAAAACTTTATCACAAATATCATCGCCGACATCTTTGATATTCTCAGGAACTTCAACTAAATTTCCAGTTGTTGGCGCAGTAATCGCCTCAATCTCTTTCCATTTAAATCCACGCTTCAAAACATCTTCCTTACTCAAAGGATAATACTCATTCGCAACAGTTTCATTGTAAGAATGTGGAGAAATTGTATGCGGAAAAAATTCACCAAATTCACCCATTTTACGCATATGCTCAATGATTTTCGGAACAAGCGCCTCATATTCTTCCTGAGTATATTGCTTATTAAAAATACAATATTTTTTGTTTCTAAGCCCCATGCATCCAAAACAATTTTGTGATCCAAAACAAGATTCGCAGTACAAAAGATTGTTAGAATTAAATACATACAAACAAAAATGCACATTATAAGTACCAATCGTTCCAAGAACCTCATACGACAATTCTGGCTTCACATACATGTTTGAACAATCCATCAAGTCCTTAGTTTGTACTCCAACTTGAACATACTTCATATCCTCACTATCAGACACATCATAACAATTCTCACAATTTTTCGAATTTTTCAAGAAATCTCCTGTACAATTTTCAGAGTTTGTAACATTCGCATATTTATAAATTCTTTTTTCCCTCATCTCGTCAAAATTCGCCATAGCTTGCTTAAATTTCTCAGGAGAATTTAATATTTCAGAAACCTTATTTTCATAGTCTGCTTGCGAAAGTTTCTGATTTTCAAAATGATATTCCTTCCCCACCAAATTCGTACACAAAAAACAATTCCTACAATTCTTCAAACTATCGCAAAACCAAGAATCACTAGCGTTTTGCGAATTATAAACATATTTACAGTTATAACATTTCTCTGAATTAAAACATTCATAAATCAATTCACAATCATAAACATAAGAGCAATCCACAGCATTTTTACACCTCTGCATCAATTTTCCATACCAACAATCCTCACAATATTCAGACGAATTAATCAAATAACAATTTTTACAAAATCCAGTCCCCGTAGTGTAGTCGGAATTTTCATTATCCATGGCCATCATACAAATATGAGGCACATCAAGTTGCAATGCGTGAAACTGCTCAAAAAATGGCTTACCAAAATCAAAATTTCGCCCATAATCCATCTCATCCCAATCATCCGAGAACCATTCGCTCACTGAAAAAACTTTATAGTTAGTTTCTGGAGAATGAATAGAAATTAAAGGTTTATTTGAAAGCGCAGAAGTACGACGATACAGATTATATTCATTTCTATGTATTGTTCTTCTTTGCGCACGACAGTCAGGACATAATGTTGGAGCAGGAACATCAAAACGCTTTCCACCAAAAATAGGGGAAACTTTTTCATAAAATTTCAAATCATTATCAGTGACATCAAAGTCACAACCACATTGTTTACAGCTTTTTTTCATGATCAGAGTATAGCTTCAATTTTATTTTCAACAAAGATAAAATCCAGAAAACAGAAACAAGAATTCCATAAATCAAAGCGTCGTTTTTTCTTCCAACAAGGTAGACATGAATAGCCCCAAAAATAAAAAATACATAAGAAAGTCTTTGCACAGTCTTCCATGATGTTTTAAGAAGTCTCATCGAAAAATTATTCGAAGACAAAAGTAGCGGGATAGAAAACGTAACTCCTATTAATCCCCAAAGATAAGGATCTTTATAATTCCAAATCCAACTCTCCGTAAGCGAAGTAAAAATCGACAAATCCGATTGCATAAAAAATCCAAAGAAATGACTTAGAATAAGCATTCCTGAAAAAATCCCAAACTCTCTGCGCATAGAAACAAGTGTCCTCAAAATACCAAAATCAGGAAAAACATCCGCCAAAGGGCGAATCAACATAACTAAAAAAAGCATGGTAAACCCATAAATACCAAATTCATTGAAAACAACACTTTTCAAATAAAGAGGAGTTGAGAATGCCATAATATAAACAAGAATTCTTATCCATTTTAGGAAAGGAATATATCCATCAAACAAAAATTTTCCAATAAAATTTTGATTCACATTCTCAAGTTTTTCACCT
>CALRHQ010000076.1 GCA_943359415.1 Candidatus Peribacteria bacterium
GTTTCATTTTTTTCTTTTTATGGTGCTGGCGCTGTCTCGGCTTATGGCTACGGTTTTCCAGACATGAGGGAGGATGAAATGAGCTATAAAGCTGTTTATTTTTTGGCGAATGCCGGTGTCGTGAAAGGATATGAAGATGGAACTTTTGGCGTAAATAAGGACATAAATAGGGCTGAATTTTTGAAGATTGTGATGGAGGCAAAAGAGAAAATTGTAAATGGCGAAGTTTCCGATGAAGGAGCGCCTGTGAAATCCGCAAGCAATAGTGATACCACTTCTTGGTCTGGATCAAATTGTTATAAGGACGTTAAGGATGAATGGTTTGCTCCTTATATTTGTTCAGCTGCTGTAAATGGTTGGGTGAATGGTTACAAGGATGGAACTTTCAGGCCTGCTGATACTATAAATTTTGCTGAAGCCAGCAAGATTATTTCAACTGTTTTTGGACTTGATGTTTCTGCAGGAGCAAGTGGAAATTGGTATGAAGGTTATGTAAATGTGCTTGCTGCAAAAGATGCTATTCCTTCAACTGTTGTGAAATTTGATTATAAATTAAAAAGAGGGGATATGGCTGAAATTATCTGGAGAGCTACAGATAATGTTACTTATAAAATTTCAAATACTTATTCATCTATTGCCAGCGGAAATCCTGTTTCTGAAGCTACTGCCGGTCTTCAAAAATTTGCCGGTTGTTCTGAAATGAGAAAATATATGGAAGATAACAGCTACAATAATGGCCCGGATCTTCTATATATGAGCAGTGGAATGGTTAAAGAAACTCAGTCTGAAGATTCTTCAGCAGGAGAAGCCAGTTCTGTTGTTCCTGGCGGGGCTGAAATGGGTGCTGCCAAAGGAGTCGAATCTTCTGAAACAAATGTTCAGGTTGAAGGTGTTGATGAAGCCGATATTGTGAAAAATGATGGTCAATATGTTTATACTTTGAAAGGAAATACTGTAAGAATTGTGGATGCTTATCCTCCATCTACGATGAAGGAACTTACTAAAGTTACATTTGCTGATGAAAATTTCTATCCTTCAGAAATGTACGTAGATGACAACAGGCTTGTTGTCGTTGGAAATTCTTACAATGGGAATGTTTTCCTTGAGGGAAAAAGTGGAGGTACTTTTATTTCTGATACAATAACTCTTTCAGGAAGCCTTACAAAAATTTATGTTTTTGATACAACTGATAAAACAAAAGTGAAGCAAATTCGTGAACTTGCATTTGAAGGAAATTATAATTCTTCAAGAAAAATCGGTGGCAATGTTTATCTTGTTTCAAATCAGTATATGTATTATTTGCCATGGGGATATGATGAAAATGTAAAAAATGAAGGAATTGTGCCATATTATGCGGATTCAAAAGATGGAAAAATCTCTCCAGTAACTTCTTGTTCGAGTGTTTATTTTGTTCCCGGACGTAACAGCATGAATTATGCGATTGTTGCCGGAATTCCTGTGGATGATGTGACAAAGAGTATTTCAAAGCAGGTAATAATGGGATCAAGCAGCAATATTTATGCATCTACCGAGAATCTTTATTTGGCTGAGCCAAGATATACCTATTCAGGTTGGTGGCTTGATAGTGCGAGCGATGAAGAAACTTATATTTATAAATTTTCTCTAAATGGATCTATTGTGAAGTATCAAGGATCTGGAAGTGTTCCAGGGACAATTTTGAATCAATTTTCAATGGATGAAAATGGTGAATATTTTAGAATTGCGACGACAAAAGGAGACATGTGGAGTGAGAACAATAAATCTCAAAATAACGTGTATGTTTTAGATAGTGGTATGGATGTGGTTGGTGCGCTTACCGGTCTTGCGAAGGGCGAAAGAATCTATTCTACGAGGTTTGTCGGAAACAGATTATATATGGTTACTTTCAAAAATACCGATCCGCTTTATGTAATTGGTTTGGAAGACCCTAAGACTCCTAAAATTCTTGGGAAATTAAAAATTCCTGGATATAGCGATTATTTGCATCCTTATGATGAAAATCATTTGATCGGGTTCGGAAAAGAGGCTGTGGATGCTGAAGGTGGAGAAGGTTGGATGGGAGATAATTTTGCATGGTATCAAGGAATGAAAGTTGCGATGTTTGATGTTTCAGATGTTGAAAATCCTACTGAAATGTTTAAAACAACTATCGGAGATCGTGGAACTTCAAGCCCTTTGCTTTACGATCACAAAGCGCTTTTGTTTGATAAGGCTAAAGGAATTTTGGCTTTCCCTGTGAGTTTGTATGAAATTCCACAGAGTATGAAGGATGATCCAGCTACATCTCCAGGTACTTATGGAGATGAAACTTATCAAGGAGTTTATGTCTACAACATCAGCTTAGATGGAATTGATCTTAAGGGAAGAATTTCTCATTATACTGATGCGGAAGTAGCGGCTAAGACTTTCATGTGTAAGTATGACTGGATGGAAGGTGAGAGCTTGGTGGTTGGATGGAGTTACTGGTGTGGAGAAAAGGATATCGATAGAGTGATGTACATCGGTGATTATTATTATACGACTTCGCCAAAAATTGTTCAGGCAAATAAAATGGGTGATTTGACTGAAGTGAAAGAAGTGAATTTAGCTGAATAAAGTTTAGTAAACCTCTGGAAAACATATATTGTTTTTCAGAGGTTTTTAGTGGTGTGCTGCGGCGGCGTGTCCGCCGTGGCCACCAAAATGTAGACCGTCTATTTTGTCGATTTGGTTGTGAATCCCTTTTCGTATATTTGCAATTGCTTGAGATGCTTTTCCAAATGTTTTTTCGGCCAAAAGGTCTGTTCCTATTACGAGCATTCGTGGCGGCATGCGCAGAATATCAAGTGCCCAACGTCCAAGGTTTACAGGTAGTGCAGCGATATTTGTCACAATTTCATTTGTGATTTTTAGTGGCATTTTTACGGCTGTTTTTAATCCGAGAACTATTTTCGCTATAGATTCTCTTATTAAACTAACTGTCGTTCCTATTTCCGGTGACATTTCTTTTGCCGCTTCTGCTGAACGTTTTGTATTCCATGGAGATGAAGATTCATTTGAATTTAAAACCTTTCCAGCTCTATCTTTTCCTGATTTGAGTGGATTTGCGAAAGGTTTTAGGTATTTACCTAATGCGCTTTCACCTCCTGAATGTCCATGGTCGCCGTGGTCTGCTCCGTGTCCTGACATATTTTTGTTTTTATTTATATCGGAATATTATATCACAAAAAGACCTATAAAGTAAACTGGATAAGATTAGATGTCTATTCTCAATAGGCTTAAGTGTTTGCCAATTCTAACATGTACGAATTGGTAAATTTTGGTCGATACATGATCGACCAAAAACTTAAGCAAGCTATTGTTCATAAACATCTAATCTTATCGAGTTTATAGTTACGATTCTTATTATTTCCTACTTGTCTGGTGGAATATTCAAATAGTCAAAAATAAATTCTGCGAGTTTTGAAAATGTTGGGCCGGCGGTATCTGATCCCCATTCACTTTGCTTTGCGTAATCATATTTCACGATGATGACGAATTTTGGGTCTTCTATTGGGCCAAATCCTGCAAATGTTCCGATGGTTGTTCCTTTCCCAAACAGTGCGCGGCCACCTTTGTAGGTTTGAGATGTTCCTGTTTTTCCTGAAACGAAATGATTTGGAACTTGTCCTTTTGTAGCGAATCCACGCTCTGTTGAGTTTACCAACATTGTGATTATTTTTGATGACGTGTCTTCTGAAATTACCTTGCTTACTTCTTGCGGTTCAAATGTGGTTTTTGATCCATCAGGATGCCTTATTTCTTCTACTAAATATGGTTTCATTATGGTTCCTCCGTTTGCGAGGGCACAGTATGCTTGGGCCATTTGTATCATTGTTACGGTAAGTCCTTGTCCGAAGGCATGGGTTGCAAGTTCTGACTCTGTCCAATTTTCAAAATATTCTAATTTTCCTACTGCTTCCGAATCAAGCTCTATGTCTGTTCTATCAAGAAATCCGAACTTTTTCAGATAGTTGTAGAAAAGTGCTGGACCGATTTTTTTTGCGACAAAAGTCATCCCTGTATTTAGAGATTTTTCTAGAACTACGCTCATGTTTACGAGTCCATAATATCCTGTGGAATTTTTGATTTCGAAATCGTATTCGCCTGTGTATTTATTGTAATCAACTTTTATCGGACCAACGTCGTTGAATGTTGTGTTTGGTGTAACGTCTCCATCGTCTATGGCTATGGACATAACGATAGACTTGAATGAAGAT
>CALRHQ010000077.1 GCA_943359415.1 Candidatus Peribacteria bacterium
TTTACGGATCACACGGAGTTTTCAATATGCTACTTGCATTTGAACGTGCAAGTAAAGAGGTTGTAAAACATGGTGGACAATCTGATGCACTTTATGATTTGCAAGTTGGAGGAAGCGCTCCAAAGCATCGTTATTCACAGTTGGATACAAAAGCTTTGCAAGACGGTGAGGTAAAAGATGCTGAGCCTGCAAAAGCTCCGGAAGCACCAAAAGATTTATTGGACAGATTCAATGATGAAATGGTTGCAGTGGTGGCTGAAGTCGAAAAATCAACAGGTGTTAAAATAACAAGAAAACCGGGAGTTGATTCTGGAATTAAAGTCGTGGATTACGAAGGAGAGTACAAAGGAGAGAAAAGACGATTATTCCGCGCGATTACATTGGGTGGAAAAATTCAATTGAGTCGTGGAGCGGGATCATATTTGAATCCAAAAGATGCTGCATCAAAAGCAAAAGAACTTTTGCTTAGCCGTATTGAATCTCTAAAAATATTGCAAGAGGTGGATGCTGAGGATAAAGCCAGAGAGCAAGAAAAAGCAAATAAAGAAAAATGGTACAAAGATTTTGATGCTTTCTTGGATACAAACAGAAATGATTTTATCAAAGAAGGAATAGTGACAACAAAAGAATTGCAACATACTTATAAACTTGGCGCAAAAGATATCACGATCACATATGATTACGTGATCAGATTGGGAGACACAACAATGTATGTAGTGCCTATGGTAACAGAAGGCAAATTGAAATTATGGGCGCGTATTGTAAATAAATCTGGAACTACGATGAAAGAGTTGCGAATAAAGGTTGATTTTAAGGATGCAAATAAATTCACTGCAGATATAAAATCTACGGTAAAAACATTTAAGGGCATGGAAGAACCTACTCAAGCCTTACCTCCACTTGAAAAAGGTCCAGCACCTAAGGCAAAGCCGGCACCAGCACAGGCCGTCGGATTACCTGAAGCTACAACTCCACAAGCAGCTAAGGTGGAACGAACAAAACCATTGTGGGAAGGACTAAGTAATGTAAAGCCAAAAGATTTGGCTACAGCAATTCAACAATTGCAGGAGATAAATTTCAAGATAAGTAAAGATTTTGCATGGGGACCTGTACTCAGGGCAAACGAATGGTTTAGTTTTAATGTAACTAAAGACGATAAGACTTATGCAATCTCAACGCATCTTGGAGATTCTCTTGCGCAGCCTGGTAAGAAAGAAATACAATTTACAATCAAACAGGGGCAAAATGAATCAATATGGCAAACACAATGGCAATTGGCAAGGCAGATTGAAACTATTCTTGCCGGTAAGTAGACAACTACGGTAATGAGATAACAATATAACTCAAAAAAAGCTCCTGTATTACAAAAGGGGCTTTTTTTTAAAGTGGCAGATCGATATTCACTGTACCTTTGAATGGATGAACAAATTCCACTCCATCTTTTTTCAGTAAGAAGATTAATTTACAGGTATACTTTGTTCCAAATGGGTATGGGATGTCATGAAGGACCACTTCAAAATTGTTAATTCTGCCTTTTTCCGAAAATTTCTGTTTCCAAATCTCCAGAATTCTAGTTTTCACAGCACTCTGAACAGCAGGATTTAAATCTTCAAAATCGTTAGGCGTATATACGGAAAGAGTATTCCTTGGAGCTTGTGAAATATTAGGTCCCGCACAAGTCATAACAGCTTCAAATTGCGATCTTCTTTTGTTTATCAACTCACACACTACAGATTCTGATTTAGTGGGACATTGTGGTTCAATCCCAGGTTCTATTTTTCCAAGCCTCTCCATATATAAAAAAGTAACGCAAAAATATGAGACGACAGGATAACACAAAGTCACTTTTTCGTAAATGGGGTGAGTTATGGGATTCGAACCCACGACCCTTAGGACCACAACCTAATGCTCTAACCAACTGAGCTAAACTCACCACGAGTGTTTTCAACGGAACAATCTTAAACAGTGCTGGTGAAAAACACAAGAAAAAAGGTTAACTAAAAGAAAAACTCTTCCCACTTGGGGAAGAGTTTCTTAACAGACTCAGGAGTACCAACGCCCTAGAAAAGCCTTAATATCCTAACCTATTAAATGAATTGCCTAAGCAACTCAAGCAAGTAAAGTATACGTGTGTTTTCGAAAAATGCAAGAGATTATTATAAGAAAATCTTAAACGTATATGTTTACTTCTTTCCTATACGTGTGTTGACAACGTCATTACGCATTTGATATACTGAATATGGTCTATATTCTATTAACCAAATTTTTATGGCTACAATCCAGGTACGTATCGATGAAAAAACGAAAAAATCCGCAAAAAAAGTGTTGGACAAAGTGGGTATGGACATGAGTAGCGCTGTGAAAATTTATTTTAAGCAAATCGTTCTCACTCAAGGGATTCCATTTTCGATTCTGACCGAAAACGGGCTAACTGTAGAGCAGGAACGCGAGATCTTGAAGGCTTCTGATGAAGCGAAGAGGGGGGTAAATGTTAGCGGACCTTTTGAAACCGCGGCAGAACTAAAAGCTCATTTAGACAGCTTGAAATGATTTTAAAATTACACAAACAGTTCAATAAATCATATGAAAAACTGACTCCAAAATTGAAGCAAAAGGCGGATTTTGCGATGCAGTGTTTTCGCTTAAATCCACTCGATCCATCACTGCACAATCATCCTCTCCACGGCGATATGTCAGGTAGGCGGGCAATCTCGGTAACTGGAGATGTTCGCATAATTCTCGAAGAATACAACGATTATGTTTTGGTAATAATGTTGGATGTCGGAACTCATAATCAGGTTTACAGCTAAAGTAGAAAAACAAAAAGAGTGACACGTTCTCGTTCTCCTATTTCTTATACTTATTGATTTCAATCTGCGCTAATTTTTCCGCCATTACTTTGTACTTCAATTCCACCCTTTGTCTCTTTTGATCGTTTTTCTCCAGTGCTGATTTTTCTTTCATGAATGTGTCAAAAAGGGCATCCAGTTGAGATTCCTCCATCACCGGCAAAAGTGTCTCGACCATAGTTTTTGTGTGTTGGTCGATCGTAGAAGTTTTAAGTAGTCCGGAGATTCTATTTTTTTTGTCTGTGATTGTCATAGAGTGGGGGACATCATTTTAAGTATTTGCTTTTTCTGTTTTCCCGGTAAAAATTCCGATTATTCGATCAAGATCTTTTGCGTCAACAAGCGAAACAATTTCCGCCAATTGATCCGTTGTTAATTCTTCAGGATTTTTCAAAACCATATCATGAACAAAATCAACGACTTTAGTCGCGTCGCTTTCATTTGTATTTGGAATAATATATTTTCGGTAAGCCGTGACAACTTTTGTTTTATTCTCATCAGTAAGTTCAGGTTCTTTTAGCAAAGCCATGGCATCTTTAAAAGGTGAAGAGATGCTTGGTGGAAGTAAATTAATACTTATTTCAATTCCAAATGCCTCGGCCAAAGACTTGGCCTGTAGCGCATTCCCAGCACCGATTTCCGGCTTCAGTATTTTTAAGACAGATGTCTTCAAAAGTCCGACTATAGGATACTCAGAACTATCGGAAACTTTTGAAATCTGATCAAGTGCAGCTTTTAGTTTGTCTTTGTCAGGATATTTTGTTTTCAAAGCTTTAAGTGTAGAAAGTGCAGTCGCAGCAACAGCTTTGAATTCATCAAGATCGAGATGCTCAAGTTTTTCCAGTTCGGATTTGTCAGTTGTCTTTGCAGCTTTTCCAAGCTTATCCAAGCCTTTGCCGGCAGAAGCTTGTTGATTTGCATCTAGAGATTTCATCGATGCAACTCCGGAAGCAAGTGCTTCTTTATATGAATCAACAGCTCCTGTGTCTGAGACTTTTGATTCGTTTAGTTTTACGGCTTCAGTTGCGTCAGACATGGTTTCATCGGTAGTTTTTTTAGCTGCCTCATCCGCATCTTTTGAAATATCCTCCTTCTCTTTACCAAGTTTATCAAATTCTTCCTTGAATTTGCTTAGGAATATTCCAGCTTTTTCAAACCAACCTTTATCTTTGGCATCTTTTGCGCAGTTCCA
This sequence comes from Candidatus Peribacteria bacterium, assembly GCA_943359415.1. Lineage (GTDB taxonomy): Bacteria > Patescibacteriota > Gracilibacteria > UBA1369 > LOWO2-01-FULL-3 > UM-FILTER-38-24. The sequence goes on from CALRHQ010000077.1 coordinate 4,042, forward strand.
CGCTTCCAACAAAGATGGTCCAACCTTCCCAATCAAGTCCATTGGATTTCCGACTAATTTGCTTATTGTATCTAGTCCGAACATGGGTTTGTTTTAGTTTTCGCTCTCTTTATCTTTTATTTTCTGTCGAATTCTTTCTCTCAAAGTTTTAAGATCCATTTTTCCTTTAGTACCAGAACCT
>CALRHQ010000078.1 GCA_943359415.1 Candidatus Peribacteria bacterium
ATTTATGACGCTGACAAAAAATTCCAAATATGGATTATTTATTCTTTGCCCAATTTGTCCTACTCCTTCCTCTATGCTTTCTTCAGCATATTCTTCTCCAAATTTGGCACCAAAACGTCCTAAGGCAGTTTTCACATTATGAACTTCAAATGGTGATGTTAATACTTTTGCTTTTTGAATTGTATTTAACATTCTTGATGCTCCGGTTGCGACTCTTGCATTTCTGGAATGGCTCGCAACCTTTAGAGCAGATATCGCCCCTTTTGCTGTCAGGATGGCGCCTAAAGAAAGGAAATATCCGGAAACAAAATCTTTACCCATCTGTTTTGGATCCCAAATATCTTTAAATTCACTAAGCCCTGTCGCATTTGTTAATGACATTCCAATCCTTGCCCCGATAACTCCTCCTGCGGAGGTACCTATTGGCACTAGAAAAATCGATGAAGTTTTTAGCACTCCTGTAAGTAAATATGATCCTGCAATACCTCCTGCAATTGCAGTGGCCATGATTATCGTGAATACCGCTATGTTTTTTAGTACTCCATTCAAGAAATCTTGTTTTGCTTTTTCAAAATCTCTTTGAGCTAATTTTAATTTTTCGAGTTGTTGTGTTGAAATTGGAGAATTAGGATTATCCAAAACTTGGTCCACACTTTTTATCGCATTTTCCAATACCATCGCATATACATCTCTTAATTGTGGATGCAGTTTTAACAGCGGACTGTCACCGTGTTGAACATTAAAAAGAGCTAGAGATAAATCTGATTTCATCTCTTTGAATCTTCCTCTCGTGGCCTCGACTGAAGGAATAATTTTGGCATAAGCTTCTGATCCTTGGTTAAATATTCTTACAAGTTTTGTCCCATGTTCTTCCGCCCAATCCGGATCAGCTTGAGCTTTTTCAAATTGATCCATTATGTTTCCCAAAGTTCCGTAATCGTTTGAAACATTATCCATCGTCCCCTTATATTTTGCCTCTAATCCTGCATTCTCTTTTTGGATTAATGTAAGGGTGAGCCGTGATAAAGATGCTTGATTTATATCCTGCCCTTCGTAGTCTTTTACATTTAGAAATGAGGCTACCATCTTTGCTTCATCGTTTGATTTTTTGGCCTCCTGTCTTGTGTCTGCCACTACGCTTTCCCATGATCTTTTCTCTGAGTCTTCAGGTTTCTTTTCCGGTCTTACCCCCATCAGATCGTATGTAGCGGCTATTGAAAGAAGCCTTCCTTGGACAGATACATGTTGATTTAATAGCTGTATGTAGCCCTGTAATCTTAGTACAGTTGCTCTTCTTTCTTTTGTCGAAACCTCAGCAATATCTTTATATTTTTGGAGTAAATTTTCGAAATATTTTGCTTCTGTATCTATCCTGTCGACAAGTTTATCTGAGACATCTATCAATTTGGAGCTTTCAAATGCCAATCTGTTTAAAATTGCTGTTTTGTCTGATCCCTCCACTTTTCCTGTTTTGTAGAATTTATCGTACGCAGATCTTGCATATGCGCTATTCCCTGTTTCTCTTGCGATATATTCGTCTACACTTTTTGTTTCAAAATCAGATTCTGCATTCTGAAGTGAATTAATTGTTGCTGGTAATGCGACCTTGTATTTTGAGCTTAAGGATTTAATACTTTTACTGTCTTTACTCTGAAAAATCTCCTCAATTGCTGTTTTTGCTTTTGCGTAGTCGAAAGCTTTTCCGGATTTGTTAAGATATGCAAAAGCTAATTCACTTTTTGTTGTTTCAAGTATTTGCAACATTTCGTAGTATGCGACATTGTGTGCCGCATCTACCATCGTGGCTTCGTATTTCGCCAGCGTTTCGTCCAATTCAACCCCCGGATTTTCTTTTTTGTATCTTGCTATTCTCTTTCCAAAGTTCTTAACTGTCGTTTTATTTTTTTCAATTTCTCTTTTGTTTGCAGTATATTCTCGTGTAAATCTTGCCCTTATTCCCAATTGTGCTTTTACGAAATCTTTTGCATTGCCCCCCATTGTCTTAAGAATTACCACCAATGCAATAAGATTGCTTATTAATAAATCTTTTGAGAGTTTTAATGCTTTAAAATCTTCCGGAGATGATTTTTTTATTTGTCCAATCAGTTTATTCGCCGTCTTCGGATCTATATTGTTTGCTCGCAACTGTGATAAAAATTCTTTCGCATGTTCGTCATTAAATTTTGTTCCGATTGTTTTTTCAAGACTGTTTATCAAAATTCTTGCATCGATATTTGAAAATAATTCCATCTCGAGATCATTTGCAGTCTGATCTTTGCCAAGAAGATGGCACTGTAATATCTCAAGAAGATCTTTTGACCTGTCGTGCAGGATTGTTGCCGCTAAAGTTGATTCTTTGGCCTTCATGAAGAATATCTTCATTCTGTTGTATACCAAATCGATCGGTGGTCTTTTATCCTTTGATACCAACGCGTAATACCCACCTTTGTAGAAATCTACTGGCAATTTTATGCCTAAAGCATCGAATTCCTGCTCCATTCTCCTGAAGTATTCGTCCACCTTTTGGCGTTCGGTTTGCACTTTTTGAGCAAGAGTCATGCCAAGGTCCTGCCTTTCTTGAGGATATTGAGGTGAACCTTCCGAGCCTGTTTTTGGCTTTTCTGAGCCTTCGAATGAATCTAATCCTCCCATTTTTGTTTTTGTTTTTTGTTCAAAAAAAGAATCCTTTAATTATAGCATATTTTAGCCTTATTTTGAAGATATAATCTTGCCTGAAAGCCTAAAATCGTCGTGAGAGATAATTTTCACTTTTACTATTTGTCCGAGAAGAGTTATTTCTTTTGCGCCGTTTTTCACCGCGATTTGCGCTTCTTTTATGAGTTGCTCCAAAGGCCTGCTTTTCTCTCTGCCACGGCTAAAAGGAACTATGCAATATGTACAAAATTTATCGCATCCGTTTGAAATTGCAATAAATGCCTGAGAATTTGATGCGTGACTTGAATGAGTCGGATTTATATTATAACCCAACGCCTCAAGATATGTTTCCATTCTTTCCGTGTCGGAATAATTCATCTGACAACCGTATGTTTGTACTGAGTATGTGAGCATATTTTATTTTTGTGGGGAAAGGATAACGCAAAAGCTATTTGAGCTCAAGCTCACTTGCCTCTCACCCTCAAATACTGTATTCTCTCCCTGCTAATTAAACATAAATATATATGGAAATTCTATGGAAAGGAAACTTAAGCTTTGAGGTAAAAGGTAAAAAAGCCGTTGTGGCTGTGGATAACGGAGAAATAGGAGTTTTGGACTCAGGAAAATCATTTACATGGCCTGGAGAATATGAGGTAAAAGAAGTGCCAATTATTGCGCTTTCGGCTTGGACAAAGAGCAAATCAAAAGAGGAGACAGAAGGAGCAAAAGGAGAAGAAACTTTAATTATTCATTTTATTGTTGATGGAATAAGATGTTGCCATCTTGGAAAATTAGGACATGTTTTGCCTAGTGATGTGGTAAATAAAATAGGAGATGTTGATATTTTGATGATTGAATTCGGTGCTGGGACTAATCTTGATAATAAAAAAGCGATCGAAGTTATTGAGTCTATAGAGCCAAGATCTGTTGTGGCGATGGGAAAGAATGCCAATGCGATTGCCTTTAAAGATATTGGAGCGGAAGGAGTTTTCCCTCAAGATAAACTTGTTATAAAGAGCCAATCTGATCTTCCGGATGACAAAAGGGTTTACGTTTTGCTTTCAAACGACTAGAATATGGTGCCACTTGCTCTCGTAGTTTAATGGATAGAACTGGGGTTTCCTAAACCCTCAATGCAGGTTCGATTCCTGCCGAGGGCACCAGATAATGACTAAGAAAACCTTTAGAAAAGGTTTTCTTCCTTTCCAAAAGATATTGAGTTTTCATCTTTGGGACCTACGAGACCCAAAGATGAAAACAGGAAACATTATTTATAGATTCTTCAAAGAAATGCCTGTTTGTTTTAGATATGGCTGAAGTTGTTTTCGTAAGAGTGCTTTTCTTGCAGGCTTTTTAGCCTTTTTGAATTTCTTTAATAAAATTGCGAATTTGTGATAATCATATACGTATAGACACACTATTGGCTGATTTTTGCCGAAAACTATTGCCGGATGATTTTTGATTGTTAAAAAAATTAGAA
>CALRHQ010000079.1 GCA_943359415.1 Candidatus Peribacteria bacterium
AATTGAAATCCTATGTCATCAAAAATCAGCGTTGGTGAAAATAAATTCATAATAAACGCAGCAAAAATAAGTCCGATAAAAGGCATATATTGGCGACCTGAAAAAATAGCATAATAGCTCACAATGCCCATCATCGCAGCTCTTACACAGGAAGCTGAGAATCCAGTCAAAAACACAAACGAAACAATCAAAAAAATCATAACAAAAAAATTCCAACGTCTTCCAAGAAAAGAAAAAGACTTCGAACAAAAAGCAATAAGGATGGAAATATTATATCCGGAAACCGCAATAATATGAGTAAGACCGGTTATCTTAAAATTTTCTATAATATCTTTACCAAGAGCATTTTTTTTCCCAAAAAGCAGTCCTTCAACAAAACCTGCATAAGGATCAGGCAAAACATTTTTAAAAACAAAATCAATTCGATCATTCATAAAAGAAAAATATTCAGACAAAAATTTAAGATCAAAATTCCCATAATCCAAATATAAAAAATACCTAAAAATTCCACAAAAAAATCCAAGAACAACAAATAAAAAAACACTAAGAAATTGCGACCGGAAAACTATAAAAAGAAATCTTATCAATAAAAGAACAACAATCATCAAAAAAATAATTTCATACCATTTTTCATTCAGGAAGAAAAAACCAAAAATAATTCCAACAAGAAACATTGAGGCAAAAATGACAAACATTAAAGATTTATGAAGATGAACACCCATATAATTATAAAACAGTTATGGAATAACCATACAAGTAAGACTTAAAATTTTCTTAAAAAAAATCTAAAATACTAAAGCTGAAAGTATATTGTATAAAAAGAACTAAAATCACATGCAAACTCAAAGAATAAACATCACAACAATGCTAAAAAAACGGCTCTCCTCCATCGCAATATTGGCTATCGCCATATCTCAATTCATTCTGCCACAAGTTGTATTCGCTTCTTTTATTGATGTCAGTAGCCAACATAGCAACTACACGGCAATAATCTATCTTCAAGAAAATGGAATAATAAACGGATATTCTGATGGCACATTCAGGCCGGAAAATCTGGTAAACCGTGCAGAATTTTTGAAAATCATAATAGAGGGATCAGGAATAAACACAGACATCTCAACAAAAACTCCATTTAGCGATATAAATAACCAAGCTTGGTACGCTAAATATGTCAGAAAAGCTTATACATCAGGCTGGATTCAAGGCTATACAGATGGAACATTTAAGCCTGAACAAACAATCACAAAGGTAGAAGCTTTAAAAATTCTTGGAAAAGTACAAAACTGGGCAATTCCAGAAATAATAACTATTTCCCCATTTTCAGACATAAAAACAACAGACTGGTTCACTCCATATATGGCATTTGCAAAAGAAAAAGCACTATTGGAAGAAACAGGGAAATTGCTTTTCCCAAATCAAGAAATGTCACGTGCAAAAATAAGTGAAACCGTTTACAGAACAATTCTCAAAGGTCTTTCTACAAACACAACACAAACAACCCCAACAACAGCACCACCGGTCACAGACATACAAACAACCCCTGACACAACAACTCCAACCCCAGATACATCAACAAATCTTGATTTTTCACCTGTTACATCAGACCAAATATCTTCTACATTTTATGCAAATATCACTCTTGATTCACCTATACCAAATACATTTTATAAAGATGAAATATACGTAATCAAAGGCTCTATAACCTCAGGCACATACAAAGAAGCAACGGTCTTTTTGAACGGAATGACTTTCACAGAACCAGTTTCAAACCAACATTTCGAAATTCCGATTTTATTGAAAGAAACAGGAAATTTCACACTTGGAATTTTACCTGGAGATAGTGGAAGCACAAAAGTTAAAAATATATCAGTGTTACCATCTATCCCATCTTCCACAAATAAAGAAGCTGTACCATCAAAACTTATGCAAGAAATAAATTTTTCAAATGGAAAAACATCAGTCAGCTTTCAAAACATTCCATCAACAATCAAAAAATTAACCATATTTCAAGACACAAAATCAATTTCTTATTTATCACGTCAATCAACAAATGAAATATCAATAATATATAGAGATTTCCAAAATTTTTCTTCAATTTCAACTTCTTACATTATAGAATCTGCAAAAATTTCATCAGAATCTCCATTAATAATTTCATCGGAATTTTCAAAAAGTGAAACAAAAACTTTCACCCCGACTTATCATGATTTTTCATACATAGATTCGGAAGTCATCGCATCACCACCTGAAAAAATGAGTTCTGCTTCAAAAATTTCATTTGAAGTTAACACATCAGTAAATATAGATTTAACAGGATATGTAACAAAACCTGACGGATCGGTTGAGGAAACAACTATCTCAAAAAATGGAACAATTTATAAATATTCTTACACTCCAAAATCATCCGGAACATACATCGTAGAAGTAAACAGTACCGAAGGAATCGCAGTAGTAAATCATCCTGTATATATCGGATCAAAAATTCCATTACTTCCGGATTTTTTCGACAAAAACGATCGCAAATATTTCACGACAATAGTTGCTCTAACAACAATGCGAAATGAATTATTAAAAGAAATAAATAAAGAAAGAGAAGAACAAGGGCTTGATGCAGTTGTTTTAGCGGAAGAATTAAATACTTTAGCTCAACTTCATTCGGACGACATGGTCAAAAACAATTATTTTGCACACATAGATCTAAACGGAAATACCCCTGAAGATAGACGAAAAACACTTGGAATAGAAACTCCTGTTTCAGAAAATTTAGCAAAAGATGTCTCAATAAGTTTCGCACACGAAGGCCTTATGCGCAGTGGATCACACCGCGAAAACATTCTAACAAAAGAATGGACGCGCGTCGGAATCGGCATCGCAAAGACACAAAACCACGGAGGATATTTGATAATAACAGAAGAATTTTCAACAGATAAACTAACAACAGAAGATCTAAATTCAATGAAACAAGATTTATTTACCAAAATAAATGAAACCAGAACATCAAATGGCTTAAACGTATTCATTGAAGATACAAATATAGCCGACGCCAGCAAATATTTAAACGACAAAATCATAAAAGAAAACGCAGAACTTACAAATCAGATCTTTTCAGATACCATGAATTTGTTTAATATAGGCGGGCAATCGAAAGCAATCGGGCGCTCATACAACCTGTGGACAACAATCATAGACTCACTTTTATCTGATGAACCAGCTTTAACAACAGAAAACTGGCTCAAAATAGGAATAGACATTCAAACAGATTTGGAAGGAATAATAAACGCTATGATAATTATAAATAAATAAAAATGGATTTCGAAACAAGAAAAATAAGAACTAAACCAAGCTTAAAAGACAAATTATCTGCACGAATAGCTTCTGCGACAGAAGGTAAAAAAATCAAAATAAATTTACCAATTTTAATAGCGATAACAATTATTTTAATTCTTTGCGTAGGAATAGCAAAAGCCATTTCAAGCATAGATATGAGTGTAATTTTAAAAATAGCAGGAACAGATTTAAAAGAAGATTCGTACGGACACACAAATTTCCTACTTTTGGGATCAGGCGGACTTAATCATGATGGAGGAACACTTACAGACACAATGATCATCGCAAGCTTGGACAACGAAAACAAAACAGTCACAATGCTCTCAATTCCAAGAGATTTATGGATGAAAGACAAAGTCATAGGAAATTCAAAAATAAATGAAGTTTATTTAAATGCAAAAAATCATTACGAAAAAATAAATAAAGTTCCACCAAAAACAGAAGATTCAAAATCAAATCAACAGGGAATGGAACACCTAAGAACTAAAATAGAAGAAATTCTGGGTATTCCTATTCATTACTATGTTTCAGCAAATTTTGACGCATTTACTGATTTGATAGATGCAATTGGAGGTGTA
>CALRHQ010000080.1 GCA_943359415.1 Candidatus Peribacteria bacterium
ACATTTGAAGCATCATTTCCTGATGTAAAAAAAGATGATTGGTTTTTCCCGTTTGTTATGGCCAGCAAAGAAGCAGGCCTTCTTGCCGGATATAAAGATGGTAAATTCAAGCCTGCAAATAATATAAATCTTGCAGAAACTCTTAAGATTATTGAAATCGCGGGAAAGGCAAAAGTCCCTGAAACTGTAGAAAATAATGTTTTCCTTGATACTACCAAAGATGATTGGTATGCGGTTTATGCATTGTATGCAAGAGATCACAATGTAGTTTTATCAGATGATTACGGTAATCTTCATGCTGAACAGCCTATGACTCGGCAAGCTTTTGCTGAAGTAGTTTATCGCATGATGATTGTTTCTGAAAAAAATGGAGAATCATTTCCTCTTTATACAAACTGGACAGCTTTTACGGGAAAATATATTCCATTTCAAATAAAATATGATGATAAATCATGGCACGCAGTTGAAAATAAAAATGAAGTTATCTTTTATAGAATTGATAAAGAATTTTTACAATTCTCTCCTGCGAAGATTTATCAAAATTCCGGTAGAGTTTGGGTAACTTTGGATGAAAATTATGAAGATATGACATCTTATCAATATTTTGCAAACTTGAAATTAGCCTTTCCTGGAGCGCAATATACTGAATTTAAACTTCACGGACTTTCTGCTATGGAAGTTTTATATCCTAAGGAAAGAACTGTTGATTGGTATATTTATTTAGAAAATGGAAAAGTTTTGGTTGCTTATACAGAATTTGGTGGAGGAGTTTTGGGATTCAAATTACAACAGTATATAAAGGCAATGCTTGCGACTTTTGAATATAAAGATTTGGCTTCAGTAAGTACAAATGATTATACTGAAATTTTAAATGAAATTTATTCAAAAATTTTGGTCGAAGGAAAAGGTATGACTGAGCTAGCTAAACTATCAGATAAAACTATAATAGAAACTGATGCAATTGGCGTTGGGACAGGACCTATAGATTATTATTATAGTAGTAGTGTTAACAAGACCTTCAAGTATGAGAGAACAAGTGATACTATTTTAGATAAGAGAGATTCTAAAACCAGTGCGTTTTAATTCGTAAATTTTTAAATTAAAAAAATGGCAAAACAAGTTTATTCAAGAAGTTATTTAGTAGCGATTACATCGGCTTTAATCGCTATTGCGGTACTTGTTGGAAGTTTTATTTATTCACTGACAAAAAATTCAAGTGAATATCCGATTGTTGATATTACTGTTTCGGAAAACAATACTGTTTCTGTAAATCCAAATGGAAATAGTCTTCCTAATCATGCTCCAAATATTGAGCCACCTACAACAAAACCCCCAACTAAATGAAGTATTTTGGGATAGTAGTTTCTTCTGGGCTTTTTGTCGGTCTTTTTCTTGGTCGTTTTATTTCTGGAGATTTTATACAAATGCTTATGCGTTGGTATATCACTATCGGACTTGTGATTCTTTTGTATATTTCTGCATTAAAGATCAAACCTCATGAAATTTTTGAAAATTTAAAAAAACCTGCTTATATCATTTTCATTAGTATTATGAAAATGATCGGCATTCCTTTAATCGCTTTTGTTTTTTTGAAATATGTCCCTGAAAATTATAAAGTTGCAATAATGCTTCTTTCGGCTACACCATCAGCTATGGCGACTCCTGGACTTTTGCTCGTACTGAAAGGCGATATAAAATTTGGGATGATAGTTTCAGTATTAACAAATCTTATTACTCCATTTACTTTACCGCTTGTTCTGTTGTATTCGATTGGTGTAAAAATAAATTTGGATGTTTTCAATATGATGATTTTTTTGGGAATCATAGTGTTTTTGCCTTTTTTGCTAGCATTTTTATCAAGAAAATTTTTGCCAAAATTTTCAAATTTTGTTGTCGACCGTTCTGCTATAATAATTTCAATACATTTATTTCTCTTTAATATCTGCGTTATTGTTCCGTTTGCAGATTTGATTCTTTCAAATATTTCCAGATCTTATTCTTTGTTTATTCTTGTTTTATTCTTTTCATTTATTTTGCATGTAATCGCGCTTCTGATTTCCATGTATAGGCCTAAAAAAGGCTGTAGAGTTACGAATATTATCCTTTTCGCATATTTCAATGTTGGATTTTCTATTGTTTTTTCCAGCCAATATTTTGATCAGACAACAACTCTTCTATGTGTTTTATATCAAATGATTTGGGCTCTTGGACTAATACCTCTGCAATTTATTTTTAATCCTCAAAACGGTAAGCAACACCTGAAGACGTTTTATCCTTAGGCGATTTTGGATTGAATTCTTTTTTTGAAGTTTGTTCTTTTTCTACTGATTTTATTTTTTTCTTTGAAGATGCTTCTTGGTCTTCAGCTGTTTTATTAATGACTGAATTATTCATAATTTCCTGAGCCCTTTCAGCTTCTTTAGCTTGATGCATAAGTTCTTCTACATCTATAATTTTTGATTCTTCTCTTTCTGCGATTACTCCCAATCTTTCTTCCTGATAATCTTTTAAGAAATTTATTATTTTATATTCTGCATCCATTAAACTCATATTTGAAATCCTGAATCCTGCTGCTTGGTTGTGCCCTCCTCCTCCAAAATTTTCAGCTATCTTTGCCGCATCCACCGATGGATTTGTTGTTCTTACACTTGCGGATATTGCTCCATCTTCTTTTTCTTTTAGGAGCACTATTACCTCAGCCCCTGGAGCATTTGTCATTAATTCGTCTATAATATCCCCTGTTTGTTCATCTAGACTTTCGGTATCTTTGAAATCTTGCCTGCTGACTGCAGACCAAACTATTCTGTGTTTTTCATCAACCTGTATTTTTGAAAGAACTCTTCCCCAAAGTTTAAGTTGGCTTAATTGTTTTGTTTTGTATACGTGTTGAATAATCTCTTGCTGACGTGCTCCATATGAAATCAATTGCGCTGCCCGTGCAAAAGCTTTTGGCGTTGTATTCGCATTTTGAAAACTTCCAGTGTCAGTTATAATCCCTGCCAATAGAAGTGTAGCAATATCTTCATCTATAAGATTTATATTCTCTTCCGATGATAATTCTTCAAGTATAGGAAGTAGCATTTCAGTTGTTGAAGATGCCATTATGTCGACGAAATTTAATTTTCCGAAATGAGAATTTGAAACATGATGATCAATATTGATTACAGGAATCTGATGAAACATTTCTATATTTTTTTCATACGTATCTCTGAGTTGTGTAAGTTCAGCTGTATCAACAGTGATGATTAAATCATAATCGATTCCACCAGAAGAGAATGATATGTTTTCTTCGGACAGTCTCCCCTCTTTTGGAGTTACAGTAATATTTATTTTTCCATCTTCATTCTCACTTTTTATATTTTCTATTTTTATATTTTTGCAATCGAGTGTGATAATAAAATCTCCCGATGAAATCATTCTATTGCTTACTACTTTGATGTTTGGCAAAAATTGTAAAACCTCTGGGATCTGTTCACTTGAGATTACAGTAACTTCTTTTTGTAACTTTTTAAGGGCAATATATAAAGAAATAGCACTACCTATTGAATCGCCGTCAACAGGAGCTGAAGGCAATATTAGAATTTTTTTGCTTCTTTTTATTAACTCTACTACTTGTTTTTGCGTGTTTATCGTCATTTTTTATTTAATCGTTATCTATGTATTTTAAAACATTTTCCATGCTTTGTCAAGACTACCACGTTCGCATTATTAAAAAGGGTCTAAGTATAAATGACTTGGAACCAAATTTCCAGATCTATTTGGAAAACTATAAAAAAGAATCATATACTGCGGTG
>CALRHQ010000081.1 GCA_943359415.1 Candidatus Peribacteria bacterium
TGTATTGATGTCTTTCTTGCATATTTATGAATTTGAATATAAAAGTCTTTTAAAAAAATAATTTAAATAATTCACTATGCCAAAATTAGTTCAAAAAGGTAAAAGTTTCCCGCCAAAGAAACTATCGAACCCTAAAGTCTCGGAAAAAAAGATGAACGAAATTTTTTCCAGACATTCTTATTCCGGAATGGATATTCCTAAAGGGTTCTTAGCTCTTCTTATGCTTTTTGTCGCTGTTTCTGCTTATGCTGTCGGATCTTTTTCAAGCTCTACAAATGATTATTTGAAATCATTTTATTCTTCGGTTATTGGAAGTAGTAGTGAAAATGATATGGGTACTGAAGTGAAAGAAGGAGATGGTTCTACTGGAGAAGTTTCAAAAGAAGAACAAAAGAAACAAATATTCAAAGATGTTGCTTCAAATCATAAAAATGTTGTAGCAATAGAATCTTTGTACAATCTTGGAATTTTGGCAGGATATACTGATGGAACTTTTAAACCTGAAAATACAATAAATCGTGCTGAATTTTTAGCTATTTTGTCTAATGCTGTCGAGGCTGATTTTGCAGGGAAGAAGCTGGAAAATTGTTTTACAGATGTGAAAACTGAATGGTTTGCTGCATTTGCATGTTATGCAAAAGAGGCTGGATGGGTGAAAGGATATGATGATGGAAGCTTCAAGCCAGGACAAAATGTTGCCAAGGCTGAAGCTGTTAAAATTATTTTTGCAGCTATGGAGTATCCTCTTTGTAAGGATGTAAAGACTGCACCATATACTGATGTTGAAATTACAAGCTGGATGGCACCTTATGCGTGTGCTGCAAAGGAAGGAGGAATAGTTGCAGGAAAAACTTTGTATATGCCTCTTTATGAAATTACAAGAGGTGACACAGCTCAGCTTATTTACAATACGATGGCCAAGCTTGATCTTCTTTAGGGCTTCTTGAAAATTGAGACGAGAATTAAAGTGATGATTATGATTGGGGGCGTTATATAGCGCTCCCAATTTTTTGTTGATGTCGTTTTTGAATTCTGGTTGACGTTTTCGTGAGCAGTGTTCTTATTCGTGTTTACTTCTTTTGATTTTGTTGTTTTGCTCTTTGGTTTGGCTTTTTTGGAACTAGATTTTTGAATAATTTTATTATTCGGTGTGTTTTGTTCTTGTGTAGGGATTTGTTGTGTGTTGAAAATGGGTTGAGGTGTTATAATTGTATTTGCGGAAACCATAGGTGTTTGCCAAATTGAAAAGAGTATTATTATTATTAAAATTATTGGTGATATTTTTTGAGTTTGATGTGTCATGTTGATTTGATAAAATTTAAAATATTTTATAATTTAACCTATTTAACCATTCTAAGATTAACTTTTCGTTAAATTTTTATGAAATTTTCCTAAAGTTTCTCCAAAAGTTGTTTGACATTTTTGACCAATCAAGTACACTTTTGCCTGTAAGTATTTATTTAAATATTAAGTCCAAGCTTTAAGTTTTACAGGGTTTAGAATAAAACATTTTGACTGATCTGCTTTAATGCCTTTAAGCACACAGAAACTACGATGATTAACTTGATTACAAAGATCAAAAATAGACCAATATTGATATCCTAGGATCTCTAGGTATTGTTTCGATTTCAAGTGTTCTAAACTCATAATGACTAAAAGTAAGGATTAAATAATCTAACTTTTGTTGATATGATTACATTTTTAATTGCCATCATAGGTGCGGCTATTGGTGGATACGGAGGATATCTGTATAGGAAAAAGACTGTTGAGGAGAAAAATAAGGATCTTGTTGTTAAGGCTGAACAAATAATGAATGACGCCAAAAACAAATCCAAAGAGCTTTTGTATGAGGCTAAAAATGAGGCTTTCAAGCTTCAAGATGAAGTAAAAAGGGAGGAGAGGAAAAGACAGACTCAGTTGAATGAGATTGAGGAAAGACTTCTTAAAAAAGAGTCTACTATAGATAAAAAAGAGGATGAGGTCGATAAGCTTAAAGGCGAAATGGATTCAAAAATTACATCTATTCGTCAGCTTAGAGATCAGGTTGAGGATATTTATAAGCTTCAGGCTGCTCAGCTTGAAAAAGTTGCGAATATGAGCAAAGAAGAAGCAAAAGATCTTCTTATAAAAAAGGTTGAAGAAGATGCAAAGGAAGATATCGTTGCTCAGATTACAAAATTTGAGAAAGAGCTTCATGATAAATCTAAAGAAAGAGCAAAATGGATTTTGGCGGAGGCTATTGTCAAATGTGCTGCCGAAACAACAGCTGAATCAACTTCTACAATAGTAAGTTTACCAAGTGATGAAATGAAGGGGCGCATCATCGGTCGTGAAGGTAGAAATATCAATACATTTGAGCAGATTACAGGTGTCGATGTTATCGTTGATGATACGCCTGGATCTATTGTTATTTCCGGTTTTGATTTGGTAAGAAGATATGTTGCGAAAGTTTCACTTGAAAGACTTATCGAAGATGGTCGTATTCATCCTGCAAGAATTGAGGAAACTGTTGAGAAGGTAAAAGAAGAAGTAAATATGCTTATAAAGGAGCTTGGAGAAAAAGCTGTACTTGAAACCGGAGTTACAGGACTTCACGTAAATTTGATTAAAATTTTGGGTCGTTTGAAATTCAGAGTTACTCACGGACAAAATGCTTTGAAGCATTCAATGGAAGTTTCATTTTTGGCTGCTGCAATTGCTTCTGAGCTTGGAGCTGACATTGCTGTTTGTAAAAAAGCCGGTCTTTTACATGATATTGGAAAATCAGTTGATCATGAAATCTCAGGTCATCATTCAAAAATTGGAGCTGATATTGCAAGAAAATTTGGACTTCCTGAAGAAGTTGTTCATGCAATTGAGGCGCATCATGGAGATCCGGAACCAAAAAGTCTTGAGGCGCAGGTCGTTCAGGCGGCGAATCTTATTTCAAATGCTAGAACAGGTGCAAGCAAAGACAATCTTGATACTTATATAAGAAGACTTACTGAGCTTGAAACACTTTGTAATACTTTTGAAGGTGTGAAAAAAGTATTTGCTGTACAAGCTGGAAATGAAGTGAGAATATTTGTGAAACCTGAAGAAGTTGATGATCTTGGGGCAATAAAGATGTCTCACGATATTGCACGCAAAATCGAAAAAGATTTCCACAGCCCAAATCCGGTTAAGGTTCATGTGGTACGTGAAACAAGAGCAGAAGAGTTTGCTGTGTAAAAAAAGCTAAAAATTGTGTACTGCTGCGTCAACTTCGTAATTTCTCCTCGCCGTACTTTGTTGTACGGCTCGTGTAAAATTACTTGTTTCCTTACATTACATCAATTTTTAGCTTTTTTGTTATCTCACGCATTGCGGCCAAAATTTTCCTGCCGCCTTGCAACTAGTGTTTTTTCTTATGTTTTTGTTATTGCTTTGTAGGCAAGCTTTGCTTGAAATGTAAGCTCTTTGTGTGCTAGTTTGATCTTCGAATATTCGTTAACCGATTAAAATTTATGTCTAAGATTCAACCTTTGGGAAATCATGTTGTAGTTGAGGCTGTTAAAGAAGACCTGACTTCTGTGTCTGGTATAATTATTCCGGATAGTGCTTCAAAAGAGAAACCAATGAAGGGGAAAGTTTTGGCGATTGGACCAGGAAAAATGACAAGTGATGGCAAGACTGTTATCGCTCCTGATCTTGAAGTTGGAGATATAGTTCTTTTCTCAAAGTACGGGCCTACAGAGGTGAAACTTGAGGGGAAGGAAGTTTTGATTCTTTCTGTTGACGATATTTTTGCAAAAATAAAATAATT
>CALRHQ010000082.1 GCA_943359415.1 Candidatus Peribacteria bacterium
ATAAGGGACATAATTCCAAACGAAGTAAATACAATAAAAGGCAAATTGACTTCATTATTCAACATAAGCACAAAATTCGGAAAAAAAATCACTCGAGGTGTTTTTACAGATTCGACAGGATCAATAGAAGTAGTTTGGTTTAATCAACCACATTTAACAAGAATGCTTCCGAGAAATCAAGAAATAATACTTAGCGGAAAAGCAAAAATAGGTTTCAAAAAAATAGCACTGCAAAATCCAACACATGAAAAAATAAAACCATATGAAGAACAAGTCCATAGCGGCATAATAGCGCCTGTATATCACGAAACTGAAGGCATAACATCAAAATGGATAAGAGAAAAAATAAAACCACTTGTAGACGAATGGTTAACTTTTTTCGAAGAACATTTACCGGAAGAAATATTGAAAGAGCACAATTTAATGGGAATAAAAGATGCCATAAAAAACGTACATTTTCCAGAGAGTGAAGAACTTTTATTACGAGCCAGAGAACGCCTCGGATTTGATGAACTTTTTCTATTACAATTAAAAGTATTACAAAGAAAATGGCACTGGCAAAACCTGGAAGGAAGAGAATCAAAAATAATAGAAACAGATTTAGAGATGTTGAAAGAAGCAATTTCAGAGCTTCCATTTGAACTTACAAATGCACAGAAAAAAGCGCTAAAAGACGTACTCGATGATTTACAAAAACCATACCCGGCAAGCCGTTTAATTCAAGGAGATGTTGGATCGGGGAAAACAGTCGTTGCCGCATTGGCTACATTAAATGTTGTAAAAAAAGGCTACCAAGTTGCAATAATGGCACCAACTGAAATTCTCGCAAAACAACATTATGCTACATTTGTAAAAACACTTACAAAATACAATTTAAATATCCAATTCATTTCAGGTTCAACAACAAAGAAAATGAAAGAAGATGTGATAAGGCAAATGAAAACCGGAACAGTCGATATCGTAATAGGAACACATTCACTAATTCAAGAAGACATAGGCTTTAGAAATCTCGGACTCGCAATCATAGATGAACAACATAGATTTGGAGTCAAACAGCGAGAAATATTAAAAAGCTATAATTCTCCCCATCTTCTTAGCATGACAGCAACACCAATACCAAGAACATTAGCAATTGTGGTTTACGGAGACCAAGATCTCTCAGTCATCGACGAAATGCCTAAAGGTAGACAAGAAATCATCACGAGAGTTGTACCAGAAAATAAACGAACAGAGGCTTATAGATGGATTGAAGATCAAATCGCAAAAGGAAGACAAGCTTTTGTAATTTGTCCACTTATAGATGAATCAGATACAATTGAAGTAAAATCAGTTGTCCAAGAATATGCACATTTACAAGAATTTATTTTTCCAGATTTAAAACTCGGACTTCTGCATGGAAGGCTTAAACAAGACGAAAAAGACGAAGTAATGGAGGACTTCAAAAACAATAAAATAAATATATTGGTATCAACATCTGTGGTAGAAGTTGGAATAGACGTTCCAAACGCTACAATTATGCTGATAGAAGGATCCGAAAGATTTGGGCTTTCTCAACTACATCAGTTTCGTGGAAGAGTTGGAAGGGGAGTGCATCAATCATACTGCTTCCTATTCACAGGCAATTTATCAGATGAGGGAAAAACAAGAATGCAATCCATGGAAAAATATTCAAGTGGCTTTAAATTAGCCGAAATAGACATGCAACTTCGAGGACCAGGTGAAGTTTATGGAGTACGCCAAAGTGGAATTCCAGATTTAAAAATGGCCAGCTTGACAGATTCAATAAATATAGAAAAAGCCAGAAACAGCGCATCAATAATCATAGATCAAGATCCGTTGTTAAAAACATTTCCACTTTTAGCAGCAAAAATTACAGAAATTCAGGAAGTTTTTGTAAACGATTAAATAAAAATAAATTTTAATATTTTCTAAAATTAGGCTTAAACGCTAAAACAAGCCAAAAACAAGACATTTAAGATTTCCAAAGAGACGACAAAGTACCCGTCTTTTTTATTTAAACACGTTAAAACGCAAATTTTAAAGAGCACTTTTTAAGAATTTTAAAATAAAAGAGGAATCAGGCAAGAAAACAGAAAAGCACCGAAAAAGAGTATAAATCAATAAAGAAATACAAAAGAAAGAGAATAATAAATAAAAACAATTATTAAAAGAAGATTCAAAGAAAGACAAAAATATACAAAACAATGTTTTAAACCATAAATCAACCTATGTTCGCACAAGATACATTGTGCAAACCTTTATGCTTCTATATTCCCTTCAACATATAGGTCCCCTTCAGCATATAACCTAATTTCTTATAATATTCCCTTGTCCCAATTCCAGCTATCACCGCCATTTTTTTATATCCATTCTTTTTTGAAAAATCTTCAGCATATTTCATAAGCCTAGAACCAAATCCACCATGCTGGTTTTCCTCACCACTCCTCTTCCCCACCGCAACTTGCTTTCCATAAACATGAATTTCTCTTATTAATGCAGCATTTTTAAGTTCAGGAATAAAAGTTTTAAAAGGAAATCTAAGTCTTGTAAGTGCTATAAGTTTGTCATTTTTTATATCCTCAAAGGAGATAAAGAACTCTTTTCCACCATTCGCATCATATTCACGAACAATAAGTTCAACATTTTTTTCATCAAAAGATTCATTTTTTATTTCACGTGCACGTATTTCCCGGAAAGTTTTTCCTGTACTTTTCATATATTTTTCCTCAAGAATTTGTCTTATATTGGATATTTTCGAACCGGCAGTAATATCAGGTGCAGGAATATCCCTGGCCACACGATCAACTCGACACCATTCAGGTACGGACAACATTTCGGCCAAAAGTATTTCTTCAAGAGTTTTATCATCGTAAGGCTGAAATTCTCCACGTTTAAATGTATAAAAAAGCTGAGTTTTTGGGACAACGACACAAGGATATATTTTTAAATAATCAGGTTGAAAACCTGAGTCACTAAACAGCTCTCCAACCATTTTTTTATCAAATTCAGGTGTAGACCCAGGCAGATTCGGCATCATATGGTAACCGATTTTAAAACCACTATCTTTAAGCAAGCCGGTAGCATCTTTCACGGATTTCAAATCATGCCCTCTTTTTGTAAGTTCCTGTATTCTTTCGTCAGTAGTTTGAACACCAAGCTCAATTTTTGTTACACCAAGCATCCGTAATCGTTTCACTTCAGCTTTATCTATAAAATCAGGTCTAGTCTCTATATTTACACCTATACATCGAACATCAGAAGTTTCATTTTTCTTTATTGTATCTAAAAAAGATAGGTTTTTTTTCAAAGGTTTTTTAAGCAAAATAAGCAAAGAAAAGTCATTCATAGCGGTAAGACATCTCTTTATGAACCAAGTTTGGTAAAATCTTGGGTAAGAACTAAAAGTTCCGCCTATGACACGCAGTTCAACTTTAGAAACTTCATGACCAGTCATCGTCAAAGCCTTCAGTCTAACAAAAACCTGAGTATAAGGATCAAAATTCTGTCTTAATGCACGCTGAGCAGCAGGTTGTGAAGGCAAATAACTTTTTGGCATTCTGATATCCGTAGGACAATAAACACATTTCCCAGGACAAGGATATGGCTTAGTAAGGACAGTCACTGGAGTCACCCCACTCAAAGTACGCACTCCCCTTTTTCTAAGCAAA
>CALRHQ010000083.1 GCA_943359415.1 Candidatus Peribacteria bacterium
TGCTTATTTGGCTAGACAAGGTGCATTTGAAGATAGGATGCATGGTGATTGTAATGTTGACGGAGAAGAGGGAAATTTTTTGGAAAATATAATGGTTCAGACATCGGCTGAGAATAGATTTAAAGAAGCACTTGAACGTAAAAGACAAGAAGTAAGAGACCGCATTTGGGCAAGTTATAATGACTCTATCAATCTTAAGGCGAAGGCAATGGCAAAAGCTAGGACTGAGGATAGGGCTAATGCCAGACCTGAGATCGCAATTGATGCACGTTCTCCTGAACTTGTGTATAAAGATTGGAATGTTGCAGCCATAACAGATGACAATGTAGTTGATACTGTAAAAGATGGTTTTGAAGATGCTTTTGATTCTATTCATGGCTTAACCGGAAAAGTTCATCAACGAATCATGACCCCTAGACATTCTCGTGAATTTGGAGTTAAAGGCGGAGGAGCTGTATTTAGGAAAAAAGGGCCATCTAACGATATGATACTTGAAGAAAGAAAAGCTGCTCAAGATACAGAGAAACAATTAAAAACTATGCTTCGAAAGGCAGTGCTTAGAAAATGAATAAAGTAGGTTTTGAATAAATTTGCTTGTTTTTGTTCCTTAAATATATTATCTTTCTTTGGCAATTTGGAGCGGTAGTTCAGTTTGGTTAGAACGCCACACTGTCACTGTGGAGGTCGCGGGTTCGAACCCCGTCCGTTCCGCCATTAAAAATCACAACAAGGTTTGCTGTGATTTTTAGAAAATTTTGATTATGAATATTAGTATCAGTGAAATAAGGCATAGGCTTGGGGAGGAATTTTGCGCCCACTTCGAGCATGTTTTTGGATCTAGTTTTTTTGAGAAAATTTTGAAAGGATTTTCGTGCGAGCGAAAACCTTGTATTCGCGTGAACGCTTTAAAAACGAATGTTCGGGATGTTATGAATTTTCTACGAGAAAAAGTTGTGAATTTTGAACGTGTCAGTTTTTTGCCTGATGCCCTTATAATAAAAAATCGGGATGAGAAATTTTTTGAAGACTTAGATCTTTATAAAAAAGGTGAGATGTATTTTCAGGGCATTTCTTCTCAACTCCCAGCCATTTTTTTGAAGCCTGTAAGCGGTGAAAAGGTTCTTGATCTTTGCTCCGCCCCTGGTAGTAAAACGGCACAAATGGCAATAATGATGGGAAATAGTGGCGAGATTATTGCAAATGAATTTGATAAAATAAGGATTGAAAAATTGAAATTCACATTGAAAAGACAGGGCGTTTTGGCGCAAGAGAATGCGGATGGTGGTGTCGTAGGCGGAAGTGAAATCGTAAAAGTTATAGAAGGAAATGGAGTTTTTGTTGGAGAAAATATGCCTGAATATTTTGATAAAGTTCTTGTGGACGCGCCTTGTTCTGCTGAAGGAAGAATTAATATTTCTGATCCGAGAAGTTATAAATTTTGGAATAAAAAAATCCTTAAATCTTCTGCGAATTTACAAAAAAGACTCGTTTTTTCCGGATTTGCCGCACTTAAGAAAGGTGGGATTTTGGCTTATTCTACATGTACTCTATCTCCTGAAGAAAATGAAGGAGTTGTAGATAGTGTTCTTAAAAAATTTGGAGATAGTGTTGAAATTCTGAAACTAAGCCTTTCTGGTTTTGAAAAATATTTGCTTCCAATTATCATTTCTTATGATGGTGTTGTTTTCGATAAACGTGTTTCTGGCTGCATAAAAGCCATGCCTTCGGAAATATGTGAAGGATTTTTTGTAGCAGTTTTTAGAAAAAAATAGTATATTATTTTTGAATTTTCTAAAAAAATTTTATGATATTTATCAACGATATTTCTCCGGAAATTTTTAAATTTGGTGAGTTTTCTTTAAGGTGGTATGGAGTGTTTTTTGCGCTGGGAATAGGGCTTGCCTATATGTTTATCAGATGGGTTTTTGTTAAAGAAAAATTCAAAGTTGAGGATCTTGACAGCATTGCAATTTATTTATTTTTTGGACTTTTGATCGGCGCGAGACTTGGTGAAGTTTTGTTTTATGATCCAAAATTTTTTCTCGCAAATCCTGCGGAAATTTTCAAAACTTGGCATGGTGGACTTTCAAGTCATGGAGCGACAATCGGGCTTTTTATAGCCTATCTTTTGTGGACTCGTCTTCATAAAGTTCCGTTTGCAAAATATGTAGATGCTATCGCGATGGGAATTCCAATTACTGCATTTTTTGTTAGAGTTGGAAATTTTTTCAATTCTGAAATTGTCGGATATAAAATTGCTGATGCTGGTGAAAAAGTTTCCGGAGTCGGCGTGATTTTCAAACAACTTGGAGAAGATTTCCCGCGGCATCCAGCTCAGCTTTACGAAGCGTTCTTACTTTTGGCTATTTTTATTTTGATGACGTTTATTTATAAAAAATCACGAAAGAAAAATCCAAAATTATTTTTCTTATTTTTCTTCGTAGGGCTTTATTTTTCAGGAAGATTTTTCATAGAATTCTACAAAGATTTACATGTCTTGCCTGATAGCTTTCCGTTATCAATGGGGCAAGTTTTGAGCATAGTGCCGATACTTTTGGCGGCGATATACTTCATTTTCTTTTGGAAAAAGAAGAAGAGATAGATGAAATAGAAGGACAAAAGATTACTCCAAATCATGCAACGATTAGTTAAGACTAACGTGTACGTCTTAACTAAAACAGAGACATCATGATGTCTCTGTTAGTTGCATAAGGATTTCTCATAATCTTTTGTCCTTCTATTTTGTCCTGACTTTATTTCTATTCCCAAGCAAGGATTTCTCGCGATAGTTTCCTTTTCTCCTACTCCATACTCAGCTTAGTTCCAAGAGATTGGAGGATATTTGTCTGTCATACAAAGATAATAAGTAGCGATTCTCATCATCCATCTATATGTTCCAATTATCATGTCCTCAGCCCAAACAGGATATTTACCTGTAAAAAGAACCGCGAAAACTCCGATAAATGCGCATGCTCCAGAAACCAACATCCAAAAAAACATTGCAATCAAGTGAGGTATAAGCAGAATCTGCTTAATGCTGAAAATTGTAAAGAAAGCCATAAGCCTTGAGCTTGTTGGCTGATCTTTAAATGAAATTAATGAAGGGTATTCCATAGAAATTGGGTTAGGAATTTAATTAATTAATTTTTTATAATTTTGAATAAGGAACATGTTGATTATCAAAAGCAATGTCGACGTGCCCGCAGACAGCATGCAGTAGCGACAAATTGCATTGATAATAAATAACTGAAGATATACGAGATATATTGAAAATAAAAATCCTAGTGCAGGAAGTATCATTAATAATTTTAATATTTTTTTGTTCTTTGTGTCGATGTAGATGACCGTCAAAATCAAAATCGAAAGATAATAAAGCATTCCGTAAACCGCCATATATACTCCAAACATAGTTGAATATGCGCTGTTTGTGACAATGCCACAACCGCCCGAAGCGCCACAATATAAATCCACCCCTGTGTAGTGAGTTACCGTCAAATATGTGGCATCAATAAAGCCTATAGAAGCGAGTACTAAGATAATTATCAAAATCCAATTTGGTATGCGCTCTATTGCCATTTTATTTGTTGTTT
>CALRHQ010000084.1 GCA_943359415.1 Candidatus Peribacteria bacterium
AGCATCTGCAAGCCAAAAATTCAACTTTTCCGAGTAGCTAATCCTTAAAATGTGACGTATAGTAAAACTCGAGTTTTCGGCTTAAGTAAGGGCTGAAGAGGCATTGCGCTTTTCAAAATTTATTGCAAAAGGTTTTTGAGGAAGAAAAGGTGGGAAATCCTTCTTGGGACGCATTACATTGATTTAAGAAAAATACAAATAATAGTCAAAAACATCTTAAAAAAGTGGGTATTCAACTTCCAACTTGAACCATGCCACGTGACGGCATTTGACAATAATCAAACCAAGTCGTAAAGTGAACTTGGGCTTAAACGCATAGGAGGAAATATAACAATTCACCTATGTCTATCTTTGATACATTAATGATCATAGCAGTTTTAGGATCAATCCTATTCTGTTCTCTTGTGGTATCCAGAACCATTCAGTACAACAAAAAATACCATCTTCCGGAATCCAGCTATACAAGGCTATTTGGATTCATAACAAAAGAATACATTGTCGCGGCTTATGCCGTTTTTGTTTTATTTACAACAATTTTTTCAATTTGGTACATCATGACATTATGAACACACAGTTAAATAAAGACAGATTTTTCAAAGGTCAGCAGGCAGGGGAGGAGTTTGTGTGTTTTTTTAGGCATCACTGGATTGAACTGCTTAAAGATATGATTTATTTCTCAATTTGTTTTGTCTTGGGAATTCTTGTGCTATTGGAAATCGAAAAAATCAAATTGGTGATAAGAGAAAGCACAGAACTCAAAATTTTATTTCTTACATTTTTTATAATCGGAAATTTTTATATTCACAAATTTTTCTTAAAATTAATGAATCATTTTATAAACATAGGAATAATAACAGATAGAAGAGTTATAGATCATAAAAAGACGATCTTTTTTATAGACACAATCGATTCGATAGATATGGCTCAAATTCAAAATATAGAAAAAATAGAAGAAGGACTTCTCTCAACGATACTTGATTTTGGAGATATAAAAATATTTTTATCCGCATCAGATACAGTGAAAACATTTTGCAATGTGCCAAATGCAAAATTTCATTTTCGTTGCATAAGCCGCCAAAAAGAAATTCGACAAATGGCAATGTTAAAAGAAAGATTAGCTGAAAGACTGGATCACGAAGCTATAGGTCACGTTGAAATAAGAACAATAGATTCGGCAGAATCTATACGGACTACGGACGAATTAAAAAAAATTAGATAGTTCTTTGTCCTTCATTTAATTCGCGTAGAACAATATCATTCCAAAGTTTTCTCCCATCATTATTCAAATGTATGCCTTCCCTTGAGCCATCTTTTTTACGTCTGACATACGAATCAGCGATTCTTGTTCCGCCGGACTCAGTTGTAGCACTCGTGGCATCAATGCAATCTTTTCCATATTGTTTCTTCAAAGCTGTATTGAATTTCGCGACATACGTACCTGTTGTATCGGCAGGTTGTATGGTAATAAATTTTACTTTAGTACCTTTGCCCTCAAGAAAAGATTTTATTTTTGCGTAGTTATCTAAGTTATTTTTCACGGAGGCATCAGAATTCCCGATTCCATTTTGGCCAATTCCAGTTATAACAATTTGCTGTGGCATTTTTACACCTGCAGTTTCAATTTTATTCCACCATGTATCTTTAAGATTTTTCAAAAATTCATTAGGTCCGATAGATACCACACCCAAACGTCCTCCCATATTTTTTGGTGTTCCGACAACACTACTGCTACCAAAAAACCAATTTTTTTGCCCTGAAGCTATGTCACAAAATCCTTTTTTAATTCCACCAAGATCGATTTTAAAATTTAGATCTTTGCCACCGGTCTCTTTTGAAACAGGCGCTGCAGCAGGTGCAGAAGTCGCAACCATCCTAGGTGCACTAGAAAGATCTTCACCAAAAAGATCCTTAGCAAAACCGATTCTTTTTTGAGTATCAAGAGCTGGCTTTGCAGGATTTTCAATTTTATATACGAAAATCTCAATAAGTTTAGGAATATCAGCTCCAGCTTTTGCGCTGGCAATAAGACTTCTTCCAAGTCCTCCGGTAACATTGTCCAAAATTTTACTTATATTTTTCACAGGATCTTTTCTTGGATCAGGAGCATTAGGATTTGTTCTCAACTCTTTTTGCCAAGCTTTGTACATTCCATTCCCAAGTCCACCTTTATTTAATTGAAAAAGTCCGACGCTATCTCCACCATCTCCACCAATTTCTGGATTAAAGCGTGATTCTCCATAGGAATTTGCAAGCGCCGCAATCACAATTTTACGAATTTGTTCATCAGTCAAATCTTTATCATGTTTTTTGAGTCTTTCAGTAAACATACTTTCAATAAGCCGAACCATATTTTTTTTGTTTTCTTTTAGGCGCATTTTTATTCCACCAACAACACTAGGTCCATCTGGTATATTTATTTTAGAATAATCAGTCGACTCAGATTTAGATGTAATCCCAGCCAAAGTCGCCTTCACTTTTTCATCTGTACTTCCTGCAATCTCTTTTTTTTCTCCATCAAGTTTATCTTTTTCTGCATTAAACGCGGTCCAGAATATACCTATTTTCTCAAGGAAATTTCCATCTTTATTTTTAGTAGCAAGATCAAGAGCTTTTTTGAAACTTGGTACTGCATTTTTAAACCAATCTAGGCCCAATGATTTTCCCAAGGAATCGAGTCCAAGTGTTTTCCCGATTGATTCTAATATATCCATACATTATGCATTTAAACTTGCCTGTTTTCTATAAACCGATTTACTTGAGGCCCTATTTGCGGCACGCCACCTTTCGCTATAAATTTCCCAATGCCAAGGTTCAGGTTTGTAATTCACAAATCCGGCTTTTGGCAATATTTCCCACAATAATCTTTGATTTTTATGATGAATTCCTCCAGCCCATTTGCCATTACTGTTTTTCGCCATTACATATATGTCGACAGTGCCTCCAGTATGATGATTTGAATGACCAGGCTGCGCAACCCAAGTATTTACGTCGCTTCCATGCTTTTCAACTCCATGTGCATGTAGTTTTTTCTGTGATTTAAAATCACGATATGAAGAAGTAACTCCAAGTTTCATGCCCATTCCTTCAGCAATACTCATGGAATTTCTAAATGCTTCCATTGCACTTTTTCTCAAAATCACTGTATTCCCAAAATGATCTTTACCTCTTACAAATGGTTCATTTGGGTCTACCTCGTTAGCATGTTCATGACCATCGTCATGACTTAAAGATTCAGCAGAAGCAGGAGCAGTTTTTTGCGTTTCTGCAATTATTCCTTTAACTTTTGCAGTAGCATCTGCAGCAATTTGTTTTTTATCTCCATCAAGTTTCTCCATTTCTTCACTAAATGATGTCAAAAATATTCCAATTTTATCAACAAAACTTCCATCTTTATTTTTAGTTGCAAGCTCATAAGCCTTTTTAAGGTTCGGAACAATGTTTTTTAAAGAATCAATTCCGAGAGCTTTCCCGATTGATTCGAAGCCAAAAGACTCTTTCAAAGCTTCTAGTCCAGATGGTTTTTGTGGTAATGCAGATTCTGACATTTCTTTGCGTTATTTA
>CALRHQ010000085.1 GCA_943359415.1 Candidatus Peribacteria bacterium
ACCCCCGATGGTGGGACCAGAACCCACTGCCTTACCACTTGGCCAATCCCCAACGAGCACATAGCGAGCAAAATTTGCCCGCAAATTTCGACGGAAGTTTAGCAAATCCACATTGAGAGATCAACAGGGATTAGCCACAACAAACCCATCTCCACAAAATTCGCAGACCTTATCCACAATCCTAATAATAAACCACGATTTCCTTCGATCCAACAAGTTTTCCTTTGCTGTAAAATTTCAGAAGATATTCTTTATCGTAAAATCCGGTATAAACTTCAAAATGTGAATAAAGGCCTCCATTACACGCCTTCACAACAGGAGAGCTCAAAGCAGAATCAGAAAGATACCATTGTCCATCAAGAAACCCTTTGTAATACAATTCCATATCAATAGAATCCGACGTAGAACCAAATTCATTTACATTTGCGGAAACATATACGACCTTCCACCCTGGATATTGTTTAACACCATTTTCCTCAACAACAAGGTCTGAAGCCTTTTCCGGATTTTTACATCCTCCAGTCGCAACATCAGAAATAGAAATTTCACCAACGATATCATAAGGCTTTAGTGCATCCTTTTTCTTATAGTTTTCATAATACGCTTTCGCCGCAGCAGCATCTTTATTTTTCACATAATCACTCACGAAATCCCATTCGGAAATACAAGTATCCTGATATTTGCTACCTGAATAAAGTTCCTGAATTTCCAAAGTTATTTTTTTGAAAGTTTTTTCTTCAGCAAAATCAACAAATTGCATGCCATATTTATCTTCCAAAGTTACAACATTTCCTTTTTTATCATCAAAATACATCTGCATTCCATGAACTCTATTATTTTGTTTAAAAATCGCTTCATCACGAGCAAAACCACCAACAATACCAAAACCTGAAGCTTTCACTGGAGTGCTAAAAACATAACTAATTTTGCCGCCCAAGCCTTCTGTAGAACACCACGCAGTGGAGAAATCACGATCAGAAACCATTTCTCCATCATAATTAAAACCGATTCCAGTGTTATCAACCAAAACAGAATTCACCTCTACCTGATAATTTTTGACTTCAGAAATTGGCTTCGGAGCCTCCTCTTTCACTGCTACACGCTCAGGAATTTCAGTTTTCGAATCATTTTTTTCAGACACCTGCTTCCTTTCCGCACCTTGTTTCGATTCAGTAGAACCAAAAGAAAAACTACAAGCACTTAAAAGCATCGGCACAATCAACGCCAAAGCAAAAAACTTAAGCTTAAACATAGAAAGAAGTTTTAAAATATACAACCCAACAACTTTAATACATCTTTTTTATCTCAGCAAGAATTATCCTTTCAACATTAGCCACACAATCCTCAATCTCTCCCCATTTATTTTCAACCTGATAATTACAGTCACCGGCCTGCGCCATTTCTTTTTTCGCACTATCAAGACGATTATCCAGCTCTTCATCGGAGATTTTTCCACGTCTCAAAATCCTACCTTTCAAATCTTCCATATCACTAACCTTCATGAAAATCGAAACCAAATTTTCTTTCGACACAAGATTTCTAATCGAATTAAATCCCTGAATATCAACTTCCCTGATAACAACCGCACCACGCTCCAAAGGCTGCATTATGTCCTTTTTTGAAGTTCCATAATAGTTGTCGGAATGAACTACAGCGTATTCCAAAAACTCATCTTCTTTTATCATCTTTTCAAATTCTTCTTTCAAAATATAATGATAACTTTCACCATCCTCTTCACCCTCACGCATCTCACGCGTCGTATAAGAAACAGGATAAACAAAGCCGGAATATTTTCCTTTTATTCGTTCGATCACAGTCCCCTTTCCTGAACCCGATGGCCCTACAATAAGAAAAAGTTTTCCTGTGTACCCTGATTTTTGTTCTTCATTTTCCATATAATTTTTATATGCATTTCTATGCAAAGGAAATATATATGCCTACCCCTTGAAAAACAATTGAAAATTTGGTATAATTAATCAATTTATATCAGTTATTTAAGTCCTTTAAAAAATAGCCACTACCTACTTGAAACATTTACCCACTAGAAAAGCGGGGGAATGCAGAGCAGAAGCTTCCATCCTGGCTAAAAAATTAACAGCCGGTCCTTCTTCTCTGCATTTCCCTACTTTGCCCCGTACTAAGCCTACAAAATATATTGGCTTAAGTATGGAAACAAAAACAAAAACAAACTGAACAAAAATAAAAAATAGTTCAATAGCTCCAAAATAAGGGCTGTAGAACAAAAAAAACAAAAATAAAATAAAACAAAAGTAGGGGCATTAAGAAAGAGGAACCATTTATATGGGTTCCTCTTTTTTAATATATTTTTCAAAAGTTGACTACTAGAACGGCAAATCATCAATCTTCACCTCTTCATCAGCTCCAGCTGGAACAGCAGCAAAATCTTCAGAATTATCATTTCCGAAATCAGAGCTAGTACCTCCGGAAATTCCAGCAGCCTCTCTATCAGCACCATAAGCTGAGCTACCATCACCTTTTCCCCCCAACATAATCATATTGTCCGCAACAATTTCAGTCCTGTATCTCTTTACACCATCCTCTCCTTGCCAATCGCGAGTTTGAAGCTTTCCTTCAACAAAAACCTTCGCTCCTTTTTTCAAATATTGTCCACAAATCTCAGCAAGTTTTCTCCAAGCCACGATATTGTGAAATTCTGTTTTGCTCTGGCGAGCTCCGCTAGAATCATTCCAAGAAAAACTCGTAGCAACACTAAAAGTGGCTACAGTCTGGCCACCGGGAATCTGTTTCACGTCAGGATCACGTGTAAGATTTCCGATAAGCTGGACTCTATTTAATGACATTGCCATATTTATAAAGTTAATTTTAATTCGCGAGCACCATACCTCCAAACCAAGCGGCTTTCAAAACAAATCGCTTGCGCATATAAAGAAAAACTTAGACAATAGAAATGATTTAATAAAAATTTTAAAAAAACTTTATGAAAATTTTAAAAAAGCGACTACTCATTGCAACATCTTTTATGGTAATCATAGCCATTTTTACAGGATGTTCTCTGAATTTCTGGGACAAAAAAGACAAAGACCAAAAAGAAACATCTAAAGAGCAAGAAACCAAGACAGAGGAAACTAAACCAGAAGAACCACAAACAATAGGAGACATTTCTTATTCAACTCCTGTAGAAAAAGATATTTGGACAACTGAATTCAAAGAAACATTTTTTCAAGCCTTCAAAAACACAAGTCCATATGCAGACAATGTAAAAACATTCGAAGAATCACAAAAACTTGGCAAATATTCATTTTTTGAAGTCGGAACAATCCAAACAGAAAAATACAAAGGAGAAAAACTTTTGGTACTTATCCTTCCTTGCGATGGCATGTGCTTCACACAAGACGCATATAGATTCGCCTACAACGAAACAACAAAAAGCCTAACTTTCCTAAAAAAACATTCAACAAATTCAGAATACAGCCTTCCTTTAATCACTCAAATTT
>CALRHQ010000086.1 GCA_943359415.1 Candidatus Peribacteria bacterium
CAACGCTGGGTGATATCCAAATAGACGAGAATGAGCCAATAAAAACATTAAAATTTATTGATCATAAAGATGGACGGACTGAATTGATCGAAGATTGCGTTACGGATAAGCTAGACACTCACCCTGAAAAAGCAGTAGCAATTGGAGAACTAAAATTAATTCCGGCAAAATTTGCAGGACAGGATTGTTATCTTATTCAGGGAGGTGATCACAAAAAACCACACGAATATATCAATATAAAGTCACTAAGAAGTATCGTAACAAAATTGATCATAGAGCAAAAAACAGATCCTGATGAAGTTACTGATACGGTAAGAATGACATTTAGCGTAGAGACTTTGGAGGAATTAATGGAGTTAAAAAGAAAAGTGGAAATAAACCTTGTTCCAGGAGTACGTTTAATAAAATGGGAAGACACTTATACTGAACCACAAGGAAACGGAACCAAACATTTAGGCAAGAACGACAACAAATCAAAAGATTATAAAACACTAAGAGCCGTATGTTATGTTCCGGTTTATGCCGACGGTAGAGTATATCTGGTAAAATTTGAAGTTAGAGTATTGCTGTTGGCCGATGCCATAAAAGAAAAAAGTCAGCATAATGAAATGGGGCACATAGCCTACGAGAAAAAACGTAGTCTATCGTGTATTCCGGTACTAGCTCCGAAGGAGATCTTCCCTGAACTATATGAAGAATCAAAAAATCCTAATAGCTATTCAGGCAGAGTGAGAACAAGAATCAAACAAGTTCTTCCTAATATGGTTTTTTCAGAGTCTCAAGCGCCAAAAACTCCTCAAGAGCCATCACTTCCTGCTTCTTTGTAGCATAGTCTCTTACTGTCAGATTTTTGTCAGCGACTTCTTTTTCGCCGACTACGATCATGTAAGGAACTTTGCTCATTTCCGCATTTCTGATTTTCTTGCCAAGAGTTTCATTGCTATCATCAACTTCACATCGAAGTCCTGCATCAAAAAACTTTTTATTCACTTCATTTGCATAGTCGTTGAATTTTTCAGAAACAGGCAGCACGAGAACTTGCACAGGCGCTAGCCATACAGGGAAAGCTCCGGCATAATGCTCAATAAGTATTGCCATAAATCTCTCAAGTGAGCCAAGAAGTGCCCTATGTACGACTACAGGAGTGTGAGATTTTCCATCACTTCCCTCAAATTCCAATTGAAATCTTAGAGGCATTTGGAAATCAACTTGCACGGTCGCACATTGCCATTCACGTTTCAAAGAATCTTTGATTCTGAAATCAATTTTTGGTCCATAGAAAGCACCATCTCCGGCATTTATAGTGAAAGGTATGTTTGCCTTATTCAAAGCTTTTTCCAAGGCTTTTTCAGCACTTGCCCATTGTTCTTCTGTTCCCATTGATTTTTCAGGTCTTGTTGAAAGACAAACTTCATAAGTGAAATCAAAAATATCTTCATAAATATATTTTGCAAAATCGATACAATTTAAAATCTCTTGTTCAAGCTGTTCCTCCGCAACGAAGATATGTGAATCATCCATACAGAATTTTCTTACACGAGTCATTCCACCCAAAGCACCACGTACTTCATTTCTATGTAGCATCGCGAAATCCGCTATTCTAAGCGGTAAATCTCGATAGCTTTTCGTTTCCATTTTATAAATCAACATATGGGAAGGACAATTCATTGGTTTTAGTGAAGCCTCTTTATCATCCATATTTACCTGAAACATATTTTCTTTGTAATGCTCCCAGTGTCCACTTTGTTCCCAAAGAGCTTTGTCGTAAACAAGTGGAGTAACTACCTCTTTGTAATTTCTTTTTCTATATTCACTTCTTAAAAATGACAAAAGTTCATTGAAAATAATTGTTCCTTTTGGAAGGAAAAATACAGATCCTGGAGAAATATCATGAAATTGGAAAAGTCCTAGCGCTGTTCCAAGTCTTCTGTGGTCACGTTTCTTGGCTTCCTCAAGCTGTTTCAAGTGTTCGTCCAATTCTTCTTTTGTATTCCATGCTGTTCCATAAATTCTCTGAAGCATCGGATTTTTTTCATCACCTTTCCAGTAAGCCCCTGCAATTTTCATAAGCTTTACTGCACCAATTTCTCCGGTACGGTCAAGATGATTACCACGACACAAATCTACAAACATAACTTTGCCATCATTCGGCATAACATTCTCATAAAAAGAAATAGTTTCACCGCCTTCTTTTAATCCTTCAACAAGCTCTACTTTATATTTTTGTCCGATAGATTGAAGAAACTCTATAGCTTTATCAGCAGGCTCCTCTCTCCTTACGAATCTTTGATCCTGTTTGATAATATTTTTCATATCTTTTTCAAGCAGAGCAAGATCTTCAGGAATCAAAGTTCTTGGCAAATCAAAATCATAATAGAATCCATTTTCTATGGTAGGTCCGATTGCAAGCTTAGCTTCAGGGAACATTCTTAGGACAGCTTGAGCCAAAACATGGGCACATGAATGCCTCATGGCTTCGATGTCGACTTTTTTCTCAATTTTAGACATAATGTAGCGTGTTACAAATTAACTCATGGGGAAATATAGAATGAAAATTACAAAACTTCAATTTGAAAATTTCAGAAATTACGAAAATCATTCGTATGTTTTTCCGGAAGGCAAAAATTTGATAGTACTTGCCGGAGAAAACGGAAAAGGAAAAACCAATTTTTTGGAAGGCATTTATATGCTTTCCTTAGGCCGTTCTTTCAGAAATTCAAAACTCGACAGTCTTGTAAAATGGGAAGCGCCATACTTTAGATGTACAGGAGAAATAGAAGATGATGAGCAAGAAAATCACATGCTTGAAGTTTTTTATTCATCCTCGCCAAAAAGAAAAAATCTAAAAAAGAATGATGTCAGCATGAAGAACAGTGATTACATCGGAACTTTTACGACAGTACTTTTTCATCCTGAAGATTTAAATATGCTTTACCTAAGCCCTTCTTTGAGACGAAAATATATGGATATAATCTTGGCGCAAAGTGACAAAAGGTATCTATACGCACTTATGCAATATAGGAAACTCATAAAACAAAGGGGCTCACTTCTAAAAGAAATTCATGGAATTCAAAAAGGTAGAATCAGCGGAGACGAAAGATCTCTCATGTCAGCACTCGACGCTTGGGACAAACAATTGGCCGAGTATGGCTCAGAAATCATAGCGAAAAGACTAAAATTCATAGAATTCTTAAATGATAAAG
This sequence comes from Candidatus Peribacteria bacterium, assembly GCA_943359415.1. Lineage (GTDB taxonomy): Bacteria > Patescibacteriota > Gracilibacteria > UBA1369 > LOWO2-01-FULL-3 > UM-FILTER-38-24. The sequence goes on from CALRHQ010000086.1 coordinate 3,204, forward strand.
CAACCGAAATTTACAGGGAAATTTCAAAAGGGGACGAAGTGGTGGAAGTTAAATACATGAGTCGCATCAAAGAAATAGATATGTACGAAAACATGCTTCTCGATAGGAGATATCAGGACATAAGAGATGAAAAAACATCTATAGGACCACACGTTGATGA
>CALRHQ010000087.1 GCA_943359415.1 Candidatus Peribacteria bacterium
TTTGTGAGCTCGTGTGCAAAATATTTAGCGTGATAATCTGTAATTTTCATTGTATCTTCCAAACGTGATTTTAATTTTTCTTGCAATGAGAAGATTCTAGCACGAACACGTTTAAAAAAAAATTGACTTTTTCCACCCATTCGCTAAAGTCAAACCATACATACGAAAAGGGATCCGAACGGCCAACTACCTAAGGAGCCCTTTTTATTAAAAAAAGTTAAAATTTTTATAAAATCTAATAAATTGATTTAATTTTCAATCCTACTACAATTCGTTTTGTTCTAAATACGCCTACATGAACAAAACATTGTTTATTTATATCGATGAATCCGGAAACTTATATTTCACAGAAGAAAGTCCAAACTACTTTTGCCTAACAAGCGTAGTTGGGAATATAGCAGAAAAAACAATCGCCGCATTCCACGACAAAAGAAATAATCTAATTATAGAAGTTGATAAAAGGAAAAAAGCCGGACAAGAAATTCGCACATCCTACGACTTAGAATATTTTCATGCAGCTGAAGATTATCAATTAGTAAGAGATGAAGTATTCAATTTAATCAAAAACATAGAGGACATCAGGGTCTATTCTGTAATAACAGAAAAAAGAAAAACGCATCCACGCCTTCAAGATTCATCAGTCTTTTACACAAAACAATGCCTGCTCCTGATGCAAGGGATACTTTACAAAGAAGACATATCTAAATACGAAAATATAATAATTTTCTTCGATTCTATGCCGGGCCCAAACAACAAGAAAAAAGCCATACTAAAAGGTATAAAAACAGCAATCGCCTCTTTTTTCAGAGATAAAGGAATATCAATACCCTATACAATAGTAAGCCATCAGGCTAAATCTAATTTTTGCCTTCAAATAGTCGATTATATTTGCTGGGCAATTTTCATAAAAAATGATCGTGGCGAAACACGACCATACAACGAAATAAAGAAATTCATCGTTAATGAATTCTACCCATTTAAAGACGGAAAAAGATTTTATTACTAAATAAATAAAATAAAGGACTCCGTTTGGAGTCCTTTATTTGACCTTCTCTGCTGATCCAATTGATTGGAAGAACCATAAGGTTTTTTCACACAGAAGGCACCTTTTAAAAACCATCTATGACATAATAATAGCTCATTAAATCATTTTTCACAACAGTTTTTTACCCACACTTGCACCCCCAGCATTTCGCGTTTATACTCCACCTTGTACATAAACACCTTTAAATATGGCAAAACTCCCACTAAATCTTGGTAATCTTACGGCCGTACTCGGCACACAATGGGGCGATGAGGGGAAGGGAAAATTGATCGACATTTTGTCGGAAGAATTTGAATTGGTCGTGCGCGCCGCAGGCGGAGCAAACGCGGGACACACTATTTACTTGAGAAATCCGGAAGATCCTACGACATCAAAAAAATTCGTATTCCACCTAGTTCCATCAGGAATGCTTCACCCTACATGCGTTTGCCTGATCGGAAACGGCGTGGTTTTACACTTGCCTACCCTATTTGAAGAAATCGAACTTTTAGAAAAAAATAATATTTCAACAGCCGGCAGAATTCTGATTGCAGACCGCACACATTTACTTTTTGACTATCACAAAGAAATCGACGGAATCCAAGAAGAGAAAAAAGGCGACAAAAAAGTCGGCACAACAAAACGTGGAATCGGGCCTTGCTACATGGATAAAACATCACGCATGGGAATCCGCGTACACGAATTACTCGACTTCGCAAAATTCGAAGCAAAATACAGACAAAATCTACAAACCCTAAAAGACCTCTACGGAGAAATCACATACGACACAGAAAAAGAACTATCAGAACTTCGCGCGCTTGCCGAAAAAGTGAAACCAATGCTCGTTGACGGCGCACATTATCTTCACGAAGCATACAAAAACAACAAAAAAATCCTAGTCGAAGGCGCAAACGGAAGCATGCTCGACGTTGACCATGGCACATACCCATTCGTCACATCATCAAACCCAACAATCGGCGGAATCTCCACGGGTACAGGAATTCCGGGAAGATTTTTTACGAGCCTCGTCGGAATCATGAAAGCATACGTCACTCGCGTCGGAAGCGGACCATTTCCAACTGAATTAAAAGACGCACTTGGCGAAGAAATCCGTCAAAAAGGAGGCGAATTTGGCGCAACCACAGGCCGTCCACGCAGATGCGGCTGGTACGATGCAATGATCGGAAAATACGCAGTCATGCTAAATGGCCTAACTGACATCAACCTCACAAAACTCGACGTCTTGACCGGCCTTCCTACTCTAAAAATCGCTACGGCATATAAATACAACGGTGAGACTTTACCTTCAGTTCCTGCAGATTTAGACATCATGGAAAACATGAAAATCGAATATATGGAAATGCCAGGATGGACGGAAGACATCGGCGACATTCGTTCATTTGAAGAATTACCACAGAATGCAAAAAATTACGTTTTGAAAATCGAAGAATTAATCGGATGCAAAATTTCATCAATCGGCGTCGGAGTTGAAAGAGACGCGATGATCTTTAGATAATATTTAACCCACACAAATATGGCAGCAGATCACTCAATGGACATCGTCGCAAAATTCGACATGCAGGAAATGAGAAATGCCGTAGACCAAGCCAAAAAAGAGATTTTGACAAGATATGATTTGAAAGATTCAGCCATTGAAATCGAACTGACTGAAGATATCATAAAAGTAAACGCAACCAGCGAATATCAACTCAGCACAGTTTACGATATTATCATGAAACGCATGGCTGCACGCGGACTTTCACCAAAAATTCTAGATTGTCAAAAATTCGAACCGGCAGGCGGAATGCGCGTAAAACAAGAAATAAAACTAGTAAAAGTCATCGACCAGGAAAGCGCAAAAACAATTTCAAAACTCATTCGTGACAATTTCCCGAAAGCAAAAGCCTCTATCCAAGGCGATGAAGTCCGTATCACTTCAAAAACAATCGACGACCTTCAAGGCACTATGCGACTTTTGGAGAAACAGGAAAACTTGAAAGTTCCACTCTCCTTTACAAATTTCAGATAAAGTCATAGTATATCCTCTCGTAAAAAAATATTATGACAAGTAATAAAGCCAACGAAGAGATAACACTTGATATCGACACAGGAACACCGCCAACACAATTAGCGGCGATGTTTACAGAAAAAGGATTAAAACCACTTTTTGAACACGCCTCCAGAAAACACTTCGCAAGACGTGCACCTTCCAGATCATTTGAAGACGGAATAGATCCAACTTTAGTAAGCATCATAGAAACATACTATGCAACGCTCTTAAAAGACACATTGTTAGCAGAAAATTTTGCAAAGATAAGATT
>CALRHQ010000088.1 GCA_943359415.1 Candidatus Peribacteria bacterium
TTTCGATACAACAATTCCGGGATCTGCAAGGCCACTAGGGCATGTTCATCCACTTTCTCAATTACAAGAAGAGGTCGAAAGAATTTTTTCACAAATGGGTTTCGCAATTGCAGATGGACCGGAAATCGAATCAGAACATTACAATTTTGAAAGCTTAAACATCCCAAAAGATCATCCTGCCAGAGACATGCAAGACACATTTTTCATTCAAGAAAAAGATGATGCAGATCACGGAAGAATGGTTTTACGCACACAAACATCACCTGTACAAATCCGTGCAATGGAAAAATACGGAGCACCACTAAGGCTTATCGTTCCGGGAAGAGTTTTCCGTTTCGAAGCGACTGACGCAAGCCACGACAGCATGTTTTACCAAGTAGAAGGATTACTTATAGACAAAGATATTTCACTCGCACATTTGAAAGGCGTTCTTGCGGAATTTCTCACAAGACTTTTTGGAAAAACCGTAAAAGTGAGATTTCGACCTGGATATTTTCCATTTGTTGAACCGGGACTCGAAGTCGATTTTTCGTGTCTACTCTGCGAAGGAAAAGGATGCCGAGTTTGTAAACATTCAGGTTGGATGGAATTCATGGGCGCAGGAATGGTCCACGAAAATGTACTAAAAGCCGGAGGAATAGATTCAAAAGAATATCAAGGTTGGGCCTTCGGTTTTGGGCTTACACGCCTCGTAATGATGCGTTATGGAATCGACGATATTCGCCTTCTCACAAACGGCGACCTAAGATTTAATAAACAATTTTAAAAATGTTAGTATCCCTAAATTGGATTAAAGACTTCGTGGAACTACCAAAAGACATAGACGGAAAAACTCTTGGAAATTTGCTGACATTAAAAACAGCAGAAGTAGATCACGTTATCGATGAATCCGCAGATTTTGAAAATATTGTAGTCGGACAAATAGTCGAAATAACTTCACATCCAAATGCAGACAAACTGAAAATCACAAAAACCTCTATCGGAAAAGAAACTTTGCAAATTGTTTGCGGTGGAGAAAATATAAAAGAAGGAATGTATGTTGCGGTCGCATGTCTCGGCGCAAAAATAAAATGGCATGGGGAAGGAGAACCTGTAGTGATGGAAAAAGCAGTCATTCGTGGAATAGAAAGTTACGGAATGATTTGTGCAAGTATTGAAATCGGATTAAACAATCCAAGCGAAGGTCCACGCGAAATTCTTGATTTATCGGTATTAAAGCCCGAACCTGGGACTCCAATAAAAGACGTTTTACACAAAGACGACATCGTCCTTGAATTCGACAATAAATCTCTAACACACCGACCAGATCTTTGGGGACACATAGGAATTGCACGTGAAGTTGCGGCGATCACAGGCAACAAATTCAAGCCATTAAAAGTAGAAGTAAAAATTCCTGAAACAGGAGAAAGCGTTGATGTAAAAGTAAAAGACAAAGAACTTTGTCCAAGATATTGCGGACTTATTATCAATGATATAAAAATAGGTCCATCTCCGGATTGGCTTCTAAGAAGGCTAAAAGCAACCGGCCATGGAATTCACAACAACATTGTTGATGTCACAAATTATGTAATGACAGAAATGGGACAACCTTTACACGCCTTCGACAAGGCATTAATCAAAAGTGGCATAATCGTAAGAACCGCAAAGAAAAATGAAAAAATAAAGACACTCGACGGGAAAGACCAAAATCTGGATATAAATATGTTGGTCATCGCAGATCACGAAAAACCTGTTGCCGTAGCGGGAATCATGGGCGGAGAACATAGCGGAATAAACGAAAACACAACTTCTATCATTTTAGAATCTGCAAATTTCAAACCTTCTTCAGTAAGAATAACTTCAACAAAACTAGGAATTCGCACAGAGTCAGTACAAAGATTTGAAAAAGCACTCGATCCTATGCTCGCAGAAACGGCAATCCTACGTGCTGCACAGTTGATTTTGCAAATTTGTCCTGAATCTCAAATCGCCGGATCAATCACAGACATACAAAAATTCAACAAAAAATCGCTAAAAATCACACTGGATTTAGAAAAAGCAAAATCGAAAATCGGCGCAGAGATAAGCGCAGAAGAAATGAAAAGAATTTTAGAAAGTCTTGAATTCAAAGTCACAGAAAAAGGTAAAAAAACTAAAACATTTGTAGTAGAAGTTCCAACTTTCCGTGCGACAAAAGACGTCCTCGCAGAAGACGATTTGATTGAAGAAATCGCAAGAATCTACGGTTACGACAACATTGAACCAACTCTTCCGACTCTACCAACAAAACTTCCACTCGAAAACAACGAACGCACAAAAAAACATCGCACACGTGAACTTTTTTCTTACGGACTTGGATTCGACGAAGTTTACAATTATTCATTTTACGGCCTAAATGACATCAAGAAATCACTTCTCGTAGAAGAACAACACCTAAAACTTCAGAATTATTTATCCGAAGAACAATCACACATGGTGACTTCTCTCGCTCCAAATATTTTAAAAAATTTACAAGAAAATGTGAAAAATTTTAGTGAAGTAAAAATTTACGAAATCGGACACACATATCTAGAAATTAGCGAATATTTTCCCCTCGAAGAAAAGAAAATTTGCGGAGCCATTTTAGTAAAAGGAAAATCAGACAAAATATTTTATGAAGCAAAAGGATGCGTAGAAACATTCATCCAAAAATTTAATTTATCACACATTGCAGAAGCAAAAGGTGCAAAAAACACACCATACGCACATCCGACAAAATCGCTAACATTCATTGACCATAGCGGAAAATCACTCGCGACTTGTTTCATGCTTCATCCAACAGTTCAAAAAAATTACGATCTCGAAAAATATTCCATCGCACTTTTCGAAATAAATTTCACAGAAGCCCTAAAACTTGAGGCAACAAAAAATTCATACAAACATGTTCAAAAATTCCCAAGCATAACCTTTGATATTTCTGTTGCAGTAGACAAAAACATCGAAGTCGGAAAACTTGAAACAGCCATAAAAAATGCGGAAAAAGATTTGATAAGCTCTGTAACTCTTTTCGACATTTACGAAGGAGAAAAAATAGAACAAGACAAAAAAGCAGTGGCCTTCAGTATCACAATTCAATCGGAGGACAGAACACTCACAGACGCAGAAATGACACAAACACAGTCAAAAGTATGCTCAGCATTGGAAGCACTTGGAGGAAAAATCAGAGGCTAAAAATTCACTTATTTTTAAAATTCAACATCTCTCCATCCGGGAACTTCTCGAATTTTTTCAGAAATATCTATTTCGCATTCAGTCTTTAGCAAAGAAACTATAGCCAAAATTTCTCCGGCAAAATGATTGAAAGATTCAAGCTCTGTATC
>CALRHQ010000089.1 GCA_943359415.1 Candidatus Peribacteria bacterium
GTTGGGGGTGTGGAAAATGTGTAAGTTCCATCAGTCATAGCAAAGGCACTCATAGCAGATATAAGCCAAAAATTACAAAAAAGTGTCGTTAACGGTAACGTTGTCATAGTGTTATTATTGGGTTTTTATCGTCAAGAATCTCGTATGAAACTTCTCCACCACAGAACTTTTGGATCAGGTCTTTGAGTTCTTTTGTTGCTGTTTCGATTTCTGTTTTTGTGACAGGGGAGAGGCCTTCGATTATGAGAAAACAGTTTTTTGTTTCTTCTGTGAATTTTGTGCGATCGCATTCTCGCCAATTCCATCTTCGGCAAATTGCGGAAATGTCATCTTTATAAATAACTTCTCCTTCGTGAGGTGGTCGTGGTTCTTTGTCTCCGAGTAATAAAACGGCTGGTTCGTTTGATTCTGCGAATGTTAGAGAAACGTCGCCTTCGATTTTATCCATGTCTTCGCCACCGACAGGAAGCATGTATTTCAGGGAAATCAGATTGTAGATGTCGACCAATTTGTTTATGTGTCGAAGATTTGTGCCTTGTAGAACAAGTCGATGAAGGCTTTCTACTGAGGATTTATTGTCTTTTGGTTTTGCCCCGAAAGCAGAATATGCTTTTCTCCAAACGTCGATTTTTGGAAGTTGTGACAAAGTTTCGGTTGTGTAGTTTTCCAGAATATTTTTTTCTTGGATTCGCAGTGTTTGTTGGACTTCTTCCTGTGTTCCGGTGTTGTTTATGTTTTTACAGATTACAATTCCCATTGTTAATGTTGGGAATTTTTCGAATATTTTTGGATCAATTTGGAATTTCATATTGTTTGATTGTTAAGTAAAAAAAATATCTAGTAGTGTGAATGACTAGATAAGTTATGTTTGAAAGGGGAGAGAGTTCTAATAGAACTTCTTATAGTCGTGCATTACAAGTTGTGCGTTTACTTGCCTGATAAGTTCTAGGACTACACCAACGATGATGATTATTCCTGAACCGGTCATAAGAAGGGGGATTGCTCCGATTCCGCTTGATTGAAAAAACATTTCTACTCCCATTGGCATCACAGCGATTAGACCAATGAATAATGCTCCGAATAATGTCATTTTGTTTGAAACGTCTGCGATATATTCTGATGTCTGTTTTCCAGGACGTATTCCAGGTACGTATCCACCTCTTTTTTGGATGCTTTCAGCTACTTCTTCAGGTTTGAATGTGATTGAAACGTAGAAGTATGTGAATCCGATTACAAGTAGGAAATAGGCTAATACGTATGTGATTGATCCCGGAATAAACATGTCTTTCATGTATGTTCCTATGTCTCTAAGCCAAACTGATTTTGCTCCAAGTAAGAATTGTGAAGCAAGTCCAGGGAAACTGATAAGAGCTACTGCAAAGATAATAGGCACCATTCCAGCTTGATTGATCCTGATTGGAAGGAAGGATTGATCGCTTTTTGAACGGATTCCTCTTCCTGCATACGTGATTGGAATTTTTCTTTGAGCTTCATTTACCAATACGACTATTGTTACAAGGATTACCGTAACAATTATCATTGTTATGAAAGGGATAAGTTTAGTATCGTCTTCTGTCGCAAGGAAAAGTCCTCTTCCGATCATTTCCGGAATTCCTGCAACGATTCCTGCGAAAATAAGTACTGAGATTCCATTTCCGATTCCTCGTTCTGTAATTTGCTCACCAATCCATACAAGTAGTATTGAACCTGCTGTGATTGTAAGCATTATAGGAAGTACGATTGATGGATCTGTTACATTTGATACTATTGGTGTTTGTGATTGTGAATTTAGAAGAAGGATCATTCCATATGATTGGAAAAATGCTAAAGGGAATGTAAGCCAACGTGTATATGAATTTAATTTCTTTCTACCTTGTTCTCCTTCTTTTGAAAGGGTTTCAAGTTTTGGAACTATTACGGTAAGAAGCTGAACTATGATAGATGCATTAATATATGGAGAAATTCCCATCAATATGATAGAGAAGTTTTCCATGCTTCCTCCTGTAAGAAGGCTGAACATCTGAAGAAGTTCGCTGCTCGTTGTCATAGCACGAATTGCATCCATGTTCGCTCCCGGAACTGTGATGTGGCCAAGAAATCTTGCTATCACAATCATTCCAAGTGTGAAAAGGATTTTTGTTCGTAGATCCTTTGAGTTCCAAATTTGTTGTAGGTATGAGAACATTTTACTTTGGGAATTTTTCTGTTAATTCGACTTTTCCTTTTGCACTTTCTACTTCAGTTATAGCACCTTTGGAAGCTTTATTCACTATGATATTCAATTTTTTCTCCAGTTTGCCTTTACCTGAAAGAAGTTTTATTGGGTTGTCTTTTTTTGAAATCAATTGTTTTTCAACAAGCGCTTTTTCATTTACTGTTGTTCCTTCTTCAAAGTCGTTTAAATTTCCTGTGAATACAATTCTGAAAACTGTTTTGCATGGATTTTTGAATCCTCTTAGTTTAGGCATCTTGCGAAGTAGGGGAGTTTGACCTCCTTCAAATCCAGGCATTCTGCTTGAACCTGCACGTGCAGTTTGTCCTTTTCCTCCTCTTGTTGAAGATGTTCCGTGTCCTGATGCGTTTCCACGACCAAGAAGTTTTCTTCGTTTTTTAGGTACTTTGCTGCGTAAATCTTGTAATGACATGTTTTAGTTGTTATCTTTTTTAGGTTGTTCTTGTGATGCAACTGGTTTAGAAGGCTGCGCTACTGTAGCTGGTACTGCTTTATCTTCTTTAACTGGTTGTTTTGGTGCTTGCTGTGGGGCTTGCTTCGCAAGCGTTTTCGCTGCTAGTTCTTTTGCTCTTTTTTCTCTTTCCTCTGCTCCTTTTCTTGCACGCGCGTCCATTCCTGGAGTTGTGCGTAATCTTTTTAGAGCTTCGAAGGTAGCTTTTGTATTGTTTATCTTGTTTGTTGTTCCTAGTGATTTTGTGTAGATATCTTTTAGTCCAGCTAATTCAAGAAGCTTACGAATTGTGTTTCCGGCGATGATACCCGTACCAGGTTTAGCTCTCATGAATTTGATGTGTGATGATTTTTGTTTAATCTCAACATCATGAGGAATTGTTCCTCCATCCATCAAAACTTGTAGTGTATTTTTCTTAGCTTGTGAAATGGCTTTTTGGATTGCACCCGTGACTTCGTTTGATTTTCCGATTCCCATTCCAACTTTTCCTTTTCTGTTTCCTATGACAACAGTTGCTCTGAATCTAAGTCTGCGTCCTCCTTTTACTACTTTTACTACACGACTTATTTCTATGACTTGCTCATCATATTCCTTCTGCTCTTTGTGGACTTCCCCTTTTGAATGCGGTCT
>CALRHQ010000090.1 GCA_943359415.1 Candidatus Peribacteria bacterium
ATATCAGCATCAATATTCACCTCCAAGTCCTGAAACATTCTATAAAGCATCACTGTAGTAGAAGGAGCCACAGGATCGACAATATTCACCTGACCAAAATGATCATTGGAAGCATGATGATCGATATTTATTATCGGCACAGAAACTTCAAAGAAATTTGAATATTTGAGATGAAAATTAGTCATATATGAAGCACCAGCATCAACAATAATTCTTAAATCAAATTCATTCACGTCGAAATCCTGAACAAATTCGCCAATGTGTGGGAAAAACTCCATATCCTCAGTAGGCTTATCTACGCAAGCCAGCGTCACCTGCTTTCCTTTACTTCCCAACCATATTCTCAAAGCTAATGCAGCACCTAGCGTATCAGCATCAGGTTTTCTGTGCGAAATTATTAGGATTTTTTCTGATTTTCCAATGTAACTGATTACATCTTGGTATTGGTTTTCTATCATAAACTTAAACAAATAGAAGATACTATACTACTTTTCAGGAATTGCGCAAGTATAATTGGCAAATAATTAAGAATACTGATAATATGACTAAAATAAAATTCTATGAAAATAATTTACTTTGGTACACCTGAATTCGCTGTAAAACCTTTAGAAAATCTCTATGGGGATAGCGAATTTGAAATTATTGCAGTAGTTACTCAACCTGACAAACCTCAGGGAAGAAAACAGATTCTTACTGCCAGTCCGGTAAAAGATTGTGCCGAAAAACTCGGAATACCAGTAATTCAACCAAAGAATAAGCAAGAATTAGCCGAAGAATTGAAGAAAATAGAGAAAGTCGATTTTTTTGTGGTCATAGCATATGGCATGATTTTAACTAAAGAAGTATTAGGTATGGCCAAATATGGACCGATAAATGTTCATGCTTCCCTCCTGCCTAAATATCGCGGAGCCTCCCCTATTCAGGAAGCACTACTTCACGGTGACACAAATACCGGGGTTTCCATTATGGCAATGGATGAGACAATGGATCACGGAAACATTTATTTAATCAAGAGACTGAATATAGATGAAAACGACAGTTTGGAAAGCCTAACCAATAAACTTTCCGAAATGTCTGCAGAAATTCTACCTCTAGCTCTAAAAGATATTAAAAGCGGCATTCTTACTCCTCTTCCACAAAATCACCAAAAAGCCACTTTCTGCCACAAGATTGAAAAAGAAGATGGGAAAATAGATTTCTCAAAATCAGCAGTAGAAATAAAAAACATGCTTAGAGCTTTCACTCCTTGGCCGGGAATTTTCACAGAATTCAATGGGAAGAAAATCAAAATTATTGAAGCTACAGTTTCTAACGACAAAATAGAACCGGGCAAATTCAAGATAGACGGAAAGATCTTGAAAATTGGCACCTCTGATGGCGCTCTCATCCCTTCCAAACTACAAATAGAGGGCAAGAACGTTATGGATGCAGCAGCCTTTATAAATGGCTACAAATCACAAATAAGCTGATTCCTAGACTTAGTCACATAAGCCAGTACAAACCAGAAGAGAAATTGTCCTTGGTAGAGTGAAAAAAGATAGTGATCAAATAGTGAAATTATCGTTAGTACAAAGAGTAAGGCGAAAAGAATATACTCTTTGTTTTTTAACGTTTCATAAAGTCCATAAGCAAAAATCAAAAGCAAAGATATTAGTCCAGCAAATCCAATCTCATTCAAAGCCAAAAGAAAAACATTATGCACCGGCTGATAATTCCACGGGAAAAGTTTATAATAAGAGAATTGAGACATTGCTTCAGTAAAATTACCAAGACCGACCCCAAAAGGCTTATCTACAAACAACTTTCCACTAATAGATAGAAACCTAACTCTTTCCAAAGTAGTAACTTCTGAAATCAAAGCCAAAACAAGCAGAACACCTGTCATCGCCAACAAAAACAATTTCAACTTCGGCGTAAACTTTTTCTGAAATAAGAAAAATGGCAGAAGTATAAAAGCCACCAAAGTAGTTTTAGAAAAAGTTAATAAAAATACTGCCAAAAGTAGAAATAAAACTAAAATGCTCAATTTATTTCTCACAAAGAACTCTTTTTTGTAAAAAAGATAAATAAAAATCAAAGAAATTGCCAAAAATCCAGAAAAAATATTTGGATGAGCAAAAGTGCCATAAGCTCGCAAAAGCTTAAAATCAAAGAACTGAAGTTTCGCCACCCCCACCATAGAATTTGAAACAACCGATTCTCCCAAAATTTTCAAACCAAGAGAATGCTGCAAAATAAACTGAAATAATCCCAGTACAGAAGCAAAAAGCACCGCTCCCAAAAAAGTTTTTATCATCAATTTGAAATTCACCAACTCGAAAATCAACAAAAGATATAAAATAAAAAACTCAAAAAACCTCAACAGAGAGAAAAAAGAATTCCCCAAATTATTTGAGAAAAAAATGGAAATAAAGGAGAAAAAGACAAAAAAGGCACTAAGGAAAAGTAAATTTCTATCAAATTTTAAATCTCGAAACTCAAAAGTATGATTTTTATTAAATGCAAAATCCAGTCCGACAAATAAAATTCCCAGCAAAAAACAAACATCAGCAGCATATAAATACTGACTAACAAAAGGAACAAAACCACCAGTCTCATAAAGAATAGAGCTCGAGACCAAAAACTTCAGAGGAAAAATAACAAAAACGACAAACAGACACAGAAAAAAATTAGATATTCCCCCCAAGCTAAACAACCTATTATTTTGTAGTTTTAGCATCGGTCTTTGTATCTTTCACAGCTTTATCATCAGCAGGAGCTTTAGCTTTTGGCACCACCAATCCCTCAGGAGGCAACATTTCAGAAACTTTTTCCTGAGCATCCAGCAAGGCACTATTGCCTACTCCGGCAAGATTTGCCTTAGTAATTACGTCTGTAAATAAATTTTTATATATGTAGTAATCCAAAATTGGGAAACTTTCAGCATACCCGATTTGATCAGCAAATACTCCATAAACCGGATCTTTTCTTTGATCCTCAATCATATCACGACGACTCGTAGGCTTATGAGTTTTATTAAAGTAATAATCTAAATTTTTCTTCTTTGTTAATTCAATCAAAAAATCCCAAGCAATATCCGGACGTTTAGAATTTCGAGAAACTGCCTCTGCAAAATAACTCGCATAAGAAACTCTCTTATTACTGGAAACACTTGGATCATACAATTGGGGAGCAGGAGCAACACCAATATCTTTCACATCCAAAATCGAACCTCCCTTGTTTTTCAAAGCAGCTACTTCCTTAACAATATCATCATAAGTATAGGCATAGCCGAAAATCATCGAAACTTGCCCTTTTGCAAATGCCTCAA
>CALRHQ010000091.1 GCA_943359415.1 Candidatus Peribacteria bacterium
GAAGAACATATTCAGCTTTCTCGTCGTTATTACAATGCTACAGTTCGTGATCTCAATACTAAACTCGAAGTATTCCCAAATAACGTTATCGCTGGACCTCTAGGATTAAACAAGAAAGAATTCTTCCAGGCAAATGAAGGAGAAAAAGAAAATGTTAAAGTTAGCTTCACGCCACAAGCACCTGCGGCAACTCCAGCAACACCAGCAGCCCCAGCAGAGCCTAAAGCTCCAGAGCAACCAAAGCAATAAATGACATCAAAGAAAATAGCCTCATTAATATTGGGAATTTACCTGTCTTTACAGGGAAATTTAGCCTTTGCCGAAACCTCTCCCAATGAAACTATCCAAGCCTATGATAATGAAGGAAGACTCATTGAAAATTGGGAAATAAAATCCTTCAACTCAGAAATATATCTAAACACAGATAGTTCGGCAGACATAAAAGAAACAATTACCGCTGACTTTAGCAAAGAAGCTCATCGTGGAATTGAACGTGACATACCATATTATTTTACAAACAATCGCAACACACCAATAAAGGTTCTAAAAACTATAGATGAGAAGGGACAAGCATGGGAAACAAAAACCTTCAAAGAAAACGGCTATCTCAAAATACAAATGACCTCAGCAGATGACAGCTTAATGAACAATGAAGCTAAATTCATCATTAACTATCACATCGATAATATTTTTAACACTTTCGAAGACCACGATGAATTTTATTGGAATGCCAACGGAACAGAATGGAGTGTTCCAACAAACTTAGTAACCACAACTATTCATTCTCCAATCAACATTCCGGCATCACCACAAATAGCCTGTCTCACAGGATCATACGGCTCAACAGACAGCAACTGCCAATTCAAAACAATAGATGAAAACACCATTTCAATTTCATCTACCAAAGCTCTAAATTCATATGAAGGTATGACCATCGTTTTTGGCTTACCAAAAGGCACAATAACTCCTCCATCAACTCTTAAAATTATCCTTTGGTTTATCAAGGACAATCTAATAATTTTTCTCCCTATAGCAATTTTTCTCCTAATGTTTTTCCGTTGGTATAAACACGGACGTGATGATGAAAAAGTATCCGACACCATTGTTCCAACCTTCATTCCTCCTAAAGGTCTATCCCCTACGGAGACAGGAACTATACTAGATGAAAAACTTGATCCCCGAGATATTACTGCCACTATTATAGATTATGCCGTTCGCGGTTATATTAAAATAAAAGAGATAGAAAATCCGGGTCTTTTCGGCAAAAAAACAGATTATGAATTAGAATTAGTAAAACCCTGTCTTCTAGAAAAAAAAATCGAAAAAGAAATTATTCTGGGAATCTTTAATCAAAATAAACCAGGCCAAAAGAAAAAAATATCCGCCCTCGCCAATAGTTTTTATACTCATGTTCCTACTATCACTGATTCCGTAATGGACGCCCTAATTACAGGAGATTACTTCGCGCACAACCCGGAAACAGTTCGTTCCACCTATCAATTCATTGGCTTTGGAACTGTGTTTATAGCCTTTTTTATAGCCAGCTTAGAATCACCACTCCAAATTTTTTCAATCGCACTTTCCGGATTAATTATAGTTTTATTTGGCGCTATTATGCCAAGAAAAACGACGAAAGGCACAAAAACTTATTATGAACTAAAAGGTCTTTACGAATATATAAATACCGCCGAAAAAGATCGCATGAAATTTCAAGAACAGAACAACATCCTCTTCGAAAAACTTTTACCATATGCTATGGCCTTTGGCATCATTGATAAATGGACACGAGCCTTTGATGGGATTTTAAGCAAACCCCCTTCTTGGTACTACCCGGTAAGTCCTTACAGCCATTTCAATATGATAATGTTCTCCAATAGCCTAAATAGCTTTTCCAATTCTACAACAAATAATCTCACAACCAAACCAGGTGGACAGGGAGGACACGGCGCTTGGGGAGGTGGCAGCGGATTCAGTGGAGGATTTTCAGGAGGCGGTTTCGGAGGCGGCGGTGGACGCGGACTATAAGTCTACATTCCCAACTCCTCTTTCATATTTTCAATTTCATCTCTAATCTCTGCAGCTTTTTCGAATTCTAAATTCTGACTAGCCAAATCCATCTTCGCTTCCATCACCTTAATCATTCTCTCCATTTCATCCCTAGGCATTTTCTTTAAATCGAGATCTCTATCTCCTTTCTTGCCCTTCTTCTTTCCACCAAACTGACTAATATCCTTAACTGCTTTCACAATAGTTTCAGGAGTAATTCCGTGTTCAGTGTTGTAAGCGATTTGTTTCGCACGACGTCTGCTAGTTTCTCCAATCGCCTTCTTCATCGCATCAGTCATCTTGTCCGCATACATGATTACATACCCATTCACATTACGTGCACAACGACCAACTGTCTGAATAAGCGCGCTCGCACTTCTCAAGAATCCTTCCTTGTCTGCATCGAGAATTGCCACAAGACTCACCTCCGGCAAATCCAAACCTTCACGCAATAAGTTAATACCCACAAGCACATCAAATTTCCCAAGACGTAGATCACGCAAAATTTCAATTCTCTCTAAAGTATCAATATCTGAATGTAAATATTTCACGCGAATATCCGCATCAGACAAAAATTCAGTAAGATCTTCTGCGCCACGTTTAGTCAAAGTAGTAATAAGCACACGATCACCTTTCACTACACGAGCGGTAATTTCTTTCATCAAATCCTCAATTTGTCCGGCAATTGGACGTACGGAAATTTCCGGATCCACAAGCCCTGTAGGTCTTACCACCTGCTCCACAATTCCATGCTTTGGAGTATGCGCATCCTCATATTTACCAGGAGTCGCAGAAACGAAAACAGTATTGTTCATATATTTTTCAAACTCATCAAACTTCAACGGACGATTGTCGTGAGCTGAAGGTAGACGGAAACCATGTTCAATCAAAGTTTGTTTACGAGAAAAGTTTCCATTATGCATACCTCCAATTTGAGGAACTGTCATATGGGACTCATCAATAAACAACAAGAAATCTTTTGGCAAATAGTCCATCAAAGTTGTCGGTGGTTCACCAGGAAGTTTACCAGCCAAGTAACGAGTATAGTTCTCAATACCGCTGCAATAACCAGTTTCCTGCAAAATTTCTATATCATATTCTGTACGAGTTCTAATTCTCTCAGCTTCAATATTTCTTCCAGTTTTTAGCAACTCCGCATGACGAATTTCCATATCTGCTCTTATTCCAGCAATAGCCTTTTCAATTTTATCTTTTGTCGTCACATCATGCTTAGCCGGAAATATTGTAATACTCT
>CALRHQ010000092.1 GCA_943359415.1 Candidatus Peribacteria bacterium
GGTGACGAAAGAAATAAAATTTAAATAAAAATTATTTATGGAAAACAACAACGAAAATACAAATGACGTGAAAGTAAATTCTTACGCAAATGAGCCTGAGAATATTCCAAAGCAAAATCAAGAAAATGTCGAGCCCGGAAAACAAACAATAGGCCAAGTGAAAAATCACGTTGATCCAAGTGTAAAACCTCCGTTTGATCCGGAAGCCAGAAGAAAAGCTATCAAGAAAGTATTGATGGTTTCAGGCCTTGTGGGAGCGGCAATTGTTGGCTTAATTTTATTTTTGATTTCTCAAGTCGATGTGGATGGAAACAACACAATCGCTCTGATGTTAAACCTAAATAGTCTTTCTTTTACAGATACACTTAGCACAATAGTACACGTCATTTTCATGTTGTTTGCTCTTGTTATGGTTGTATTTGTCCTAAGAAGTTTTATGGCGATGAACAGAGTGCCAAAAGAAGACGTCATGGGAAGAAAAGCCGCACTAAAGCCATTAATCATTCGTGGAGTTATCATGTTCCTACTAATGGTCATATGGGTTGCTTCCTTTATATTCGTTGAAATGAATAGATCACTCGTAACAAAATACTTGCAAAATCCTATCATTACTACACCGGAACAAACATTAAATCTAACAGCTCCGATAGAAGTGAAATTTGATGCATCACATGCGCCTATTGATAGAAATATTTTTCAGGTAATTTCTTATGATTGGGATTTTGGTGACAACAAAGTTGGTACAAGCCAAGTCGTCACACACACATATGAAAAGAAAGGAAGATTCGATGTAGTTTTGGCAATTACAAAAAGAAACAAAACAACAAGCGAAGAATCAAAAGACACATATACAATAACAGTAGTAATAGACAAACAGGCATTAAGCTCAATAATCAATGCAGACAAAGATAGCGGACCTATTCCTCTTGAAGTAAATTTTGATGGTTCTGATTCTGTAAATCCTGATGGAACGATCAGTAAATACGAATGGGATTTTGATGGTGATGATAAAATCGATGCAACAGGAGAAAAAATAAAACACACTTTTGAAAAAGCCGGACGTTATAATGTTGCTCTAAAAATAACATCATCAACCGGCGGCACTGCAGTAGCCAAAAAAGAAATCATGGCAGGAGAATCTGATGTTGAAGCCGTAATCAGCGTATTGGGAGATCCTACGGAATTCCTAAAAGAAACTTCATATATTTTTAAAGCTGACAAATCAACTTCAAAAAATAGTACAATAGAAAAATACGAATGGGATTTTGGAGATGGAACAAAAACAGAAATAGGAAAAACAGTTTCTCATACATTCAAAAAAGAAGGAACTTTTGAAGTCGCACTTACTGTAACTGATAAAGCGGGAAGTGAAGGAGAAGTGAAAAAGATTATAAATATTGGAACGCCAAAAGGAACTCCGAAAGCTATGATTTCTACAGATCCAAAACTTAAAGAAGGGGATTTGGCGATTTCAGGAAAACTTCCATTTGCTGTAGTTTTTGATGGAGGTAACAGTATAGATAGCGATCAAAATATAGTTGATTATAAATGGGATTTTAATGGTGATGGAAAATACGAAGGTTTTGGGAAAAATATTACTCACACGTTTACCGAAGAAGGAACATTCACGGTAACATTGGAAGTTGAAGATGCTGACAATAATTCATCAAAATCAAATGTAGCGGTCAAAGTCCTTGCTCAAGGCATAAAAGCGGATTTGAAGGCCGACAAAGTCGAAGGTACAGCTCCATTAATAGTATCACTTGATGCAAGTGGATCTACATATCAGACAGGAAAAATCACAAGTTACAAATGGGAATTTGGCGATGGAACAGCTCCAAAATTATCGACGGCATCTATAACTCACAAGTATGCTTCAATTGGAACATACACAGCAAAAGTTACAGTCGTCGGTGCTGACAATTCATCAGATATGGCGGAAATAACTATTACGGTAAGAGAGACACCTCTTTCAGCATGTTTCGTAACAAATTTCAAAGAGGGGCAAGCTCCTTTAGACGTTACATTTGATCCTGCATGTTCGACAGGAACAGCGGCAAGTTACTACTGGGACTTCGGAGACGGGGCTTCATCTACAGATGTTAAGCCTTCTCACTCTTTCGAAAAAGAAGGATCTTACAAAGTTGAGCTGCAAATAACAGATGTTGACAACACAGTAAGTTCATTCAATACTGAAATCAAAGTTTTACCAAAAAATAATTTATAAAATTTTTAACCTCTATCTTATGAATAAGAAAGCACTCATTGCTTTAGTCGTTGTGGTCATAACTGCGCTTGGTGGTGGACTTTACTACAAAAATTATGCGGAAAAAAATGCTATGCCTCCAAACCTACAAGCAACAGGCCTATATCAAGGATCAACAGCTGACAAGCAAACAGGATTTTTGAAAGCTGAAAAAGCAAAAGTAGGAGCTGAGTTTAAACAAACAAAAAAAGACGCTGATGGAAAAGAAAGCACCGCTAAAGCGAATCTAAAATTTGTTCCACAAGCAGGTGGACTTTCAGACGTTTATTCTGAAACAGACACAAATCTTGGTGAAATTACTGGAAATTTCAAAGCAAGTGCGGAAAGACAAGAATATATGGCCGGTTTTTATAATGTTGGTGACGGAAAATGGAAAACAACAAAACAAACATATTATGGATTTGATGGAATTTCTGTAATAACAGATACTGCAGCACTTGCGCATACATCTGTTCCTGCAAATAACACATTCGTATTTGTATCAAATAAAGATAGCGAACTTTACGGATATAAAGATAGCTCGGTTGAGCCAAGCGAAAGTTCTAACTTCTGTCTTGAAGCTAAAGACGGATGGAACTCAGGAGTTGTAAAATCAGATGAATTGTATTCATCAGTTTCTCATTGTATGAGCAGCATTGTCTCAGTTTGGGTAAAAGTGGCAAACTATCCACTCGATGCGAAATTCAAAAAAATCTATACAGATGGCGGAACAGAAGATGCATTGAAGGCATACAAGATGAAAGATTTTTACATGGTATGGGTGAAATTCGATAAAGATGAATCTGTATCTACAAGTCCAGAAACAGAAGTCGCCGATACTGGCAAACTTGAAGTGAAAGGTCTACAAGTCATAGGCTCTGCTGTAAATGCAGATAAAACAGTAAGCATTGATCCTACAAAAGAACTTATGTTTAGATGGGGGTCTACATACGATGGAGACACAATTGCACAATATGAGAAAAACGATCGTACGGATGAAACAGTAAGCTACACATGGACGTTGAAAGACTCTGCAGGAAAAGGACTTTGGGAACT
>CALRHQ010000093.1 GCA_943359415.1 Candidatus Peribacteria bacterium
AGGATATATCTCCAAAACCTAACTTTATTGTTCTTTTGGGTGATCGGTACGGTTGGCAGCCCCTGCCTGCTGAGATACCTTCCGAAGAGGCGGTGCCCATGCGGCAGGTTATGGCCACAACCGCTGACCAGTGCATTGCCTTTTATCAAAGCTTTTTGATATCTTGGATAAATTTCAGCAACTTTTTCAGAGAAAAAATCATGAGCATATGAGGCAAATTCTTTAGGTCCGAGTAGTTGATTTTTAGCATTTGAAATACTTCCCAAAATAGCTCGTGGAACCATTTTCTTTGGATCAAGCATCATCTCTTCAAGAATATGTTTCATCAAGATTTGTTGATCTGTATCGTCATAAATAACAAACTCATTTTCGTATCCCAAAAGATGAATATATTTTCTAAGAATTCTTACGCAAATTGAATGAAAAGTTCCTACTGTAGGGATAGTATTGTCTTCATAAAAACCTCCTTGGTTCGAAGAAACTTCATTTTTTCCAAGCAATTTAAGAACACGGTTTTTCATTTCTTTTGCAGCTTTATTCGTAAAAGTGACTGCCAAAATATTCCAAGGATTTATTCCTTTTTCCATGATTAAGTAAGCGATTCGGTTGGTCAAAGCCTTTGTTTTTCCGCTACCGGCACCGGCTATTACCAAAAGAGGACCTTCAAAATGTGTAACTGCCTCAACCTGTCTATCATTCAAATTATCGAAAATCGAGCTCATATATTTTTAGTAATGGAGCTCGATTATATATCAAAAGTTTAAGATACCCAAAAGTTTATCTTTCAATATGTACTTTTGTTCCTATGTCAGCAAAATCAAATACAAATTGTGATTCCTCTGGAAGCATTCTTACGCATCCATGGCTTACTGGAATACCTATATGTTCTCTCGCTTCAGTCCAGAATGCATCACCTCTTCCTCGAAGACTTGGAAGGGCATGAAGACCATATCCTCTTGCGTCAAACATCATAAAGTTTGGCATGATATAATGAGGCGCTTTTCCACCAACTCTAGTTTCTTGTTTTAGCATTATACTGAACTCTCCACGAGGAGTTGGGGTAGAAGATGCACCACTACTTATAGTGAATTCACGGACGACATAATCTCCTAATTTTATAGCCATTTTTTGAGTTGAAAGAGTGATATTTATAGTCTTTTCTCCATCAACAGGAATATCTGCAGCAGATCCACTTTGATTAGCATAAAACATTCTTAGTCTTATATCTCCTGGAAGCATCCCCGTGTCTCCAACCATAAGGTCAAAAGATAGTTTTGCTTCATCCATCCATTTTATTCCCTCAACAACCGGAGTTAAATTTTCTTTAAGAACATCGGCATTTTTTGGAGATCTTGAAAAGAATGTAAATGAAGCAACATATCCGGGATCAACTCTAAGTTGATCCATTCCAACTCGATTATTTCCTTCCCAGTTTGTGCTCACAACTCCATCAAGTTCTTCAGCATAAAGTTGGCTTTTAGCATCTCTTGGATTATCTGTTCCAAGCGAAACATGAGGACCGGTACAAGTGCTTTTTCCTGAGAACCACGGCGTATTACCTGAATTTTTTACAAACGCTGTAACTCTGAAAACTTCATTTGTATCAACTTTAAGTTTTCTACGAACAGATATGGTTTGTGCGTTAAAAGTTTGATTTTTTGCAGTTTCATATACACAATTTTCGAGAGATTTTTGTGGAGTTGCTACTGCAACTTTTGTAGTATTTTCACTAACATTAAGCACCTCAGTCGCACCAAGAACAGACGCTCGCATAATTTTCGTATCAGCATTAGCAAGGCCTGAAAGTAGGATAGAGATGGAAAGCGAAGTAACAATTCCAACTAAGAATTTGCTTCTTTTCATATTGTTTTTTGTTTTAGTTTTTATTTTTAATCAACTATATTATACAATAAAAAACGCATTAACGCAACCCCCACGTGATGATTGAAAAATTATACTATTTCGAAAGCTTCTGAAGTTCTTTTTTGAAAGTATCGATATCTTTAAACTGTCTGTATACAGACGCAAACCTTATATATGCGACTTCATCCAATTCTTTTAGTGCGTTCATGATTCCTTCTCCTATAATACCGCTATCGACTTCTTTTCCGAGATTTGACCATTCTTCCTCAAGTCCATTTAACATTTGGCTGACTTGTTCTTCTGTAATTTTTCTTTTTTCACAAGATTTCCAAATTCCTTTTTCCAGCTTCTCTCTGTCATAAGATTCACGTGATCCATCTTTTTTTACGACAATAAACTTACTGACTTCGACTCTTTCGAAAGTGGTAAATCTATGGTTGCACTTTTCACATTCTCGTCTTCTTCGGACAGCTTTATGGCCGTCTGTCTCACGAGAATCAAGTACACACGTATCTCCTTTTTGGCATTTTGGACAATTCATACGGCAGCAGTCTAATGCTTTTTTGAAATTTTTTCAAACACAGTGATGAGAAAAGAATCAGTCATTCCGGCGATATAATCTTTTATATCAATTATTAAAGAATTTTTCTTCGCAGATTTTCTACCAGGAAACTTCTTTGGATTTTTTACATAAAATTCGAAAACTTTTTTTATCATTCTTTTTCCTTTCTCTATTTTTTTTGAAATATCAGTATTCATATAAAATTTTTCAAAAAGATATTTTCGAAGTTGTTTTATATTGTTAGACATTTCAT
The DNA here is from genome assembly GCA_943359415.1 of Candidatus Peribacteria bacterium. Lineage (GTDB taxonomy): Bacteria > Patescibacteriota > Gracilibacteria > UBA1369 > LOWO2-01-FULL-3 > UM-FILTER-38-24. The sequence continues at coordinate 2,679 of CALRHQ010000093.1, forward strand.
CACTGAATTTCACAATCAAACCTTTATAAGCTTTTACATCATCAAGGTTTTTTATTTTTCCTTGTTTCAAGTTTTTCTCTGTCTGTAGGCATAAATCCTCAACCATCATTGAAAGAATATTGCTTATAGTACGTGAAATCAAAACATCTTTATCAGTAATTTTCCCATATCTTTGCAGAACATTTTCTTCAGCCATTATCCATAAAGTTTTTTTCTTAAGTTCGGAAATTTTTAAAAATCCACCGCGAAGACCATCATCCAAATCATGATTTGTATATGCAATTTCATCAGCAATATTCACAATCTGCGCTTCCAAATGTGATGCTGTCTCGAAAACTTTTCCATGTTGATCAAAAATCGTTTGGTGTTTTATAAGTCCGTCTAAAACCTCAAGGGTGAGATTTAGTCCATTAAAATCAGGATATGCTTTTTCTATTTCTTCAACAGTTTTTCGACTTTGTTCATTATGTTCAAAATGCATGCCATATTTTTTCATCATTT
>CALRHQ010000094.1 GCA_943359415.1 Candidatus Peribacteria bacterium
TGTCCATATTTTCCTTTAAATTTCCCAGTCTGAATATTTAACTTTGAGAATCCCTGTAATCCTTCTCCACCAATTTTCTCTAGTGTTGGAGGATTAGAACTTCCTGCGAATCCGAAATAATAAACGCCACCGCCGAGTACTGTTACAAGCACTACTCCGATAAGCGCGAATAGACCCAATTTATTTTTTGGGGCTTCCTGAGTTGATTCAGGATTTGTTACCTCAGGCATTTTGACCTCAGGTGTTGGTACATTTTGTATGTCCATATTTGTTTTTGTTTTAAATAAATATTTTTGTTTTTTCTTTCACTGCATGATAATTTCACGCTTTGAAAGATTTTACTACCTGTATTATACAACACTTTTGATGAAAATGCAAGAGGGTGCTTTAGAGGGTGATTTGTATAGAAAATTTGATATAGATTTGCTGTTATAAAGATTTTAAGAAAATTTAATAATTATTTAATGTTAGTTTGCTAGAGTTTGCGTATGAAGAAAAATGAGAAAAATTGTGCCTACATAGATGGTGCGAATCTACACAAAGGGATTTATTCTCTTGGATGGAAACTGGACTATTTTAGATTTAGGATATGGCTAAAAGAAAAATATTGTGTTGATCGTGCTTATATTTTTATTGGGTTCATTGAAGAGAATGAAAGTCTTTATGCTTTCCTAAGAAATGCAGGATTTATCCTCGTATTTAAGAAAACATTTACTGATCGTTATGGCCTAGTTAAGGGCAATTGTGATGCTGATCTTGTTTTGTGGAGTGTTAGAGATTTTTATGAAAATGTTTACCATAAAGCGGTCATCGTTTCCAGTGATGGTGATTATGATAGTCTTATAAAATTTCTTTTGTTAAAAGGACGATTAAAAGTTTTATTATCTCCATACAAAAGATGTTCGATGCTTTTAAGGGAAACAAATGCGCCTATTGTTTATTTGTATAATAAAAAATTCGAGCTGGAATATCAACGCTCAAAGTAAAAGAGCCCCCGATATGGACAGAACCATATAAGGGTCTCTTTCATAGTATTACTGTTTTTAGTTTACCAAAATGATTTTTGACAGTCAACTTTTAGAAAGAAAAAGAATTTTAAAAAGATTTTAAGAAAATTTAATATTGGATATAAAAATGCCCCTCGTAGATTATTCTATTGAGAGGCATTTTTGATGTTATGTAGCTATTATTTCTTCTTTCCTTTACCTATAAAATATCCAGCAAGCAAGCTTGGTAAAACTAAAATCGCCATTGCCGGACCTGTTTTTGAAAGTTTTTTTGGTGTCGGTGTTTGTGAACCTGATGATGAAGATTTGTTTGAATTTGATGAAGTAGATGTGCTACTTGATGTGTTATTTGTAGGAGTTGTAGGTGGTGGTGTTGTTTTGGGAGGAGTCGTTGTAGATGGTGTAGTTTTTGGAGGAGTAGTCGTAGTTGTTGTTGTACTGCTGCTTGATGAGCTTCCTCCAAGGGATGGTGGGGAAGAATCGGTAGATGTTGAACTTGAACTACTTGATGAGCTTCCGGAATCACCAAATGGAGAAGATACGCTAGGTGGTGCTTCGGCATATGATACCGCAACGCTTGTGATGAGCGAAATCATCAATGATGATAGTAGAATTTGTTTTGTTTTCATAGGAATAGGTTATATACGTATAAATTTCCGTAGGTTTGATTTACCTGAATAGGTCCAAGATTATGTCTAGAATATTGAAAACATTGGTGCCTCCGGCATTGAATGATTCTGAAATTTTGATTTTTGTGTCTGTTACTTTTGTTTCTTTGCCGTCAAAGGCTGTCACTTCGAATGTGTATTCCGCACCTTTTTCGAGTTTTGTTTTTATGTAATCAGGTACTATGAATGATTTGCATATCCAATCTTTTCCTGAAACAAGTGCTTTCCCCTCTACACCATATAATTGCTTAAAACATGTTACATCTTCAGCTGTAACTCCTTGCGTTCCTTTGCCCCATGCTTGTGACAGCTCCCATGTAACTTCTTTTTTCGCTACGTTTGTTAATTTTAGTTCGTAGCTTAGTGTTGGTTTAGCTTTTTTGTCGTCTTCATATTGTGCAATTGTTGTGCTGTCATATGTGGATTCCCATGTGAAAGTGACTGCTTTATTTAGATCTACCGTGGAAACGTAAGAGGCAGAGTCCCAAATGTATGTTGCCTTAATGTCTTTTACTCCTACGTCTGAAACTGAAAATTTTGTATTTTGGTCAGCGACTATTGTCATTGTATTGCTATCCAGATCAAGAACAAGTTTTGAATTATCTGAAAATACAATTTCTTTTAGTTTGAGAAAGTGTGTATTCCAAGCTTGTGCTGTAGCAGAGATCTCTGCTTTTACAGCTATTTTTGCTGTTACGTCTTTGTTTAATTTTATTGCCTCGCTAAAGTCGAATTGTATTGGATTTTGTGTAGGCTTATCTTTTTTTATAAACGCTCCACCGTTAACATTCATTGATATTGAGTTGAAATCGCTCAAAGCTCCAAACCCTCTTTTTTCAAATATAACGCTCTTTATTGAGACATCTGCTTTTGGAATAAATTCAAATGATGCGAATTGAACCTCTGTTCCAGGAGATATCACATTCCCTATGGCCGCATCTGCACTTAATTTTGCCGTAGTTTTATCTACCTGTGTTGACTGTTGAATCTCAACATCCTTCTGTATGATTGTCATAGTGTTTCCAACCACATTCGGTGTTATTTTTGTGCCGTCTGAAAGTTCAATTTCAATCAATTTGATTGCATGTTTGTTACTATCAGCTCCGGTATATGCAGTTGCGACCATTTCTACAATTACTTCGATTGTCGCCGGATTGTCTTTTGATACTGTTGTGGATATGTCGATTTTCAGCGGAAATTTTGGAGCTGATGATGACGCCAATTCTTTTGCTCCGTTCAATATGTATATTGTTTTTATATCGCTTGCTCCTTTTGCCCCACTGACGCCCGTGTAATCCAATGTTATACTTTTTGTTGTAATATCTATATTTGTACTGATATCAAATTTTGCGAGTGAAATGTCTGATGTT
>CALRHQ010000095.1 GCA_943359415.1 Candidatus Peribacteria bacterium
TGATCAGTTGCACCGATGGCTGGAATTATGGTTATTCCTGTGAAAACTTTTCTTTTTTTGTTGTCGAATTTTTTTCCTGTGCTTTCGCAAACCAGCTGTCTTGTCCAGTCTGAAAAACTTGAAAGTGAATTTGAATATGGAAATAAAATATTTGTTTTAAATCCTTTTTTGTAAAGATTGTATTGTTTTTTTGCGAGTAAGAATGGCAGATTTTTCTTTGAGTCTTTTGATGAAAATTTGTCACGCATTTTTTTTGCACCTTCGATAATTTTTTTGATATTTATTCCTATAAGTGCTGCAGGAAAAAGGCTTACGGCTGTCAAAACAGAGAATCTTCCTCCTACGGATTCAGGTACATCAAGTGTTTGATAATTTTCTTTTTTTGCTAAATCATGAAGATAGCCTTTTTCGGAATCAGTGATAAAAATGAAATGGGTTTTTACATCTAATTTTTGATCTAAAATTTTTTTTCTGAAATAAAAAAATTGTGACAATGTTTCAAGTGTATCTCCTGATTTTGATACTACTATGAAGAGTGTTTTTTTGAGCTCGATTTTGTTTTCGATTTCTTTTATGAAATCCGGATCAATGTTATCAATGATGAAAAGTTTTTCGTGATGCTTCGGTTTTAGTGCATTCTTAAGGCAAATTGTTCCGAGTGCTGATCCACCGATTCCTAGAACTACGAAAGATTCAAAATTATTTTTTAATTTTTTCGCAAGATCTTCGATTTTTTCAAATGCTTTTTTATCGTCGATGATTTTGTAGAAACCCTGACGTTTGTCTTCTATTCTTTTGAGGAAATCTGAAATATTTTTTTGCTCTTTTTTGTCGACGGCTTTTGAATTTTTCAGATCTAAAGTAATCATCTTAAAAAAAAAGTATTAATTTCTTGTCTTAATATAGCGGATTTCTGCATGAAAAGAAAAGTTCTATTTTAAATTTACCAGTATCAGTCCAGCTGTGATTAGTGCGATGCCGATGAATTGAAGTATTGTGATAGTTTCTTTGAATAAGAAATAGCCTATGAATGTCATTAAAATTACTGAAATGGCGATCCAAAGGATGTTTGTTATGGCTACTCCTTCGTATTTTAGAGAAAGGGCGAAAAAGAATCCTGCTCCACCGAAACAAATTATCGTTATTGCCAAAAAAATTGGATTTTTATTTATGCTCCAAAATTTTGCAGAGAGTACTGCTATCAAATCCAGAAGGTTGAGAGTTGCGATGAGTAAGTAAAATTTTGACATTGTTTTTTATTTGAAAAAATTGTTATTCGGCATCTAAATATTTAACAGAAATATATCCTTCTTTATCCACTGTGCACATATCTTTTGGTAATTTGAAATTTGGACAGACTGATTTGTATGTATTTAATTTGTATGGTGTTTTTATCCAGACGTATTCTCCTTCTTTTCTTTCTATGTGGCTGTCGACGCCGATTTCGACTTTGCCTATTTGTGTGTCGATTATATATGCAGGATTTATCCTTCCTGTAGCATTTCCTCCTCTTAAATATTTTTTTATTTCTATGCCTTTTTGAATAGAAGTTCTGAAATGTTTTGTACCTTTTAGCGGATCACAATGATACAAGCAATAAATTTCAACGCCTAATAAATGTAATTTTCTAAATAAATCTTCCAAAATTTTTGGATCGTCATTTATGTCTTTTAAAAGAACGGATTGATTGTAAATCTTGATAGGGGATTTGCTGAATTTTGTTATTGCTGCTATCGATTCAGGAGTTATTTCATCAGGATGATTGAAATGAGTTGCGAGTTCTATCGGTTTCATCTTTTCGAGATCGTGATATTTAAGGAGCATGTTTACGAGATCTGTTGTTATTCTTTCCGGATCAAACATTGGAGAGCGGGTTCCTATGCGAATATCTTGAATGTGTGGAATTTCTCTTAAGTTTTGTAAAATATATTCCAGTCGATTTAGATCCATTAGTGGATCGCCGCCTGTTATTAAAACTTCTTTTAATCGTTTGTCTTTTTTTATGTAAGCAAATGCTTTTTTCATATTTTCGTAGCTCATTGCAGGGGCTGATGTTTTTTCGTAAAATTTTCTAAAACAAAAACGGCAATATGCTGGACATTGGTTTATAGGCATGATGATGCATCTGTCGATGTACATTCTTTCGAGTCCTTCTATGCCTGTTTTCATGACTCCTTCAAAAGGCTTCTCACAGCCGTTATCTTCGAGTTCATTTGCGTCCGGCATGAATTGTTTTGCCACTGCTTTTGATTTTTTTGATAATTTCAAAAGATAGTCTGTAAATCTTACAGGCATTGTATTTATGACTTTTGTGATCTTTTCTTGCTGGCTTTTTGGAGTTTTTTTACCTGTAAATTTTTCAAGTTCTTCTGTGTTTCTTATTGGTCGAAGTGCCATAAGTTTTATTTTCTTCGTTTATGTTTATACCAATAAGTTAAGAAGAAAATGCTGTAGCTATATTGCACTATAAACTGAATCCATTCAGGTTTTGAATACCACCCGAATAAAACATATAGAGGTAAGCCTACAACTCCTTCTTTGTGGTCTAATACAGTTTTGGATAAATCAAAAGTTTTTTGGAAGATAGGATTTGATTCACTGATTATTTGCAACTCTTTAGAAGCTGATAATCCTTCGTGAATGCTGTAGCCAAGTAAAAATCCTGCCTGAAGTATTAGGTAAACAAGCGTTATGTTGAAGATCGTATTAAGTTTAATCTTTAGAAGAGAATAGTGAATCAATATTGCGAGCGCTATCGATAGGATTATGCCGAGAGCGATTGGCATAATTGAATATTTTCCGGCGAATGAAAAGATGGCTATTTCTGCGCCTTCTCGTGCAACCATAAATAAGGAAAGCAAAAATATTCCGTTTTTTGATATATCGAGTGCGGCTTTGTTTTCGATATGATTTTTAATTCCATCACTATGTTTGATCATCCATACTATAAATGTTGTGATCAATATGACTGCGATAAAACTTGCTAGACTTTCCCAAAGTTTTGCAGTTG
>CALRHQ010000096.1 GCA_943359415.1 Candidatus Peribacteria bacterium
GGCAATTTTAACTGAGAAATTTTTGGCCAATAATCTTGTAGCTTTTGATAGAATCCTTCTGGGCCACTGCCTCCGATTCCGAAAAATCCTGTGTTTCCCAGAGAAATGGTATCTCTGATTCTATTCATTTGTACAGCGCTGCTGCTACCTAAAATCCAGCTATCCTGATTACTGCTAAGATTTATAATTCCGTTTTGAATTTTTTCTGAAATTTTTTCGTTATTGCTGCTTGATTGCTCGTTTGTGTTTGCACCTTCTTTGACTGCTCCAACGACCATTCTATCTAGAATTTTCGCACCTTCTCCTTTTAGATGTCCGTATTGAGCTGCGTATTCCGGGATAATTGCTGTTCCATCAGAAGTAGTGGTGTACTTCGCAACATCTATACAGTTCTCACCATATGTTTTTCTTAATTCGTCATTGAATTTGCTTACTCCTTCTCCGTTTTTCTCGGAAGGTTGTACGGTTGTTACTGTTATTTTTGTACCTCTTGATTCTAGGAGTGTTTTTATCTTGGAATAGTTTTCGAGATTTTCTCTCACGCTGCTATCTGAATTGTTTAGTCCGTTTGCGGCCATACCCATCAAAATTACTTGTGGTGGGAATTTTAGGGCTTTAATTCTATCCCAATTTTCTACGAGTTTTTTGTAAAAGTTTCCTGAGTTTATTCCGACAACTCCAAAGAATCCTACGTTTTTTAATCCCAATTTATCCTTTGTTCCATTTAATCCGACAACGCTGCTACTTCCGAAGATCCAAGCATCTTGGTTACTTCTGAGTTTGATGATGCCTTTTCCATTTGCACCTTCTTTGCCATTGTCGATTCTTTCGGCAATTTCGTCTTGAGTACTTACTACACGTTCACCAAACATCTTTAACGCTGCCTGTGAGCGGGCCTTCATAGCACCATATACATCTCTAGGTCTCTCGATGTATTTGGAAAAGACTGCGGCTAGTTCCGTAACTGTTGCTCCTGCTTTTGCACGAGCAATTAATACTCTTCCAAATGATCCTAAAACTTCTCTTTTTATTATAGTTTTTGTGTTTGTGACTGGATCCTGTCTTTCTTCTACGCTCATGTGATGACCTGCTCCATTTATGTTTAGTTGGAATAATCCAATGCTGTTTCCGTGATCTCCAATTGCAGATGCATTTAATCCAGATTCTTTGTAGGCATTTACAATGGCTGCAGCAATAATTTTTGAGATAGCTTCATCTGAAAGTCCTTTGCCTTGAAGTTCCTCTTTGAAAATTGTTTCAATAATTTTTGCATTTTCTTTCTGACTGCTTGATAGTGGAATCTTAATCTGTTCCACGACACTTTTACTTGGATCTAGGTTTGCCTCTGTATAGTAATTATCCTGGTCTTCCATAGACTTCATTTCATCATCGAAATTTTTCTCGTTTTCCTCGCGTGCTTTTTCTTCTTCACCGAATTGACTGAGATATTTCTTTACAGCTTCGGGATTTTTGAAGTCAGTTTCGTCGCCACTTAAAATGCGGAAGCTGTCGCCGCTATAGCTATCTAGATAGCGATTATTTTCATCTAAAAATGCTTGGCGTCCTGCATGCATTTGACGAGAGGGAACTACTCCACGATGAGCTTTAACGATGGTTCCATTAGATCTTTTTAGTAAAATTTCTTTTACATCTGGGTCTAATAAAATGTCTCCGAGTCCAACATTCATTTCGTGAGTACGACCTTTTTTGTCAGATCCCAAACGTTGATAGTTTAGGGTGTACCAATCGTTAGCACCCTTGTCTGTGTATGCTTTGATACGCTTTGCTGTTTCTTCTTTAATGTTTAAAGCTTGAGTATTTTCGTCTTCGTTTTCAGTTTTAGACTTTAGGAGCCTTGATTTAAAACGAATTGTTTTAATATCATTATCCTGAAGAGTTTTTAGGTCTTTTTCGGCATCGTCTTCTTTAATTGCTTCTGTTTTTTCAATGTAAGTTTTGTGAACTTTTCCAGCAGGGGTTTCATTGTCCTCTTTTGTTTCCGGTTTGGTCGTTTCTTCTTGAGCTTTTTTATCCGCTAAATCAGCACGTTCAGCTTTTTGTTCTGCAACTTGTTCTTTGCTTTCTGGCTCTCTTTGTTCTGCACGTGTTTCACTTTCGGCAGCCCTTGGAGCTTCTCCGGGTTTTTCGAAAACGAATCTATTGTTAAGAAACAAATTGTAGAATTTTTTTATCTTTATCATTGTTTAATTAGTTTAAAACTGTTGACTGAGTAAAAAGTTGATCCTGTTGGATCTGTAACTTTGTAAGTAAAAGTTGTTTTATCTGGGTTTGAAGCAATTAAGCTATCAAAGTCTGTTTTCATAAAAATCATCTGTTTTGTCTGATTGTTAGTGCTGAAAACGTAGCTTTCAAATGATCTTAGGTCAGTGCATGAGCTCAAAGAATCGTCGCAGAACACAAGGGTTGCTGTAGCCAAATATTGAGTTTGAGGAGCACCTGTCTTGATGTTTGGTAGAGTGTATTTGAATGTGATTGGTTGAGTTCCAGTTACGCTATATGGTATTTCGTTATTTGATACTTGAGGATAGAAAACTTTCATTGTAAAAGTGGTTTCATCAAAGATGTTTCCAACAATAGGAGGAGCCATAATTGCAGCTTTGTCATTCTCGCTAATTACTAGTGTTAGAGTATTTGTTGTAAGAATTGTTCCAGTAGGATCCTTGATTGTAAAAATGTAAGTTGGATTACCTCCGTTATTTGTAAGGTGATCTTTTACTTGAGTTACAAGAGTGTCATTAGGAATAGTATAAACATATTTTCTGTATGTCTCTGGATCTGTTTGGAATTTTTGATCCTTGTGGAAAATAGTTTTTGTATCTGTTACAAGGTTTTGACACTGAGTGCCGTCGGCATTACATACTTGAGCGGAAATTTCAGCAATGTAGCTCGTTTTTGTATTTGGAGCTGCATCTAAATTGTATGTAGGAGTGTTGAATTGAAGACTGAGAGAATTCTTTACGTTTTTATCATAAAAGACCTGTGTTCCA